>NZ_JBFRGZ010000006.1:0-215841 GCF_052115605.1 Arthrobacter sp. 2MCAF15 | reverse complement strand
GTAGTGAAGTGCTTCCGGTTCGAAACACGAACAGGCATAACGAAATCCATGATGGACCTTCCCCCGCACTGCACCGGCTCCAGCAACAGGGAACCTGTCACACAACAGCCTGACACACAGGGAAGTTCCGGCGACTTCGCACGTTTCCGGCGACCTCGGCGGACTGAGCCGGGCTGAGCCGGGATTCACGAAGGCGCGGATGACACGGAATGGGTGCGGTGGCATGCTGGTGCCATGTGTGGACGCTACGTGATGGCCCGGGCCGTCGGGGACCTGCTGGCCGAATTCGATGCCGGGCTGGAGGATGAGATCGCGATTCCRCCGTCGTGGAACGTGGCCCCGACAGCTGATGTGCCGATCTTGCTCGAACGGCTGGTGGACGGCGAGCCGGTCCGCCAACTGCACATTGCGCGCTGGGGTCTGGTGCCCTCATGGGCCAAGGACCCGGGCATCGGGTCCAAGATGATCAATGCCCGCAGCGAGACCGTGCTGGAGAAGCCCGCCTTCCGGAAGGCGACCCGCTCCCGCCGCTGTGCCGTCCCCGCGGACGGCTACTACGAGTGGAAGGGCGAGGGCCGCAGCAAGCAGCCCTACTACGTCCATCCCACGGACGGACACCCCATTGTCTTCGCAGGACTCTATGAATGGTGGAGGGACCCGTCCAAGGCCGAGGGCGACCCGGAGCGCTGGATGCTCTCGACCTCGATCATGACCACCGACTCCCCGCCGGAGGGCTACGCCGGGGGAATGCTGGCGGAGCTGACCGCGCTGCATGACAGGGTTCCGCTGCCCATGAACCGCGAGACGATGCAGACGTGGCTGGACCCGCAGGCCGATGACGCGGCCGGACTCGTGGACCTGGTCCGGGCCGGGGCGCACGACGTCGCGGAAGGCTGGACGATCGACGCCGTCGGCACCGCCGTCGGGAACGTCAGGAATGACTCGCCGGAACTCATCGAGCCGGTGGGGAGCCTGTTCTAGGGGTTGGCTGGCCGCAAGCGGAGCTGGCCTCCTGTGGTTACAGCGCCCTGGGTTACAACAGCCTGGGCTACAGCGTTACTTTGCCGCCGCCGTCGACCACCCAGTCTGGGTTGAAGGCGACCTCCCAGCGGTAGCCGTCGGGGTCGGCGAAGTATCCCGTGTAACCGCCCCAGGACTGGGTCTTTGGTTCGGCGATGATGGCCGCTCCGGCGCTCTCTGCTTCGGCCATCACCCAGTCGACTTCTGCCGTGCTGGCCAGATTGTGGCTCAGGGTGATGGTGGCAATGCCGGCAGGGGCGTCGGTGGCCGCTTCGGCCTGCATTTGGGCCGCGTCCCAGAGGGAGAGGATGAGGCCGTGGTTGACCTGGATGAAGAGCACCTCCCCGGGCACTTCCCGGTGGACCGGCCATCCGAGGCCATCGACGTAGAAGCGGTGTGAGGCGTCAACACTGCGGACACCTAGTGATATGAAGTCGACTCGTGGCTGCATCTTTCGATACTGTCATGCACATGCCCACAAATCACGCAGACGACAAGGCCGCCCAGGCCGACCGCGAACAGCTCGCCGCCGTGCGGGTGGCTGTTGACGAGGTGGACGAGCAGATTGTGTCCCTGATCGGGCGCCGTGAGCGTCTGATCCGGATCGCCGGGACCCTCAAGGCGGACAGCGCCGAGGTCCGTGCGCCCGGCCGTGTGGAGCGGGTCATCGAACACGTCCGCGCGACGGCGGAAAAGAAGGACATCGACGTCGAACTTGTCGAGAAGACCTACCGGGCGATGATCGACGCCTTCATCACGCTCGAGCTGGAAGTGTACAAAGCCGGCAGCTAATCCTCCTGAATGTCCAGACCGACTGGTACCCGCGCCGTCGGCGTTGATGGCGGCCCTGGGACCTCTCTGGGCCCGTTCGAATTCTGAACTAGCAAAACCCCCGCCACCGGCCGAGACTGGAGTTGGAAGCGAGGGCAAGCGATGAAGAGCCGGTATGACGTGGCCGTGGTGGGTGCGGGCAGTGCAGGCTGCGTGTTGGCTTCGCGGCTCAGCGAGGACGCCGACCGCGAGGTGGTGCTGTTCGAAGCGGGGCCGGACTACCCGGCGGCGAGGCTTCCGGCCGACCTCGCGGACGGCATCCATGGCACCAGCACGGCCTCGCACGACTGGGGGCTACATGGAACAGGCGTCGCCGGAGGTCCGCCGTTGGACCTTCCACAGGGGCGGGTGACCGGGGGTTCGTCGGCCGTCAATGCCACCTTCGCCCTGCGCGGGCATCCGGCCGATTACGACGGCTGGGCATTGCCGGGATGGACTTTCGCGGACGTGCTGCCCTCTTTCCTCCGCCTTGAGCATGACCAGGACTTCGGGTCGTCGCCCTATCACGGGACGGACGGCCCAGTGCCGATCCGCCGCTATCAGGGGGACGAACAGTCCGAGCTCACGCTTGCGATGGAGGACGCCATCGCGGAGGTTGGGATCCCGCGAATTCCAGACCACAACGCCCCGGGGGCTGTCGGTCTCTCGGCGCTGCCAGTCAACTGTGTGCGAGGCCTCCGGGTCAGTACGGCGCTGGCCTTTCTGGATCCCGTCCGCTCCCGGCCCAACCTGACGATCCGCGCGACCTGTCCGATCGCCGAGGTCGTGCTACGTCGCGGGCGTGCGATAGGTGTCCGGTCCTCCGAGGGCGAGATCATCGCGGCCGATGAGGTAATTGTCTGCGCTGGCGCCTACCACTCGCCCGCGCTGCTCATCCGCTCTGGCATCGGCCCCGCCGCGGACGTAGCCGCATTGGGCAGGCCCGTCACGATCGACCTGCCGGGTGTGGGGACGAATCTCGCCGACCACCCGTGGGTGGCAATCGACCTGCCCTGTCTCCAACCACTCGGAGACCCTCCGATCTTCCAGATGCTGGCGACAGCCCGGAGCAGCCGGAGTTCCGCGGCGGATCCTCCGGATCTCCAGCTCATGGTCTGCGGACCGTACCGGCTCGGGGACGGGTACCGCTGCATGCTCGCCGCGGCGTTGTTGAAGCCGGCGTCGCGCGGCGAGGTGCGGGTGCTCACACTCGACCCGACTGCCGCACCGGCCATCGACCTCGGGTACTTCCGCAATCCGGTGGACATCGATCGATTGGTGGAGGGCCTGCAGCTCGCGGACGCCGCCGTGGCCCACCCTCATCTGACCCGGATCACTGGCGGTTCCCGGCTCGCGCCCCAGAAGGACCTGGTGGCCGACGCCGTCGCCGTTCGCACCTGGATCAAGGCCACGGCCACGACTTACCACCACCCCGTGGGTACCTGTGCGATGGGAACGGACCCCCGGGCCGGCGCTGTGGTCGACACCTCGGGACGGGTGTACGGAGTGCCGGGCCTCTCGGTAGTCGACGCCTCGATCCTTCCTGAACCGCCGTCGGCTAACATCAACATCCCCACGATCATGGTCGCCGAGCACATCGCGGCCCGGCGTCGAGGGGTCGGGGCGGGATCCTGAGGCGGGTAAGGGGGTATGCCACATTCGTCGGCATTGTCTCCGCAGACGTCGGGAAAGCGGCCGAAAGCGTGCCGCCACGGCTTCGAGTGCAACAGATTTCTGTTGGACGGACTAAGGCCCGCGCAGCCGCCACTTCCGCACGGCCGGGGTCGGTTCCTGCCGGCTAGAGGGCCTCTTCGACAGGCACGTTGGCCTGGTAGTCCCGGCCGTCACAATCGCTGAAGGCGGTCATGAGGTGGCCCTTGGGCAGGCCCAGCACAGTCGCGATGGGGAAGTTTCCGGTGATGGTGTTTCCTGAGTGTTCCACGCCTTTGAGGTCGAAGTTCTCTTCCGTGCCGTCATGATTGAAGAAGTAGAAGGAGACCGCCTCGCCGTTCATGAACTCAATACCCAGTCTGCGTTGATGGGAGTAGTCCGGCTCGGCTGCCAGCAGGCCCACCACGTAGGCGCCTTGCCCCGGGATATTGCCGTCTATATCGAAGGTCGCCACCAAGGTTGAATTCTTGGCGGCGACCTTTACGTGCTTCAGGAGTGCGATATGGGAGCTCATGGCTCAATCCTGCTACCTGTGCCATCGTCCGTCCACCCCCGATCTGGGTTTTGTCGCCTCTTCGACGTAGACTGATTTTATTCGAAGATATGTTCGAATAAATTCAGATTCGAATCAATGCAGAAGCGCTGGACCTTGAAGTAGCTGGAACTTGAAGTAGACGTGGAAAGTCGAAGCGGGGACTGGGCCGGCTCCAGCCCGGACTGGGTCGGGAGGCAACGTGGGCATGTTCAGCGAGTCTGTGGATGTCGCCTGCACGCCCTCAGGCCAGCCCCTGCGCCTCGACTGGGCCGGACGTCGCTACACGGTCTGCGCCGAACCTGTCCGCTGGTTTGAACGCCGCCAGTGGTGGGCGGAAGAAAGCCGGGCGCCGCTCGGGAGCGGGCCGGGACTGGTGGATCACGAGATCTGGCGCGTCCAGGTCCGTGCCGCCGGTGACCACGCCGCGGCCTCCACCCTCACCCTTGACCTGACCCGGCATATCGGCAGCGGCCGCTGGCGGCTCCTGAGGATCCACGACGCGCTGCAGCCCCTCCGGAAGCCCGAGACGGCATGAGCTTCACCCATCTGCACGTCTCCACCGCCTTCAGCGCCCACTATGGCGTCTCCTGGCCGGATGAGCTGGCCGCCGCGGCCGCCGCCGACGGCGCCACTGCCCTGGCCTGCACGGACCGCGACGGGCTCTACGGAACCGTCAAGCACCTGAAGGCGTGCATGGCCGCCGGCCTGGATGCGATCGTCGGCGTGGACCTCGCGGTCTTTGACGACGACGGCGACCTCCGCACCCAGCTCGGGGGACGCGTCGTCGTGCTGGCGCACGGGCACAACAACGGCGCAGGCTACAGGGCGCTGTGCCGTCTGATCTCCGACGCCCATGCCCGCACCACGGGCAAGGCCGGGGGAGCAGTACCGGTGGCCGTCACCCGGGCGGAACTGGCCTCCCGCACCCTGCACCCGGAAACCTTGCAGCCGGTCCTGACGGTGCTGATCGGCCCGGACTCCGACGTCGGCCGTGCCATGGGCGGCCGGCGGTACCTGCGGCCCCGCACCCTGTTCAAACGCTGGCTGGATGCCATGCCTCCCGGAACGCTCGCCGCGGAAGCAGTGTCCCAGCTCAGCCCGCCCGGGGAACCCATGAGCACCGCCCACGCGGTGCGCATGCTGAAGCTCGCGGCAGAACACGGGGTGCCCGCCGTGCTGAGCAACGCCGTGCGGTATGTGGCCGAGGACGGCGCGGCGACCGCCGATGTGCTGGACTCGGCCCGGACGCTCAAATCACTCCCCGAGCTCTCCGCCGCCCCTCTGCTGCAGCCCAACGGGCAGGGCTGGCTCAAATCGGCGGCCCAGATGCTGCAGCTGGGCAAGGAGATCATCCATGCCGCCGGCTACGGCACTGCGGACCTCAAACGGCTACTCGCCCAGACCGAGGCGCTCGCGGACCGCTGCCGCATGGATCCCGTGGCAGACATGGGCTGGAAACAGCCCGTGGTTCCGGAAGCCTCCGTGATCGGGATCGACGGCGACGCGCTCGCAGAGCTGACCCTGCGCTGTGAGTCCGGCATCGGCCGCCGTTTCCCGGGAATTTCCGGGCGGCAGGAACAACAGATGCGGACCCGGCTGGCGCACGAGCTCCGGATTATCGACTCGCTGGGGTTCGCCTCCTACTTCCTGACCGTCGCAGAGGTCTCCCGGATGATCCTGGACTTGGGCGTCCGGGCGGCCGCCCGCGGTTCCGGCGCCTCCAGCCTGGTCAACTACCTGATCGACGTCAGCCAGGTGAACCCGCTCCAGCACGACCTCATCTTTGAACGTTTCCTTTCCCGCGACCGCGCCACCCTGCCCGACATCGACATCGACGTCGAAAGCGCAGAACGGCACAACGTCTACCGGAAGATCTTTGAACGCTTCGGCGCCGAGCGCGTCACGCTGATGAGCATGCAGAACGGCTACCGCGCTCGCGGTGCCGTGCGCGACGCCGGCCTGGCCCTGGGCATGGACGACGGCGAGGTCGGGGAGATTGCCAAGCAGCTGTGGCGGTTCTCTGCAAGGCACTTCCGTGAAGCCCTCGTGGAGAAACCCGAACTGAAGGAGTTTGCGGACCGGGTGGAGCAGCGCGGCTTCACCGAAAACCAGCAGCTGGACCTGCTGGTGGACCTCACGGAACGGCTGGACCGTCTGCCCCGCCACATCTCCATGCACCCGTGCGGGGTCATCCTCGGCGATGCCACCCTGCTGGACCGCACCCCCGTGCAGCCCAGCGGCCTTGGCCTGCCCATGAGCCAGTTCGACAAGCACGACATGGACCCCATGGGCATGCTCAAACTCGATGTCCTGGGCGTCCGGATGCAGAGCGCCATGGCTTTTGCCGTCCGGGAAGTCATCCGGCTCCACCCCTCCAAGGCCGAGGTGGTTGCCGCCGGCGCACATCCGGCAGGCGCGGACGGGGCCGGCCCGGATTACATCGCCGAGGACGGGCGCATCGACCTCAACGCGGTCCCGCTCGATGACGAGCCAACCTTTGAACTGATCCGCAGCACCCACACACTGGGCTGCTTCCAGATCGAATCCCCGGGCCAGCGCGAACTGATCGGGAAGATGGCGCCTCGGGATTTCAACGACCTCATCATTGACATATCGCTGTTCCGGCCCGGCCCGATGAAATCCGACATGGTCCGGCCCTTCCTGGAGCACCGGCACGGATTCGCCCCCGAGGTCTACCCGCATCCCCACCTCAAGCCGGTCCTTAAGGAGACCCACGGGGTCACCGTTTTCCACGAACAGATCCTTAAGACCTTCGACGTGATGACCGGGTGCGGGCTGGCACGCGCGGACGAGTTCCGCCGGGCGCTGGGCAACGAGGTGCTGGAGGCCAGGGTGGAGGAGTTCTTCCGGAAGGAGGCGCGGGCACGAAACTACAGTCCCGAGGTGGTGGACAAGGTCTGGGGCACGCTGAAGGCCTTTGGCAGCTTCGGGTTCTGCAAGGCCCACGGCGCCGCGTTCGCCGTGCCCACCTACCAGTCGGCCTGGCTGAAGACGCACCACCCGGAGGCCTTTCTCGCCGGGCTCTGGGAACACGACCCCGGCATGTACCCCAAACGCCTGCTCGTGGCCGAGGCCCGCCGGCTGGGCATCCCCATCCTGCCCCTCGACATCAACCGGAGCCAGGCGGAGTACCGGGTGGAGCCGGTGGAATCCGGGCCGGACCGGGGCAGGCTGGGCATCAGGCTGAGCCTGAACGGCATCTTCGGGCTTTCCGGTGCCGAGCTGAAGCGGATTGTGGCCGGCCAGCCCTACGATTCGCTGGCAGACCTGCGCGCCCGGTCACGGCTGAGCAGGCCCAGCATCCAACGCCTTGCGCAGCTGGGCGCCTTCGATTCGCTGCATAAGGCGTCCGGGGGAGCGGCCAACAGGGCGGATCTGGTCCAGCATCTGCAGAAGCTCCAGGGCCGTTCCTCGCGGAAGGGCGTGGAGGTCATTGAAGGCCAGCTGGCGTTGCCGCTGGGGGACGTTGAACTGAAGAACCTGAAGGCGGTTCTGCCGGCGCCGAGCATGGTGGATAACGTCCGGGCTGAACTGGACCTGATGGCCGTGGACGTCACGGAGCACCTGATGACCAGCCACCGGCCGCTGCTGGACCGGCTGGGCGTCACCACCGCGGACAAGCTGCTGGGACTGCGCAACGGCACGGAGGTGCTGGTTGCCGGGGTGCGGGTGGCCACCCAGACCCCGCCCATGCGGGGCGGCCGCCGGGTGGTGTTCATCAGCGTCGACGACGGTACCGGCTGCGTGGATTCCGTCTTCTTCCACGAGGCGCAGGAGCAGTCCGGATCCCTGCTGTTCGGCACCCGGCTGCTGCTGATCCGCGGCACCACCCGCCGGACCGGGCCGCGGGGCATCAGCATCAGCGCCAGCATGGCCTGGGACCTCAGCAGAACGGAAACCCTGCCGTTCCCGGAGCCGGTGCGGGGCGCCCCTGCCTACCGCGAGCCGGAGCTGCCCGGTCCCCTGGACGGGATCAGCAGGAACCTCGCCATCACCGGGCTGGGCGGCTGAGTGGCGCGTTGGTTGGCCCCTTCGTAAACAGATAGCATGGACAAGGCTGGCTGTGGTCCCCGTACGCCACAAGCTACGAAGCCTTAACTTTGAATAGGAGACACCCGTGTCAGATGCCCAGCAGATCACCATTCTCGTCGACGGCGAAGAGACCAAGGTGACTACCGGGACCACCGGCGCGGAACTCTTCTTTGAGCGCCGCGACGTCGTTGTGGCCCGCGTTAACGGCGAGTTGAAGGACCTGGACCAGCCCCTTCCCGAGGACGCCGCGGTCGAGGGCGTCACCATCGACTCCCCGGACGGGCTGAACGTCCTGCGCCACTCCACGGCCCACGTCATGGCCCAGGCCGTGCAGCAGCTGCGCCCCGACGCGAAGCTCGGCATCGGCCCCTACATCACGGACGGCTTCTACTTCGACTTCGACGTCGCCGAACCGTTCACCCCGGAAGACCTGAAGACCCTGGAAAAGATGATGCTGAAGATCATCAACCAGAACCAGAAGTTCGTGCGCCGCGTGGTTTCCGAGGACGAGGCCCGCGAGGCCATGAAGGACGAGCCCTACAAGCTCGAACTCCTGGGCAAGAAGAACGAGGCCGCCGACGTCGGAGAGGGCGTCAACGTCGAGGTCGGCGCCGGCGACATCACCATCTACGACAACGTGGACCGCAAGAGCGGCGACAGCCTCTGGTGCGACCTGTGCCGCGGCCCGCACCTGCCGAACACCAAGCTGATCTCCAACGCCTTCGCCTTGACCCGGTCCTCGGCCGCCTACTGGCTGGGCAACCAGAACAACCAGCAGCTGCAGCGCATCTACGGCACCGCCTGGCCCACCAAGGATGCGCTCAAGGCCTACCAGGAGCGCATTGCCGAGGCCGAGCGCCGCGACCACCGCAAGCTCGGCGCGGAGCTGGACCTGTTTTCCTTCCCGGACGAGCTCGGCTCCGGCCTGCCGGTGTTCCACCCCAAGGGCGGCATCATCCGCAAGGCCATGGAGGACTACTCCCGGCAGCGCCACGTGGATGCCGGCTATGACTTCGTCTACACCCCGCACATCACCAAGGGCCACCTGTACGAAGTCTCCGGGCACCTCGACTGGTACCGCGAGGGCATGTTCCCGGCGATGCACATCGACGCGGAGCTGAATGAGGACGGCACTGTCCGCAAGCCCGGCCAGGACTACTACCTCAAGCCGATGAACTGCCCCATGCACAACCTGATCTTCCGGTCCCGGGGACGGTCCTACCGCGAACTGCCGCTGCGGCTCTTCGAGTTCGGCTCGGTCTACCGCTACGAGAAGTCCGGCGTGGTGCACGGCCTGACCCGCGTCCGTGGCATGACCCAGGACGACGCCCACATCTACTGCACCCGCGAGCAGATGAAGGACGAGCTCACCACTACGCTGAACTTCGTCCTGGGCCTGCTCAAGGACTACGGCCTGGACGATTTTTACCTCGAGCTCTCCACCAAGAACGAGGACAAGTTCGTCGGCGACGACGCCACGTGGGAGGAAGCCACCCGCACCCTCGCCGAGGTGGCCGAGGCTTCCGGGCTTGAACTCGTTCCGGATCCGGGCGGGGCCGCGTTCTACGGCCCCAAGATTTCCGTCCAGGCCAAGGACGCGCTCGGCCGCACCTGGCAGATGTCCACCATCCAGCTGGACTTCAACCTGCCCGAACGCTTCGAGCTCGAGTTCCAGGCGGCCGACGGCACCCGCCAGCGGCCCGTGATGATCCACCGCGCCCTGTTCGGCTCGGTGGAGCGCTTCATGGGCGTGTTGACCGAGCACTACGCCGGCGCCTTCCCGGCCTGGCTGGCTCCCGTTCAGGTGGTAGGCATCCCGGTGGCGGAGGCCTTCAACGACTACATGTTCGACGTCGTGGACCAGCTCAAGGCGGCCGGCATCCGGGCCGAGGTGGATATTTCCTCGGACCGGTTCCCGAAGAAGATCCGCACGGCCAGCAAGGACAAGATCCCGTTCGTGCTGATCGCCGGCGGAGACGACGCCGAGGCCGGAGCCGTATCCTTCCGGTTCCGCGACGGCAGCCAGGACAACGGCGTGCCCGTGGCCGAGGCCGTCCAGCGGATTGTCGACGCTGTCCGGAACCGGACCAGCTAGGCAGACGGAAGGGCAGCGCGTGCAGGATTCCACAGGGGCCGGGCCGGAGTATCCGGGCGACCACGCCGTGACGGACGACTTCGGCCTGGCCGGGGTCCCGGACGCTTTCCAGCGCCTGTGGACCCCGCATCGGATGGCGTACATCAAGGGCGGCCAGCAGCAGTTCAAGAACCCGGACGACTGCCCGTTCTGTGCTGCCCCGGACCGGGCGGACGAGGACTCCCTGATCGTGTACCGGGGAAGGACCAGCTACGTCGTGCTGAACCTGTTCCCGTACAACCCGGGACATCTGCTGGTCTGCCCCTACCGGCACATCCCTGACTACACGGATCTCACCGTCGAGGAGACGGCGGAATTCGCCGAGCTGACCCAGACGGCCATGCGGGTGCTGCGCAAGGTCGCCAACCCCTCCGGTTTCAACCTGGGCATGAACCAGGGCGTCACCGGCGGGGCCGGCATCGCCGGGCACCTGCACCAGCACGTGGTGCCACGCTGGGGCGGGGACGGAAATTTCTTCCCCATCATCGCCCAGACCAAGGCGATCACGCAGACCCTCGGCGAGGTTCGCCAGCAGGTCGCCGACGCCTGGCCGCAGGAAATGCCAGCGCCGCAGGAAACAGCCGGGGAGAAGGATGCTTAACAGGCACGCCCGGGGGTTCTTCACCGCCCTGTTCTCCCCGGTTGCCCGCTGGCTACTGCGGATCGGGGTGTCTCCGGACGCCGTGACGGTGGTCGGCACGCTCGGCGTGGTGATCGGCGCCCTGGTGTTCTATCCGCTCGGGCAGCTCTGGTGGGGGACCCTGTTCATCACGGCGTTCATTTTCTCCGACGTCATTGACGGCATCATGGCCCGGATGCAGCACCGCGGCGGCCGGTGGGGCAACTTCCTGGACTCCACCCTGGACCGCGTCGCCGACGGCGCCCTGTTCGCGGGCCTCGCCGTGTGGTTCTTTACCGGCGGCGCCAACCCGCCCATCGCCATCGCCGCCATCGTCTGCCTCGTACTGGGGATGGTGGTCTCCTACGCGCGGGCCAAGGCCGAAGCCCTGGGCTTTCACGCCAACGTCGGCATCGCCGAGCGCGCCGAGCGGCTCGTGTCCGTGCTGGTGGTCACCGGATTCACGGGACTTGGCCTGCCCGTCGTCGTACTTTTCGTGACGCTGTGCCTCCTCGCGGCCGCAAGCCTGGTGACAGTAATCCAGCGCATCGTGACCGTCCACCGCCAGTCTCTGGAGGAACCCGAGGGCACCACCCCGGAACGGGCCGGCTGACCGCGCCGCAGGCCCCTTTTGCGGACACTCGGAACGCCCGGCACTGCGCGGGATTCGGCTGCTGTAACCCGAATTCTGCGGCGCCCCGGCCGGGGGATAGTATTAGCTTTACCGGCCAATGGATCCGGTAATCCGGTGTGTGCGAGACACGGCATGAACGTGCCGTCCGCGCCCCGGCGAGGTCATCTATCTACCCATAGGGGTTTTTGTGTCTACACCTGATGTAAGCAGCGAAGCCGGCGCGTCCGCGAAGAACGTCACGGGCAGCAACCGCGTCAAGCGCGGCATGGCTGAGATGCTCAAGGGCGGCGTCATCATGGACGTCGTCAACGCCGAGCAGGCCCGCATCGCCGAAGACGCCGGTGCCGTGGCAGTGATGGCTCTGGAACGCGTTCCGGCCGATATCCGCGCGCAGGGCGGCGTGTCCCGCATGTCCGATCCGGACATGATCGACAAGATCATCGCCGCCGTGTCCGTGCCGGTCATGGCCAAGGCCCGGATCGGCCACTTCGTCGAGGCGCAGGTCCTGCAGTCCCTCGGCGTGGACTACATCGACGAGTCCGAGGTCCTGACCCCGGCCGACTACACCAACCACATCGACAAGTGGAAGTTCACCGTTCCCTTCGTCTGCGGTGCGACCAACCTCGGTGAGGCCCTGCGCCGCATCAACGAGGGCGCGGCGATGATCCGGTCCAAGGGTGAGGCCGGCACCGGCGATGTCTCCAACGCCACCACGCACATGCGCCAGATCCGCGCCGAGATCCTCAAGCTCGCCTCCCTGCCCGAGGACGAGCTCTACGTCGCGGCCAAGGAACTGCAGGCCCCGTACGAACTGGTCAAGGAAGTTGCCGCCACCGGCAAGCTCCCGGTGGTGCTGTTCACCGCCGGCGGCATCGCCACCCCGGCTGACGCCGCGATGATGATGCAGCTCGGCGCCGATGGCGTGTTCGTCGGCTCCGGCATCTTCAAGTCCGGCAACCCGGCCCAGCGTGCCGCCGCCGTCGTGAAGGCCACTACCTTCTACGACGACCCGGACGAGATCGCCAAGGCCTCCCGCGGCCTGGGCGAGGCCATGGTCGGGATCAACGTCGACGAGATCCCGCAGCCGCACCGCCTCGCCGAGCGCGGCTGGTAACACCAGCACAGCCATAACCGCGACGGCGGCGAGTCACCATTCTTCGGTGACTCGCCGCCGTCGTCGTTTCCCCGTCGATTGCTCCGTATCTGCCTTTATCAGGCCCTAAAGGGCGTCTACGGAGCAACCGATGAAGGGTTAGTCCAGGCCGCGGCGCTTCAGCAGCGGTCCGAGGTCGGCGTCCCGGCCCCGGAAGGTCCGGAATGACTCCAGCGGATCACGGCTGTTGCCGCGCGACAGCAGCTCGGCGCGGAAGAAATCGCCGTTGGCGCGGCTGAGGCCGCCGTTGTCCTTGAACCATTCGACGGTGTCGGCGTCCAGGACCTCGCTCCAGATGTAGGAGTAGTACCCGGCGGCGTACCAGCCGCCCGCGAAGATGTGCTGGAAGTACCCGGTGCGGTAGCGCGGCGGGATCAGGCTGTGCGCGACGCCGGCCGCTGCCAGGGCCTTCGCCTCGAACTCGACCGCGTCCTCGGGGATATCGGAGCCGTCCAGGACATGCCACGCCAGATCCAGCAGGGCCGCGCCGAGGTATTCGGTGGTGGCGAAGCCTTCGCCCCAGAGCTGCGCAGCGGTGAGTTTGTCCACCGTTTCCTGCGGCAGGGCCTCTCCGGTGGCATGGTGCCGGGCATAGTTGGCCAGGACCTCGGGCCACATGATCCACATTTCGTTGACCTGCGACGGGTACTCCACGAAGTCCCGCGGCACGTTGGTACCGGAGAACCGCGGATACGTGACGGCCGAAAACAGCCCGTGCAGGGCGTGGCCGAACTCGTGGAAGGTGGTGCGGAGTTCGTCCAGGGTCAGCAGCGTGGGCTCGCCCGCCGGCGGCTTGGAGATGTTCAGGTTGTTGATAACCACCGGTCGGGCGTTCAGCAGCCCGGACTGTTCGACGAGGGAATTCATCCACGCCCCGCCCCGCTTCGTGTCGCGGGTGTAGTAGTCGCCCAGGAACAGGCCCAGGTCCGTGCCGTCCGAATTTTTCACTTCCCAGACCCGCACGTCCGGGTGGTAGCCGTCGAGGTCGGCGCGTTCGTGGAACGTGATCCCGTACAGGGCGTTCGCCGCGAAGAACACACCATCATTCAGGACCCGGTCCAGCTCGAAGTAGGGGCGCAGGGCCTGCTCGTCCACCGCATACCGCTCACGCTTGACCTGGGCCGAGTAATACGCCCAGTCCCAGGCCTCGAGCGGGTGGCGGGCGGCCTTGGCCAGCGCCTCCGCCTCGGCGTCGGCGTTGCGGACGGCGGCCGGGGCAAGCCGGCTCATCATGGCCTGGACCGCTTGGAAGTCCGGTGCCGTCTGCCGGTCCACACTGAGCTCGGCGAAGTTCGCGAACCCCAGAAGGGTGGCTTTCTCGGCGCGGAGCCGGACCATGTCCTTGACCAAATCGAGAACGTCGAGGCTGCCGCCGTCGCTGCCGCGGCCGATCGAGGCCTCGTAGAGCCGCCGGCGGACATCCCGGTTCGCCAGGGCGGCCATGGCCGGCTGGTTGCTTGGCTGGATCAGGGTCAGCAGGAACTTGCCCTCGTGCCCGGCGGTGCGGGCAGCCTCGGCGGCACTGGCGACGTCGTCGGCGGGCAGCCCGATGAGGTCGGCGGCGTCGTCCAGCAGGAGGGCGGCGGACTTCATGCCTTCCTTGACCCGCTGCCCGAACTCGGTGCCGAGCCGGGAAAGCTCGGCGTTGACGTCCTTGAGCCGTTCCTGCCCGGCGTCGTCCAGCTGGATGCCCGAGGCACGGAACTCCTTGAGGTATTCCTCCACAAGCCGTGCGGACTCCGCGTCCAGGACGGCGGTGTCCAGGGCCGCGAAGCGCTCGTAGAGGCCCCGGTTGAGGTAGACGGCGTCCTGATGGGCGGCAAAGAGCGGGGACAGCCGGGTCTCGAGCTCCTGGATGGCATCGGAGGCGTCCGCGGAAACGAGCGTGAAGAAGGACGCGGCGGCCCGTTCCAGGAGCCGGCCGGAGCGTTCCATGGCCAGGGCGGTGTTCTCGAAGGAGGCGGCCTCGGGGTCGTCGACGATGGCCTGGATTTCGGCGAGGTGCCCGGCCAGGCCCGCCTCAACGGCCTCGGCGTAGTGCGCGTCCTCGATGTCCGCGAAGGGAGGCAGCCCGTAGGGCAGGGTGCTGGGGCTCAGGAGGGGATTGGTCATGAAGTGACTCTTTCATGCACGGCCCGGGTTCTCAACGATCACTTCGGTGTTTTGTGATGGCGCCGGTTTGTGATGGTGCCGGTTTGTGATGGCGCCGCCGTAGGATGGGGAACCTGCTGGATTCCGGGGACCGTAGGAGGGCATATGGAAGCGGAGCGCATGGAGACGGAGCTCATGGAGACATTGAACGAACGGCGCCGGGCTGTCACCGTGCCCGGCGCGCAGCTGGCCGTCTACGAGTTTGGACCGGAACCGGGCCCGGAGGTATCAAGCCTGCTCTTGGTGCACGGCTACCCGGACGATCACCGGGTGTTCCTTCCGGCCATCCGCGAACTCGCCCGGACCCATCACGTAGTGGCCTATGACACGCGGAACGCGGGCGCCTCTGCCGTCCACGGCCCGGGCGGGGACTACTCCATGAAAGCCCTGGTGGACGATGCCTTCGCCGTACTGGCCGGGGTGGGCGCCACGGCTGTCCACCTGGTGGGGCACGACTGGGGGTCGATCCAGGGCTGGGCCATCGTCCAGGACCCCAGGGCCGGCGGCCGGATCGCCCGGTACACCAGTATTTCCGGCCCCGACCTGGGACATTTCTCCCGCTGGATCCGTGGACGCGTCCGGATGCCTGGGGCCTGGCCGCAGGTTGCCGGCCAACTGCTCCGCAGCTGGTACATCGGCGCGTTCCTCCTCCCCGTCCTGCCGGAAGCCGCCTGGCGGCTGATCCTCACCCGGCGCTACGAGAAGACAGCCAAGCGCGACGTCGGCAACGATCCGGTCCGCGGCCTGGCCCTGTACCGCAGCAACTTCCGCATCAACTTCCGCGGCCGGCGCACCCGGCCCGCCCCGGGCCGGGTGACCGTGCCCGTCCATGTGGTGGTGCCCCTGAAGGATCCGTTCCTCGCGCCCGCCCTTGTCGAGGGGCTCGAAGCGTGGGTGGACGATCTCACCGTGACGAGGGTTGACAGCGGCCATTGGTGGCCAGCAACCCGGCCGGCCGACTTTGTGGCACTCCTGCGGCAGTCGGAGGAAACGCYGTAGGGCGGCGCCATGGCGGGGGCATCCGGGCAGGATCGGGCACCGCGGAGCGGGGTATTCCGCAACGGGATGGAATACGTGACGTGGGGCCGGGGTGCCAAGTCCCTGCTCTACGTCCAGGGCGGCCCGGGGAGCGTTGTGCCGCACGGGCTGCTGGGGGAACTGTTCCGGCGGGAGTTTGATGCCTACTTGGAGGCCGGCTACGCCATCTGGATTGTCACCCGCCGGCGGAACATGCCGGCCTCGCACACCAGCGCCGACATGGCCGAGGACTACGCCCACTTGATTGCGGAGGAGTTCGGCGGCCGGATCGATCTGGTGCTGGCCAAGTCCTTCGGCGGGATGATCGGGCAGTGCCTGGCCGCGCGCCATCCGGAATCCTTCGGGCACATCGCCCTAGTGGTCACGGCAGCCGAGCTCAGCCCGTGGGGCAAGGACGTGGATCACCGGATGGCCGCCGCCGTCGCCGCCGGAGACCCAAGCCGCGCCGGGACCGCCCTGACGGAGTACGTCCTCCCGGGTCAGCGGACCCGCTGGCTTCGGGAGCTGCTGGGACTCGTCGTTGGCAGGCGCGTGCTGGGGCGGCCCGGCTGCCCGGCCGCGGACGTGCTCACCGAAGCCCGGGCCGGGCTGGCCTTCGACGCGCGGTCGGTCCTGCCGCTCATCCGGCCGCCGGTCCTGCTGCTCTGCGGCGGCCGGGACGCGTTCTTCCCGAGGGCAGTGGCGGAGGAGACGGCCCGGCTGATTCCGGACTGCACCCTGATCATCTATGAGCGGTGGGGGCACGTCCGGGCGGGATCCAGCCGGCGGGTGCCGCGGGACGTCCTGGCCTTTGTCCGGAGCCGGTAGCGGGCCCCAACCCGGGGTCGCTGTCCCCAGCGGTCTGCGCGGAAGTTATCCGGCGTCGAGCTCCAGGATCATGAAGACGCTGTTGGGGTCGGGCTGGTAGCCGGCGAACGGCGGGCACTCCACAAAGCCGTGCCGCTCGTAGAGCCGCCGGGCGGGAGCGAAAAATTCCTGGCTCCCCGTCTCCAGGAACAACCGCCGGCACCCACTGTGCCGGGCCTCCGCCAGGAGATGGCGGAGCAGTGCCGAGGCAACGCCGCGCCCGCGGGCTGCTGCCGCGGTGCGCATGGACTTGATCTCGGCGTCGCCGGGAGCGAGGTGTTTCAGCGCTGCGCAGCCCAACAGCCGCGTGTCATCCCGGGCGGTCCAGAAGCTGATGCCCGGCCCGGCCAGTGCCGCGGGGTCAAGGGCGTGGACGCTCTCCGGCGGGGAGGTCGCGTACATGTCGGCGAGGTGCTCGTCCAGAAGCTGCAGGACGTCCGGACGCTCCGGGGTGTCGCGCCCGATCAGGATCGTCCCTTCGGGAGTGCCTGCCATCCGGGTCAGCGGGGCCGGCGGGCGGCATGTTCCCGCGCCAGCACAGCGTAGGAATCGTCCGGAGCGCCCGGCGTGAAGCTGCCGTACTTGCGTTCGACGGCGGTCCGGATCAGGAAGTCCGCGAGGGCCGGGTTCTTGGGCAGCAACGACCCGTGCAGGTAGCTCGCCACGATGTTGTTGTAACGGGCCCCTTCCTGGCCGTCGGTGCTGTTGTTCCCGGTGCCCTTGGAGGTGGTGCCGAGCGGTTGGACGCCGGGTCCCAGCGTGGTCTGCCCGCTGTGGTTCTCATAGCCCAGGATGCTGCCGAACTCGGGGGAGGAGACGGTGACGTTGCCGATCAGGCGCTCGTCGGTGCCGTGGGTCTCCACGTCCAGGATGCCGATGCCCGGCAGGACCGAGCCGAGCCGGGTCTTGAAGAACTTCCCGAAGAGCTGGTACAGCCCGCAAATCACGAGCATCGGCGTGCCGTCATCCGCAAGCTGCCTCAGCGCGGACTCGCGCGAAAGGAGATCGTCCTGGATGACGAGCTGGCCGCTGTCCTGCCCGCCGCCACCGACGATGAGGTCCACCTCCGCCGGGAACTCGTCACCAACGTTGTATTCGAGCAGTTCCGGCGTGTAGCCATGCCAGCGCAGCCGCTGGGCGAGGACCAGGGCGTTGCCCCAGTCGCCGTAGATGTTCATGTCCCGCGGGTAGAGCTGCAGGACCCGGATGGTTCCCTTGCCGGGGGCCGCGGAATGTTCGGGCGGCAGCTCGTGCCCGAAGGAGGGCTCGTGCGGGGCTTCGGGGGACCGGGGGGTCATGAGACCACCTCCACTGTGGTGATTTTGGACAGCTCGCGACGGATGGCGAGCATGGCCGTGTAGGTGCAGAAGATCCTCTTTGGCTTGCCCTGGCCGCCGCGGATGAAGGCCGCCAGCGCCGGCGCGATCTCGGTGTCGACGGCGCCGATGGCGACGTCGTCGTACTGCAGCCGCAGCGCCATGTCGTAGGCGCGGGAACCGGTGAGCTGGTCCACGCCGTCGTCGCGAAGGGTGTCGAATTCGACGTCCCAGAGCCAGGACATGTCCCGGCCGTCCGCGTAGTTGTCGTTGATCGCGATCATCGTGGCGTATCCGGCGGCCGGGAAGGATTTCAGGCCGAGCCGGAAGCCGCTGGGGTTCTTGACCAGCACCAGTTCCAGCGGCAGGCCGTCGACCACCAGGCTTTCGCCGCGGCCGAACGCCGGAGCCACCTTGGACAGGGCCGTGAGCAGGCCCGCCTGGTCGGTGCCCGTGCCGCGGGCACCAGAGATCGCCCGCGCCAGGGTCAGTGCGGCGGCGGCGTTGAAGATGTTGTAGACACCGCGCAACTTCATGGCCGTGGTGACCGTCGCGCCGTCGTACTCGAAATCGGCGTCATCGGCGCCCACGCGGCGCAGCACGACGTCGGCGTCCGCCCGGGCAGGGGCTGCCGGCACCGGGCTCCCCGGCGCCGCGCGCATGTCGTCATCGTTGGGGAAGGTGCTCAGCAGCGAATCGTCCAGCCCGAAGTAGAGCACCTCGGGACCGTCCAGGGTCTGGGCGATCCGGGCGACGCGGGGGTCTTCCCGGTTCAGGACCACGGTCCCGGTGGTCTTGGACGCGATGTGCTGGAGCAGGTCGGCGGTCTTGTCGATCTCGCCGAAACGGTCCAGCTGGTCGCGGAGGACGTTGAGCAGGAGGCTGTAGCGCGGCGGGACCTTGTTGACGAAGTGCACCGCATGCGCCTCGTCCAGTTCCAGGACCGCGACGTCGGCATCGAGCCGGCCGCGCCAGTCCACCTCGCCCAGGAGCGCCGCGGCGACGCCGCGGGTGAAGTTGCTCCCGGTACGGTTGGTGAAGACCTTCAGCCCCTGGCTCTCGAGCAGCTCCACCACCATTTTCGTGGTGGTCGTCTTTCCGTTCGTGCCACTGACGACGGCGACCCCCAGCGGCAGCTCGGACAGTGTCCGCTGCATGAAACCGGGATCGATTTTTTCGACCACAAGCCCGGGAAGGGCCGAGCCTCCGCCCCTGAGCCGGGAGACCCGGCGGACGAGCTTGCCGAGCGGAACGCTGAAGTAAAGCATGCTCTGTAATATATCCCAGCAGAGGCATGGAACCCGGACGCAGGGGGCCCGTGCAGGCGACCTCCATGCGTACCGCGCGGGCGCAGAGCATTATGCTGTGGGGATGACCACCCCCTCTTTCCTCCCTGAATCCCGCGTGGGTTCGGGTCTCCGGATCGGCGTCCTGGCGCTCCAGGGCGATTTCCGGGAGCATCTGCACGCCGTCGAAGCCGCCGGTGCAACCGGCGTCGGGATCCGACGCCCCGCCGAACTTGACGGCCTGGACGGCCTGATCATCCCCGGCGGCGAATCGACCACGATCGACAAGCTCTCCAGGATCTTCGGCCTCCGGGATCCGCTGCGCAAACACATCCAGGCTGGCCTGCCCGTCTACGGCTCGTGCGCCGGCATGATCCTGCTGGCGGACGAGATCGCGGACGCGGCCACGGACCTTGCCGGCAACCCGCAGCAGACGTTCGGCGGGCTGGACATCACCGTGCGCCGCAACGCCTTTGGCCGGCAGCGCGAGTCCTTCGAGACGGACCTTGACTTCCGGGGGCTCGGCTTCAGCGCCGACGCCGGCGTCGTGGCGCCTGTCCATGCCGTCTTCATCCGTGGGCCGTGGGTGGAGCGCGTCGGCGACGGCGTGGAGGTCCTCGCCCAGGTGGAACCGTCCAAAGCCGGCCACCCCGAATCATTGGACGGGACGGCTAGAATTGTTGCTGTGCGTTCCGGCAAGCTGCTGGCCACCTCCTTCCACCCGGAAGTGACGGGGGAAAAGCGCGTGCATGAACTGTTTATTCGAATGATCAGAGGAGAAGCGTAAAGCATGTCAGGCCACTCCAAATGGGCGACGACCAAGCATAAGAAGGCCATCCTTGATAGCCGCCGGGCCAAGTCGTTCGCCAAGCTGATCAAGAACATCGAAGTCGCCGCGCGCATGGGCGGCCCGGACCTTTCCGGCAACCCGAGCCTGGAACTTGCTGTCACCAAGGCCAAGAAGACCTCGGTGCCCGCGGACAACATCGACCGCGCCATCAAGCGCGGCGCCGGCCTCACCGGCGAGGTCGTCGACTACACCGAGATCATGTACGAATGCCGCGGCCCGCAGGGGTCCGCGCTGCTGATCGAGTGCCTCACGGACAACAAGAACCGTGCCGCCTCCGAGGTCCGGCTCGCCATCTCCCGCAACGGCGGCACGATCGCCGATCCCGGTTCGGTCAGCTACCTCTTCAGCCGCAAGGGCGTCGTGTCCCTGCCCAAGAACGGCTTGAGCGAGGACGACGTCCTGATGGCAGTGCTCGACGCCGGCGCCGAGGAAGTCAAGGACAACGGAGACACCTTCGAGATCCACTCGGAGCCGACCGACCTCCAGGCCATCCGCGATGCGCTCAAGGAAGCCGGAATTGACTACGACACCGATGAGGCCGAGTTCGTGCCGTCCATGCAGGTGCCGCTGGACCTCGATGCCGCCAAGAAGTTCATGAAGCTCGTGGACGCCCTGGAAGAGCTCGACGACGTCCAGAACGTCTACAGCAACGCCGACCTCAGCGACGAAGTGCAGGCCGCACTGGAAGCCGAGTGACACGCTCACCTAGCCGTGATTTTGAGGCCCGGTCTTGACCCTGCGCGTCCTGGGGGTTGACCCGGGCCTCACCCGTTGCGGGATCGGCGTCGTCGACGTCGAAAAGAACCGGCGGGCCACCATGGTGGCCTTCGGCGTCGTGGGAACCTCCCCCGAGGAGAGCCTGGACCAGCGGCTGCTGGTCATTGCCACGTCCATTGATGAATGGCTGGACAAGTACGAACCCCACGTCCTCGCCGTGGAGCGGGTGTTTTCCCAGCTCAACGTCAGCACGGTCATGGGGGTGGCGCAGGCCTCTGGCGTGGTGATTGCCGCCGCCGCGCGCCGCGGCATCCCGGTGGCGCTGCACACCCCGTCCGAGGTCAAGGCCGCGGTCACTGGCAGTGGAACATCAAACAAGGACGCCGTGACCAAACTGGTAACGAAGATCCTCCGGCTGGATGCGCCACCGCGCCCGGCCGACGCCGCCGACGCCCTGGCACTGGCAATCACCCACGCCTGGCGGGCCGGCAGCGGCGCCGCTGTGTCGACGACGGGGCCGGGCAGCCAGTCGCTCACGCCGGCCCAGCGGGCATGGGCGGACGCGGAGGCAAAAGCGCGCCGTGCGCGCTAAATGTCCGCCTGTGCCGCCGCTGGGCTTGGTAGGGTATTCGTAGATATGTTCGGATAGCCGGCTTGCCATCTGTGTTTTGGCCGGCTGCAGACCCAGGAGCCCGGCCTTGATTAGTTTTCTTCGCGGAACCGTTGCGCATGTTGGCCTGTCCTCCGCCGTGATCGACCTCAACGGTGCGGGCATGAGCGTCAATGCCACGCCGCAGACCCTCAGCGGGCTCCGGGTGGGCGAGGAGGGGAAGCTCTTCACCTCGCTGATCGTGCGGGAGGACTCGCTGACCCTGTTCGGCTTCGGCAGCGACGACGAGCGCGAAGTGTTTGACGTGCTGCTCAGCGTCAGCGGTGTCGGTCCCCGCCTCGCCCTGGCTGTGCTTGCCGTCCACGAACCGGAAGCCATTCGGGTGGCCGCCCACTCCGGCGACGGCAAGGCCTTCACGAAGGTCCCCGGAATCGGGCCGAAGGTGGCCGGCCGGATCGTGCTGGAGCTCGCCGGCAAACTCGTCCCGCACGGCACTGCGGGTGCGCCCGGCGCGCCGCTCCCCTTGGCTTCCGCGGAATCCGTTTGGAAGCCGCAGGTTGTCGCCGCGATGACCAGCCTTGGCTGGTCCGAAAAGGATGCCACCGCCAGCATCGAGAAATCCCTGGCCGATTCCCCGGACCTGGCCGAGAACGGCAACGTGGCCGAAATCCTCCGCGCAACCCTGCGGTGGCTGGGCCAGGACGGCGCCCGCGCCGGTAACCGGGTAGGCGCGCGTGGCTGAGCAGTCGATCGTCGCCGGGGGAGAGGAGCCGGAGGAGCGCGTCATCGAAGCCGCACTCCGGCCCAAGAACCTGCACGACTTCGTGGGCCAGCACCGGGTCCGCAAGCAGCTTTCCCTCGTCCTGGAGGCCTCACGCATGCGCGGCCGCAGCGCAGACCACGTGCTGCTCTCCGGCCCTCCCGGCCTGGGCAAGACGACGCTGTCCATGATCATCGCAGCCGAAATGAACGTCCCGCTGCGGATCAGCAGTGGCCCGGCCATCCAGCATGCGGGCGACCTCGCAGCCATCCTGTCCTCCCTTTCGGAGGGTGAGGTCCTGTTCCTGGACGAAATCCACCGCATGTCCAGGCCGGCTGAGGAAATGCTGTACATGGCGATGGAGGACTTCCGCGTCGACATCGTCGTCGGCAAGGGCGCCGGCGCCACGGCCATCCCGCTGGAATTGCCGCCCTTCACGCTGGTGGGCGCCACCACGCGGGCCGGCCTGCTCCCCGGGCCGCTGCGGGACCGGTTCGGTTTCACCGGCCACTTGGAGTTTTACTCCGTGGAGGAGCTGGAACTGGTCCTGCGCCGTTCGGCCGGCCTCCTGGACCTGAAGGTCAATTCGGCGGGATTCAGCGAGATCGCCGGACGCTCCCGGGGCACGCCGCGCATCGCCAACCGGCTCCTGCGCCGGGTCCGGGACTGGGCGCTCGTGCACGGTATCGAGCAAATTGATGCCCGGGCGGCGTCCGCGGCACTGGACATGTATGAGGTAGACAAGCGCGGCCTGGACCGGCTGGACCGTGCAGTCCTCGAAGCCCTTATCACGAAATTCGGCGGTGGGCCCGTGGGCCTGTCCACCCTCGCGATCGCCGTCGGTGAGGAAACGGAGACCGTGGAAACGGTCGCCGAGCCTTACCTGGTGCGTGAAGGGCTGCTGGGCCGGACCCCGCGGGGCCGCATTGCCCTGGCGCCGGCGTGGACCCATTTGGGCTTCGCCGTTCCGGCCGGCGTCTTCGGGCAGGATCCGCTGGAGTTGTTCCAGGCCGATGAGCTGGGCGGGGACCCGGAGGGTGAGCCCAGCGAGGGCCAGCCGGGCGGGTCCGGCGGCGATCTCGGTGAAGAAACCAGTCCCCAGTGGATCCGAAACGGCCGCTAGCACGTTTCCTTCAGCTTTTCCCTTTAGACTGGAATGACGCTCGGCACGTTCGGGTTTTGTTTCCGTGGGCGGAGAGCAGGTAGCCGCCGGCGGCTGGGGATGGTCTCTCTGCCGGCTTGCTGCGCAGACCCCTGCCCGCGCCGCCCGGAGCAAACGGACGTTGCTGAAAAACAGCTATGCAAGTACAGAACGGAACAATCCCTGTGTTCGGACTTATTTCTGCCCAGACCCAGCCGCAGGCCGGCGGCGGCATCGACATCATGACGATTCTCCTCTTCGTCCTGCTCGGACTTTTCGTCTTCATGATGTTCCGCCGCAACAAGAAGACCCAGCAGCAGCAGGCACAGCTCCAGTCCAAGTTCGAACCTGGTGTCGAGGTCATGACGAGCTTTGGCCTGTTCGGCCGGATCGTCGAGATCGATGAAGCGGAGAACAAGGTCACCCTGGAACTGTCCCCCGGCAACACGGCCACCGTGCACCGCCAGGCCGTCACCAAAATTGTGGAGCCGGTTGTCGCCGCCGAGGAGCCGACCGTTGTTCCCGACGACGCGTCCTCGCTGACTGCCGACAAGCTCAGCGCCGAGGGCACGGAGGGCACCGCCCCGCTCAGCGACGCACCCCGCAATGAAACTCCCGAGGAAACCCTGCGCCGCCTCAATGACGAAGGTAAAAAAGACAGCTAGTCTGCCTACCTGAGCTATCCCGCGAAGCAACGGTTGCGGGCATCCGCCGGCGGGGGCCCAGAGCCCGCGCCGGCGGATCCGCCGCAAATAAAAGAAAGATCGACAATGGCACGAACTGGCCCCAAAAACTCAGCCATCAGGATGCTGGTCTGGCTTGGCGTACTCATCGCCGCCATGACGGCTGTCTTGGCGGGCGGCACCATTGCCGGCCAGGCCAGCTGGGCTCCAAAGCTCGCCCTGGACCTGGAAGGCGGCACACAGATGATCCTGGCGCCCAAGGTTGAGGGCGGTTCGGGCATCACCGAAGACCAGCTCAACCAGGCCGTGGCGATCATCCGTCAGCGCGTGGACGGCTCGGGTGTCGCGGAAGCTGAAATCAGCACGCAGTCCGGCCGCAACGTCGTGGTCAGCCTGCCGGGAACTCCCGCCAAGGAAACCCGCGCCCTGATCCAGGCCTCCGCCGACATGAACTTCCGTCCCGTGATCCAGACGGGCGCCGGCGCAGCCGTCCCCGAGGCGTCCCGGACCCCGGACGCCCAGCTGCCCAAGCCGACGGCCGCGCCGGCCAACAGCAGCGACGAGAACTGGATTACCCCCGAGGTCTACAAGCAGTTTCAGGCCCTCGACTGCGACAACCCTTCCCAGGACAAGCAGAAGCGTTCAGACCCGACCAAGCCGCTGGTGACCTGTGAGCCCGCGACAGCGAAATCGCCTGCCATCAAGTACATCCTCGGTCCGGTTGAGGTGAAGGGCTCGAACATCAAGTCCTCCTCGTTCCAGCTGCAGCGCGGCGCCCAGGGTGCCGTGACCAATGAATGGGCCGTCAACATCCAGTTTGACGACGCCGGCACCGCCAAGTTCAAGGAAGTCACCGAGCGCCTGTACCAGTTCTATGCCGCCGGCGGCGGCCAGAGCGGCTCCGACCCCAAGGCCCAGTTCGCGATTGTCCTGGACGACCAGGTCATCTCCGCCCCGCGTTCGCTCGCCGTCATCACCGACGGCCGGCCGCAGATCACCGGCGGGTTCACCGAGGAATCCGCTAAGGCCCTCTCCGACCAGCTGCGTTTCGGTGCCCTGCCGATCAGCTTCGAGATCCAAAGTGAGCAGCAGATTTCTGCGACCCTCGGCGGGGAGCAACTGCGCATGGGTATGCTCGCCGGCCTGATCGGCCTGCTCCTGGTGGTCGTCTACTCGCTGTTCCAGTACCGGGCCCTTGGCCTGGTGACCGTGGCGTCCCTCGTGATTGCCGGTGTGCTGACGTTCCTGGCGATCGCCATCCTCGGCTGGACGGAGAACTACCGGTTGTCCCTCGCCGGTGTGGCCGGCCTGATCGTGGCCATCGGCCAAACGGCGGACTCGTTCATCGTCTACTTCGAACGCATCCGTGATGAGCTCCGTGAGGGCCGCGGCCTGGTCTCGGCCGTCGAAAACGGCTGGAAGCGGGCCAAGCGCACTATCCTCGCCTCCAAGGCCGTGAACCTCCTCGCGGCCGTGGTGCTGTTCTTCGTGGCTGTGGGCAACGTCCGCGGCTTCGCGTTCACCCTTGGCCTTACAGCGATCGCCGACCTCATCGTCGTCTTCATGTTCACCCACCCGACCCTGCAGCTGCTGGCCCGGACCAAGTTCTTCGGCGAAGGCCACAGGTTCTCGGGTCTGGACCCGAAGCGCCTGGGCGCCGTCCCGCTGTACCGCGGAGCCGGCCGGGTCCGCACTCCGGAAGACAAGCCCGTGGCGGTGGTGCGCGCAAAGAACACCGGCGCCGCCGCCGAGGCCGAGCGCCGGATGACCATTGCAGAACGCCGTCTCGCCGAAAGGCAGGAGCAGGCACAACAGGAGCAGCTCGCCGGTTCCTCCAAGAGCGCGTCCAAGGAGGGCAAGTAAATGGTCAACTTCTCAACGTTCGGCAATGAGTTGTATTCGGGCAAGCGCTCGTACGACTTTGTCGCTAAAAAGAAGATCTGGTTCCTGATTGCCGGGATTGCCGTGGCCCTCTCGATCCTGATCCCGATAGCCAAGGGCGGCTTCAACCTCGGCATCGAATTCCGTGGCGGGTCCGAGTTCACAGTCTCTAACGTGAAGACCACCGACGCGTCCCTCGGCGAGAAGGCCGTCAAGGACGTCGTGGCGGGGTCTGTGCCGCGCGTGGCCAACGTCGCCGGCACCACCATGCGTATCCAGACGGACAAGCTCAGCGACGACGAGACGCTGCAGATCAAGGAAGGCCTCACCACGGCCTACGGCGTGACGGATAACGAAGTGACGTCGACCTTTGTTGGCCCCACCTGGGGCGCTGACGTCACGAAGCAGGCACTGATGGGCCTGGCAATATTCGTGGGCCTGGCCGCCGTCCTCATGGCGCTGTACTTCCGGACCTGGAAGATGTCCGTCTCGGCACTTGTCGGCATGGCCGTCACGATGTTCATCACCGCCGGTGTCTACGGCCTCAGTGACTTCGAAGTGACGCCGTCGGCCATCATCGGCTTCCTGACGGTGCTCAGCTATTCGCTGTACGACACCGTGGTGGTGTTCGACAAGATCCGCGAGAACACCTCGGACATCCAGGCCTCCACCCGGCGGACCTTCGCCGAGGAGGTCAACCTCGCCATCAACCAGACCCTGGTCCGCTCCATCAACACCATGGTGGTGGCGATCCTCCCGGTCGGCGCGATCCTCTTCATCGGTGCCGGGCTGCTGGGCGCCGGAACCCTGCGGGACCTGTCCCTGGCGCTGTTCGTGGGCATCCTGGTGGGCACCGCGGCCACGATCTTCATCGCGGCGCCGCTGTACGCCGCCCTGCGGCAGGGCGAACCTGACCTGCTCAAGCAGGCCAAGCGGGTGGAACAGCGTCGCGCCGACGCGGCAGCGAAGGCCACGTCTCTGGCGTCGCCTGCCACAGCCTGAACGCAGGCGCTACCGCGTTGCTGTGATGCCTCGGTGATGCCGGGACCAATGCCTGGACCGCCCTGAGCGGACAGCAGGCGGGCCGGAGACCGTCCTTTGTGACGGACTCCGGCCCGTCGCCGTATCACGGCCGGTTATCGAAGTATCCTGCTGCGGGAATACACTTGAATAATTGACCGTCGCGAGAGGTGCTCCATTGGAAGAACGTTCGACGCCGGTGCCGGAGGCGCCAGCGGACAAGGCCCAAGGCCAGGGTTCTCAGACTGACCTTGTGGTTCACGGACGTCCCGATGTTCCCGTGCCCGTCGACAACTCGGGCGCCCGGCCGACCTTTCCGGGCCGGCGCGAACGCACGAGGTCACGCCTCGCCCGGCTGACGGGCCGCGGCGCCCCCGCATACTCACCGATTCTCGAACCGCTGCTGCGCACGGTCCGTGCCAACAACCCCAAAGAGGACTTCGACCTCATCCAGCGCGCCTTCGTGGTTGCCGAGCGCTGCCACCGGGGCCAAAAGCGCAAGAGTGGGGACCCGTACATCACGCACCCGGTAGCGGTGGCCACCATTCTCGCCGAGCTCGGCCTCAGCGGCACGACGCTGGCCGCAGCCCTGCTGCACGACACTGTCGAGGACACCTCCTACACGCTGGCTGACCTGAAGGCCGAGTTCGGCCCGGAAGTGGCCATGCTGGTGGACGGTGTCACCAAACTGGACAAGGTCAGCTTTGGTGAGGCGGCCCAGTCCGAGACCGTGCGCAAGATGGTCGTCGCCATGGCCAAGGACATCCGGGTCCTGATGATCAAACTCGCCGACAGGCTCCACAACGCCCGGACGTGGCGCTTCGTCTCGGCGGAGTCCTCGGCCCGCAAGGCGCGCGAAACCCTGGAAATCTTCGCACCCCTGGCCCACCGGCTCGGCATGAACACCATCAAGTGGGAACTGGAGGATCTGTCCTTCGCCGCGCTGTATCCGAAGGTGTACGAGGAAATCGTGCGCATGGTGGGGGACCGGACCCCGGAGCGTGAAAAGAACCTGTCCGTCATCCGCAACCAGATCACCGAGGACCTGCGGGCGGCGAAAATCAAGGCCACCATCACTGGGCGGCCAAAGCACTACTACTCGATCTACCAGAAGATGATCGTCCGCGACAAAGACTTCGACGACATCAACGACCTCATGGGCGTCCGCGTCCTGGTCGACTCGGTCCGGGACTGCTACGCGGCCCTGGGCGCGATGCACTCGCGCTGGAACCCGCTGCCCGGGCGGTTCAAGGACTACATCGCGATGCCCAAGTTCAACATGTACCAGTCGCTGCACACCACGGTGATCGGTCCGGGCGGCAAACCGGTGGAAATCCAGATCCGCACCCATGAAATGCACCGGCGCGCCGAATACGGCGTGGCCGCGCACTGGAAGTACAAGGACCAGCCGAACCGGACGGCCGCCGGCCCCGGAAGCCCGCGCGACGGCGACATGGGCTGGCTGCGCTCCCTCGTGGACTGGCAGCAGGAGACCTCGGACCCCGGCGAGTTCCTTGACTCGTTGCGGTTTGAAATCAACGCCCGGGAAGTGTTCGTCTTCACCCCCAAGGGCGAGGTCATGGCCCTCCCGGCAGGATCCACGCCCGTGGACTTCGCCTACGCCGTGCACACCGAGGTGGGCCACCGGACCATTGGCGCCCGCGTCAACGGCAAGCTTGTCCCGCTCAACAGCGAACTGAACCACGGCGACTGGGTTGAGATCTTTACCTCCAAGGCCGAAGGCGCCGGCCCCAGCCAGGACTGGCAGCACTTCGTCAAGAGCGCCAGGGCCCGGAACAAGATCAGGCAGTGGTTCAGCAAGGAACGCCGCGAGGAAGCGATCGACCGCGGCAAGGACCTGCTGACCAAGGCGATGCGGAAGCAGAACCTCCCGCTGCAGCGGCTCATGACCCACGACGCCCTCGCGGCGATCGCGGAAGACTTCAAGTATGCCGACATCTCCGGGCTCTACGCCGGCGTGGGCGACGGACACACCTCCGCGCAGTCCGTCATGGAACGCCTGGTGGAGAGCCTCGGCGGGAACGAACAACCGGACGATGACCTCGCCGAGGTGTCCATCCCCACCCAGGTCAGCAAGGCCCGTTTCTCCGATTCCGGTGTTGTTGTCCGCGGCGTGGACGATGTGTGGGTGAAGCTGGCCCGATGCTGCACTCCGGTCCCGCCGGACCCGATCCTCGGGTTTGTCACCCGCGGTTCCGGTGTCTCCGTGCACAGGACCGATTGCACCAACGTGAGCGGCCTGATGGACCAGCCGGACCGGATCGTCGAAGTGGACTGGGCGCCGACGCAGTCCAGCGTGTTCCTCGTGGAGATCCAGGTCGAGGCGCTGGACCGCAAGTCGTTGCTCTCCGACGTCACCCGGGTGCTCTCCGAAAACCACGTCAACATCCTGGCGGCGAGCGTCCACACGTCCACGGACCGGGTGGCAATCTCCAAGTTTGCCTTCGAAATGGGCGACCCGAAGTACCTCAGCCACGTGCTGAGCGCTGTTCGCCGGATCGACGGCGTCTTCGACGTGTACCGCACCACCGGAAACCGCCGCCGCAGCTAGCCCGCCGGCGGCGCAGCGAGGGCGGCGAGCTTCGCTAACGCCGCCCGTTTGTGCGGCAGGCGCGGGCTCGCGTCGACGGCAAGCCTGAGCAGCCGGAGGCGAACGCCCAGTTCGGGCCGGGCCAACAGGGCCCTCAGGGCCGGAACGGCCCGGTCCGCGTCGACGTGCAGCGCTATGTCCTGGGCCGTGCGCAGCGGGCTGGAGACCATCAGGCCGCCCATGCTGACGACGTCGAACGGCCCCAACCGAACTTCGTGGAACGTGCAGCCGCGCACGGACCTCAGGCTGGAAATCCGCCGGTTGGCGTCAACCAGCAGGGCAAGACGGTCCGGCTCTGCCGCGCACCCGTAGATCCACGCCGCGGTCATCCGCCCCGCCACCACGCGCTGCCTGATCGCCGGCGCCACCGCCAGGGACGCGGCGCGGGCACGGAGCTGCGGACTGGGGTGTGCTCCAGGTGGCAGGTAGCCGCGCTGATAGAGCTGCGTGAGCACGCCGTCGGCGGCCATGGCCTGCAGCTCCGGCCAGGAGAACAGGGCGCCGGGAGAGTAGAGTTCGCCGGGCTCCGGTCCCCGCGCAGGCGGCCCCGAAACATGCGGCCCCTGTACAGGCGGTCCCGAAACAGGCGGCCCGTGAACAGGCGGCCCCGGAAAGGCGCCGGGGGTGCGGGGCGTGAGTACCATTCAGCCATCGTTGCCCGTTCCGCGGGCATAGAACAGGCCCCGGTCCGGTCATGTGGATAACCGAAACGGGGCCTGGACAGGCTTGCTGGTGGGCCGTATGGCTAGGAGAGTTCGCTCGCCGAGCGCTCGAGCTGCTCCAGCCAGGCCTGGCGTGCCTCGAGGGCCTCCCGGGCTGCCTGGATCTTGCGCTCGTCGCCGGCCTTCTCCGCCTTGGCCAGGTCTTCCTTGAGGCCGGCGATGGCGGTTTCGAGCTGGGTCAGGGCGCTGTTGGTGCGCGCCTTGGTCTCCGGGTTGGAGCGCTTCCAGTTTTCTTCCTCGGCGTGGCGGACGGCGTCCTCCACCTTCCGCAGGCCGGCCTCGATGCGGCCCATGTCCGCGCGCGGAACCTTGCCGGCTTCTTCCCAGCGGTCCCGGATGGACTGAAGCGCCTTCTTGGCGGCCGCGAGGTCCTTGATCGGCAGGAGCTCGTTGGCCTCCACGAGGAGCGCTTCCTTCACCACCAAGTTCGCACCGTATTCCTGGTCGATCTCGTCGTTGGCTGCCTGCCGGTTGGTGAAGAAGACATCCTGCGCGGCGCGGAAGCGGGCCCACAGGGCGTCGTCGTCCTTGCGGCTGGCGCGCGGGGAGGCCTTCCATTCATCCATCAGGCGGCGGTACTCGCCCGCGGCAAATCCCCAGTCGGTCGAGGACGAAAGGGCCTCGGCTTCGGCGATCAGCTTCTCCTTGGCGGCCTTGGCTGCCGAATTGTTGCTGTCCAGCTGCGAGAAGTAGGCGCGGCGGTGCCGGTCGAAAACGGTGCGGGCGGCGCGGAACCGCTTCCACAGCGCGTCCTCGTTGCTGCGGCCGAGCCGGACGCCGCTCTTCTGCGCGGTCTTCCAGCTCTCGAAGAGTTCGTTCATCCGCGCGCTGGAGGTCTTCCACTGGATCTGCGCGGGATCGTGGCCGGCGATTTCCTCGGCCTCGGCCACGATGGCCTCGCGGGCGGCAAGCTCAGCTGCCCGGACGGCGTCGTGTTCGGCCTTCTCGGCCTTTTCGAGTTCGCCGATCTGGGTCACCAGTGCGTCCAGCCGGGCCTCGGCGGAGCGGAAGTCGCCCACCATGTTGCGTTCGGCGAGCTGCTCGCGCAGGTGCGTGACGGTCTTCTGCATGTCCGTGGTGGGCGCCTTGGAGCTCACCCGCTGTTCAAGCAGGTCGATCTGGGCCACGACGTCCTCGAACTTCCGGGCGAAGTAGCCCAGGGCCTCGTCGGCGCTGACGCCCGGGTACTGGCCAACGGGATATTCCGTGCCGTCTACGGTCAGGAAGACGTGGCCGTCACCTTCGACGCGGCCCCAGCGGGCCGCTTCCGCCAGTGAGGCGGCTGAAGACACGGCGGCCGGCGCGGGCGCCGGGGCGGCAGCAGAGGGCTTGGCCTTCGGCCGGGCAGCAAATGCGGCCGGGCTCGGCGCAGGCCGGGCGGCCGGCGCGGGAGCCGGTGAAGGCGCCGGGGTAGCAGCGGGCACGGCCTCGGCGACGGGCTCGACGGCGGTCTCGGCGACTGCCTCAGCAGCGGTCTCAGCAACTGCCTCAGCAGCGGTCTCAGCCGCCGGCTCGGCCGGGATCTCCACGGGTGCGGCCTCGGCCACGGGCTCAGTAACTGCCTCAGCCGCAGGCTCGGCCGGTGTCTCTTCCGACGGTGCCACGGCGGGCTCCGTCGGCTCAGCGGATGCCGCGGGCTCTGCTGATTCGGCGGCGTCCTCGCCTGCCGCAGCCGGGGCTGCGGATACGGCTGTGTCGCCGGCCGCGTCTACGGCATTGCCGGCACTCTGGGCCGGGGTTGCCTCGGCTTCGGTTTCGTTGGCAGCTGATGCTGCCAATGTTTCGTCGGATTTCTGACTGTCTGTCACCGCTAGAAGTCTTTCGCTTGGAGGGAAATACCGGGACCACGGCCTTCAGGGCCGCGGCTGGTCACTTCAGTGAGAACGAGTCTATCGTGACTGGTTCCGCAGGTGCGCCGTCGGTGGCGTTGCCGCCGGGCTTCAGTCCGGCGGCGGCAATGCCGCTCACCACATCGAGCCCCGAGGTCACCTTGCCCACAACCGTATAGCCGCCGGCAGCATCTGCCGGAATGACGGTGTCCTTGTACACAATGAAGAACTGGGTACCGTTGCCGTTGGCGTTCCCGCCGGTCCGGGCCACGGCGATCGTTCCGGCAGGGTACTTGTTGTCTGCCGGGGTGTTTTCCAGCGGGCCCCACGTGTAGTTCGGGTCGGTGCTGCCGTCCCCGGCCTTGGAGCCGCACTGGAGGACCCCAAAGTTATCGGCCGTGGTCAGCCGGTGGCAGCTGACGTTGTTGTAGAAGTTCTGGTCGGCCAGGGACTTGAAGACGGCCGCGGCCTGCGGGGCCTTCGTGCCGTCCAGTTCGACGCCGAGCGTGCCGCGGTTCAGCTTGAGTTCACCGGTGAACGTCTTGCCCGCGGCGGTTTCGGGCTTGGGGATGTTCGTGGCATTGGTGGGGGCAGCGGTCGGTGTGGCGGACGCCGAGGGGCTCTGCAACCCCTCCTGCACGGCCGCGAACTGTTCTTCGGTCGGGTTGGACGCAAAGACGGTGAGCTGCAGGACCAGGGCCAGGCCGATCGCCGCTGTGCCGGCGCTGATGGCAATGACGTTATCGCGCTTGCGGCGCTTGTCCTGGTCACGGCGCAGGCCGCGCCTGGCCTCCATCTGCTGGACGCGCCGCTTCGCCTCACGTGCGCTGCGTGAACTGGCCGCCAATGGTCCTCCTGGTTGTATGGCCGCGGCCGTGACGGGCCGGAGGCGCCGTCGCGGCAGCAGCAGCAAGCTGCCGGCAGTCCCGTCGGGCCGCCTCCGTTGGAAGAAGCGGGCGCCGAACGCATAAACTGACTGCCGCACACAGTTTATGCACGACTGGCCGGTCTGCCGCTTATCTTCGTTACGTTTCGACAGAGAATGCCGCGTGACGCCTGCGCCCGAAGATACTGCAGTAGCAACCAAGTACTGCAGTGGTAACCAGAGGAGAAAATTTCACCATGGCACGCACAGCCTCCCTGTCAGGATTCCCCGAGTGGCTTCCCGAGGAGCGGCTGGTGGAACTCCATGTGCTGGACACGCTGCGCCGGACGTTCGAACTCCATGGGTTCTCCTCGATCGAGACCCGCGCCGTGGAAACTGTGGGGCAGCTGCTGCGCAAGGGCGAAATCGACAAAGAGGTCTACGGCCTGAGCCGGCTCCAGGACGACGAGGGGGACAGCGCCGCCAAGGCCGACCCGCATGCCCTGGCGCTGCACTTTGACCTCACGGTGCCCTTCGCCCGCTACGTCGTGGAGAACGCCGGCTACCTGGCGTTCCCGTTCCGCCGCTACCAGATTCAGAAGGTCTGGCGCGGCGAACGTCCCCAGGAAGGACGCGCCCGCGAGTTCACCCAGGCGGATATCGACGTCGTAGGCGACGGCGAGCTGCCGTTCCGCTATGACGTCGAAATCGCGCTCGTGATCGCCGAGGCGCTCAACGCGCTGCCCATCCCGGATTTCCTGCTGCGGATCAACAACCGCAAGCTGGCCGAGGGCTTCTACACCGGGATCGGGCTCACAGACACCCCGGGCGTCCTGCGCAGCATCGACAAGCTCGAGAAGGTCGGGCCCGCGAAGGTCGCCGAGTTGCTCAAGGAAGAGCTCGGCGCCACGGACGACCAGGCTCAGGCTGCCCTGAAGCTCGCCGGCATCCGCACCACGGACACGTCCTTCGTGGAGCAGGTCCGGGCGCTCGGCGTCACCAATGAGCTGCTGGAAGAGGGCCTGAACGAGCTGGAACAGGTCATTGCGGCCGCCGTCCTGCACGCTCCCGGGCGGGTGGTGGCAGATCTGAGCATCGCCCGCGGCCTGGACTACTACACGGGCACCGTTGTGGAAACCGTCCTGGTGGGACACGAACAGCTGGGCTCGATCTGCTCGGGCGGCCGCTACGACGCCTTGGCCAGCAAGGGCAACCGCAAGTTCCCCGGCGTCGGCCTCTCGATCGGCGTGACCCGCCTGGTGTCGCGGATCCTGAGCCAGGACCTTGCCAAGGCCACGCGCTCCGTGCCCACGGCCGTGCTGGTTACGCTCAACAACGACGACAGCTGGGGCGCGGCGCAGGATGTCGCGGCGCAGCTGCGCAGCCGAGGCATCGCCACGGAGGTCGCCGCGAAGGCCGAGAAGTTCGGCAAGCAGATCAAGTTCGCCGACCGGCGCGGCATTCCGTTTGTCTGGTTCACCGACGACGACGGCAAGCACCAGGTCAAGGACATCCGCACGGGCGAGCAGTACGATGCCGACCCGGACACGTGGATGCCCTCCGAGGAGGACCTGCATGTGCGCGTAACCGCCGCCGGCTGACTACCTGCCCGCTAGTTACCTGCGTGACCGCACGACGAGGAACCGCGCGGCCACTCCGACGGCCAGCACCGCGGCCATGACCAGCACGGAGGCCGGCGGCAGGGTGGCGGCCAGGACCAGGCAGCCCAAGAAGCCCAGCGCATTGAGCCAGCGCGGCGCGTGCCAGGGCCGGCCGTCCAGTGTGAAGGCCGCGGCATTGGTCACGGCGTAATAGATCAGTACGCCGAAGCTGGAAAATCCGACCACGGTCAGCACGTTGGTGCTTAGCAGCAGGATGACGACGGCGGCGGCGACCGCCAGCTCCGCGATGAACGGGACCGTGTGGGCCCGGCCCACCCTGGCCAGTGGGCCGGGCAGGTCCCGTTCCCGCGCCATGGCCAGGGTGGTCCGGCCGACGCCGGTGATCAGTGCCAGCAATGCGCCAAGACAGGCGGCCGCCGCTCCCGCCTGGACGAACGGGACGCCGCCGCTGAGGCCGCTGGCCTCCACCGCGTCCAGCAGCGGCGCCGTCGAGCCCGCCAGCTGCTCGGGCGGTAAGTGCCACTGCAGCAGCACGGACAGGCCCAGATAGATCACGAAGGCGCCGGCCAGTGCGGCCAGGATGGCCCGCGGGATGGTGCGCGCGGGGTCCTTGACCTCCTCGCCCAGGGTTGCGATCCGCGCATAGCCGGCGAAGGCAAAGAACATCAGCCCCGCCGCCGGCAGGACGCCCCAGCCGCCGGCCGGCGTCGACAGGGGTGTTGTTGCCCCGTGGGCGGCGGGGGCGCCGGCCGGGTGCGGGCCCAGCAGCGACGCCGCGGCGACGAACACGAGAGTGGCCAGCACAACGGCCAGCAGGACCCTGGTCAGCAGCGCGGTCCGCGTAATCCCGAGGAGGTTGACCCCGGTGAGGACCACGACGGCAGCGACCGCCAGCGGCGTCGCGTACGCAGGTGCAACGTAGTGACCGAACGTGAGCGCCATCGCCGCGCAGGACGCCGTCTTGCCCGTCACGAAGCCCCAGCCCGCAATGAAGCCGGGCCACTCGCCGAGTTGCCGGCGCCCGTACACATAGGTGCCGCCGCTGTCGGGGTACCTCGCCGCCAGCTGTGCCGACGCGACTGCGTTGCAGTACGCGATGGCGCCGGCCACGGCGACCGCCAGTGCCAGCAGCGGCCCGGCCAGGGCCGCTGCGGGGGAGAACACGACGAACACGCCGGCGCCGAGCATGGAACCCAGGCCGATTGCCGTGGAATCAAACACGCCGAGCCGGCGCTGCAGGCGCTCGTGCGGCCGCGGCGGGACGGGCCGGTGACCGCGCCTGTGACCGGGCGCCCGGCCGCTGCGGTCACCGGGCCGGGTTCCGTTGTGCCGGGTTGTCATGGCAGGAGGGGCCTTTCCACCGGGTAAACTCGAACGGGATCGTTCCTGAAGCGATCATATTGAACTTCAGTTTCCAACCTCGCTACGTTTAAACGTCATTTTTGATTTTCCGCTGAAAGGAATGCTGTGCTGCGCACACATGACCTCGGATCTCTTCGCTCCGAGCACATTGGACAAACCGTAACCCTCGCCGGCTGGGTCGGCCGGCGTCGTGACCACGGTGGTGTCGCATTCGTTGACCTGCGCGACGCGTCCGGCGTCGCCCAGGTTGTGGTCCGCGAAGAAGAGGTCTTCCACGGGCTGCGCAACGAATACGTGCTGCAGATCGTCGGCACCGTGTCCCAGCGCCCCGCGGGCAACGAGAACCCGGCGCTGCCCACCGGTGAGATCGAGGTCATGGCCGAAAAGGTCACCATCCTGAACACCTCGGATCCGCTGCCGTTCCAGATCGACGAGCACGTCGAGGTGGGCGAGGAAGCGCGCCTGAAGCACCGCTACCTGGACCTGCGCCGCCCCGGCCCCGCCCGCAACCTGCGCCTGCGTTCGGAGGCCAACCGCGTGGCCCGCGAGCTGCTGCACCAGGACGGCTACGTGGAGATTGAAACCCCCACGCTGACCCGTTCGACGCCGGAAGGCGCCCGCGACTTCGTGGTCCCGGCCCGCCTCGCGCCGGGTTCCTGGTACGCACTGCCGCAGTCCCCCCAGCTGTTCAAGCAGCTCCTGCAGGTGGGCGGCTTCGAAAAGTACTACCAGATCGCCCGCTGCTACCGCGATGAAGACTTCCGCGCGGACCGCCAGCCGGAATTCACCCAGCTGGACATCGAAGCCAGCTTCGTGGACCAGGACGACATCATCAGTTTGGGCGAGAACATCGTCAAGGCCCTGTGGAAGCTGATCGACGTCGAGATCCCGACCCCGATCCAGCGCATCACCTACCACGACGCCATGGCCCGCTACGGCTCGGACAAGCCGGACCTGCGCTTCGGCCAGGAACTGACTGAGCTGACCGAATTCTTCAAGGACACCAACTTCGGCGTCTTCAAGGCACCTTACGTCGGTGCCGTCGTCATGCCCGGCGGCGCCTCCCAGGCCCGCCGCGCGCTGGACGCGTGGCAGGAATGGGCCAAGCAGCGCGGCGCCAAGGGCCTGGCGTACGTCCTGTACAAGGAAGACGGCGAGCTCGCCGGTCCTGTGGCCAAGAACCTGACCGACACCGAGCGTGCGGGCCTGGCCGACGCCGTCGGAGCCAAGCCCGGTGACTGCATCTTCTTCGCAGCCGGCGAGAAGACCCCGTCCCGCGCGCTCCTCGGCGCCGCCCGCGTGGAGATCGGCCACCGTACCGGCCTCATCAACCCCGCCGACTGGGCCTTCTGCTGGGTCGTTGACGCGCCGATGTTCGAACCGGCCGCCGCCGCAGTCGCCTCCGGTGACGTCGCCGTCGGTGCGGGCCAGTGGACCGCCGTGCACCACGCGTTCACCTCGCCCAAGCCCGAGTTCATGGACTCCTTCGACAAGGATCCGGAGTCGGCACTGTCCTACGCCTACGACATCGTCTGCAACGGCAACGAAATCGGTGGCGGCTCGATCCGTATCCACGAGCGCGATGTCCAGGAGCGGGTGTTCGAGCTCATGGGCCTGGACAAGGCAGACGCCCAGACCAAGTTCGGCTTCCTGCTGGAGGGCTTCAAGTTCGGTGCCCCGCCGCACGGCGGCATCGCCTTCGGCTGGGACCGCGTGGTTGCCCTGCTGGCCGGTGTGGAGTCCATCCGCGACGTCATCGCCTTCCCGAAGTCCGGCGGCGGCTACGACCCCCTGACTCAGGCTCCCGCTCCCATCACGGCGCACCAGCGCAAGGAAGCCGGCGTCGACTTCAAGCCCGAGGCCAAGAAGGCCTCGGACGGCAAAAACTAGCCTGACAGCATCAGCAGCAGGGGCTCCCCGGGCAACCGGAGAGCCCCTGCTGTCATAATCGGCCGCATCGTGTTCGGGACGGAGAGACTTTGATGGACCTGGGTCCGGGCCACGCAGCGAACCCCAAATCGAGCCCTGCAGTTCATGCCGAAGCCAACTTCGAAGCCATCCCCGGGCTGGAGGCCCTGATGGATGCCGCGTGGCCCGCCGCTGACCGGGAAGAGTCCGGCGGCTGGGTGCTGCGGGCCGCCTCCGGCGTGACGCAGCGGGCGAACTCGGTCTGGGTGCGGGACCCCGGCGATGGCGACCCGCACCGGCAATTGGCCGCCCTCCGGGACGCGCGGCTCTGGTACCGGAACCGCCGGCTGCCGCTGATCTTCCAGATCTTCGACGGCCCGGGCCATGCACCGCTGCATGCTGTGCTCGACGAAGAAGGATTCACCCGGCAGTCCGAAACCCTGGTCCTGGTCCGTCGGGACGGGGACGAACCCGGAGCAGCACCCGCCGCAGAACCCGCCGCAGCACCCGGACCAGCCGATCCTGCCGTGGAAGTCTCGGCCAGTCCGTCGGCTGAATGGCTGGAGCTGTGGTGGAGCGTCGACGGCCGCGGCGGAGCGGCCGAGCTCGCCGTGGCCCGCCGCATCCTCGAGGGCTGCCCGGCCCTGTACGCCCTCGTTCGCGACGACGTCGGTGCGCCCGTCGCCGTCGCCCGGCTGGCATTGCCGGACACGGGCCCCACAGGTCCGCGCTGGGGTGGCCTGTACTGCATGGCGACCCGACCGGATGCCCGGCGCCGGGGTTACGGCGGCCGGATAGTCCGGGCCCTGCTGCGTGAGGGCGGCGCCCGCGGCGTGGAGGGGTATTGGCTGTTGGTGATGGCATCGAATGCCGGAGCCCGGGCCCTGTACGCCCACGCCGGCTTCCGCGAGGCCTGCCGGTACCTCTACCGGCAGGAAAAGCCGAAGCGGCACCTGACCGGCTGCTAGCTGTGCGGGCCGGCAGCCGTCACGTTCCCGGCCGGCCTGTCCCGAGGCTGCGCGGGAGCTGCCGGCGGAGGCGCATGCGGCCGCGGGTGAACCTCAAGCCGCCGTTCGCGGCCGGTGCTGCGCCGGGTGCAGGCGCCGGCCTGGCCGAGTAGACGATCCTCGAGTGGTACAAATACCGCACCACAAACGCCGCCGCGAGCGTCGCAGCCTGCGCCAGGACGGCGTCGATGACCAGGACGTTGACGGCAAGCATCAGTACGGGAAGCCGGGCCAGGGCCTCCAGGTTGTTAAACCAGAACGACTGGGCAAACCGGGTCCGAAACCCGTTGGCCTTCTGCGGCAGGGTGCCGAAGACAATGTTTTCCTGCATCAGGAAGTTCGAGACAATCGTCAGCTCAGCGGCAACGATGGCCGCCGCGACGAAGTTGGTGCCGGTGGAGAGCAGGAACGCCATGATCAAAAGATTCAGGACGGCGCCCACAGCCCCCACCCCGGCGAACAGCATCGCCGTTCCCGCGCGCAGCTCGCCGAGCTGCCGGAGGAAACGCAGTCCCTGGCCTACGCCCGCCTTGGACCTGCCCGCGGTCCTCGGCCCGGGCGTAAACGGAACCTCGGAAACCGTGAGGTGGTGCCGGGCGAGGATTTCCAGCAGGATCTTGAACCCGCTGGGACGCAGCGCGCTGCACTCGATGGCGGAGCGCCGCAGGCCAAAGTACCCCGTCATGGGATCCGAACAGCCCCGCAGGCGCAGCGGAAACAGAGCCAGCGTGATGCGCGTGGCCCCGACGGAGACAACCCGGCGGGACCAGGTGGCCGCGCCGCCGCCGCCGTCATTACCGCCGTCTTCCTTACCGCCGTCGGCGGGTCTAGCGCCGTAGTTGGCGTCGTCGTCGCTTGTGCCACGGGCGCCGTAGCGCGAGGCGACAACGACGTCGGCGTCGTTGCCTTCAAGCTTCGCAAGCAGGACGGGGATGAGCTCGGGTGGATGTTGGAGATCGCCGCTCATCACCATGCAGAATTCGGCGGCACTGGAACGCACGCCGTCCACGACGGCGCCGCTCAGGCCACCGGTGGGGGCCTCGCGGTGGATCACCCGGATCCGCATGGGCTGCGATGCCGCGGCGGCCGCAATGACTTCAGGGGTGTTGTCCGTTGAGTCGTCAACGAACACGAGCTCTGCGTCGATGTCGCGGCAGGCCTCCGTGGCCCGGCCGATCAATTGCTGGACGTTCGGGGCCTCATTGCGGGTGGGGACGATGACTGAAAGCTTCATGGCTGCCGTCCTGTTGGTCTGCGTCCTAGGTGGACGGGGGATTGATGACGCGGTGTACGCTCCATTCGCCGAAGGTCTGGACCTGCTCGGAGTTCTGCAGGGCCATCTTCACCCGGCTTAGCCCCAGGGAATCGATGTTGGCGGTGACGGACGGGCCCACGATGATCCAGCGGATTTCCTTCCACCCGCCTGGCCGTTCGATCTCGAACTGCTTGTCGAGGTCGGGTTTCTCCGTGGCGATCATGGTCCATGCGTTGTTCCAGCCGCTGGAATTCAGGTCGTGCCACATGGAATAGGGGGCGAGAACGACGTCGCTGCGTGAGACGTTGTCCTGGACCCAGGTCATGGTGCTGCGCCAGTTGGAGTTGGTCTCGGCGGTGAGGAGTGTTCTGTCCTGCTCAAACCACTGCGGCAGCGACATCAGGAGCAGCGATGCCGAGAGGACGGCGACGAACCCCGCCCGCAGGGGCCGGGCCAGGCGCGGCGCGCGGTGCACGAGTCTTTCCACGCCGCTCCAGGCGATGTCCACGGCCGACCCGCATGCCAGCGCCAGGAACGGGATCACGCCGATGATGTACATCGCGGGGAGATAGCCCTGGCCCAGCACGATCGGGGTGGCGAAGGAGGCAATGGCGATAAACAGGATCCGGGACCGCCGGCGCAGCAGGCAGACGACGGCGGCGGCCAGCCCGGCGGCGATGAGGTACTTATCAAAGTAGAGCCAGCCTGAGAGCAGCTCCGCGCGGCTGGAACCGGCCTGGAAGATGGTGCCGGAGCCGGACCGGTTCAGGAGCTGGTAGGCGAGGGCGTCCTGGAGCGAGACGTGATCGGGCCCCGAGAGCAGCTCATTGCGAAGCAGCGCCGACAGCGGGTAGAAGGCCAGCAGCAGTCCGCCGGCGGTGAGGAAGCCAACCACCGAAAATGACCTGTTGCTCCATTTGGGCCGGTAGATCAGGGCGAGCAGCAGGGCGGGGCCAAAGATGGACAGGGTCTCCTTGGAGAGGACCGCGATCGCGAAGCAGAGCCCGGCGCCCACGTGGTGCCACAGCGCGTCCCGCGATGACAGTGCAAGGTAGAAGGCCAGCAGGAGCCACGGCACGCCGATGTTGTCGAGGTAGATCTGCCGCCCGAGCACGAGCGAGAGTGGGGACAGGATAAAGAGCACTGTGGTCAGGGCCGCGAACGGAATCCGCAGGTTCAAGCGGCGGGACACCATGTAGAGCAGCACTGCGCTGGCGACGAAGTACACCGAAATGACGTACCTGGTGGCGCCGATGGTGGTGCCGTCGCCGAGCCTGAGGAGACCCGGAAGCCAGTTCAGCGCCGCGATCTGGATCCAGCCCAGCGGCGGGTGGTCGTACCAGTACGTGTACGGGGCGAGGGAGCCGGAGTGGACGGCGAAGGCCTGGGAGGTGTAGGTGCCCTCGTCGTCCTGGTAGCTTGGCGCCCCATCGAGATTCCACAGGCTGAGTGCGGCCGCGGTGACGGTGAGCGCAGCCAGGGCAATCCGGTCCCACAGCGGGAGGTACCTCACGTTGAACGGAGCGCCATGCGCCGTGCCGCGGTGTTTGGGGGTCCGTACGGCCGAAGTATCCGACTGGCCGGCAGATGCCGGTGGCGCTGTGGGTGCTGTGCGTGGACCGGGTTTCAGTTCCGTGGCTGCCATGACTGCCTCCTAGGGGCTGTTGAAACGAAGGTGGTTGCTACTGCCGGGCCGGCTCCGCGGCCCCGGGGAGGAGGTAGGCCAAGTGGGATCCGGAATGGTCGGTCTTTTCCCAGGCAAAGTCGCGCCGCACGAACTTGAACAGGGCCCGCAGGGCGGCGAAGGCCAGGACCATCTGGTAGAGGGGAGTGCCGGCAATGAGCCGGAAGTAGTCGTACCAGCTGATGGCGAACTTATGGTCGCGGCCGAATTCGTGGAGCATGCAGACGTCGAACGCGACAGTCACGAGCGTGGGAATCAGCGGAAGGAATGTGACCAGCGTGACCACAAGGGGGAACTTGCCCCAGATCGCGGCGGCGATTGCGAGGGGGATGCAGACCCCGGCCAGCGCCATGAAATGCTGCTGCATCAGTGTCCACCAGGCGATGGTCCGCATCCGCCGGGACGGCAGGGCCTTCCAGTCGCCCTTGGCGAAGACCTGCATGAAGCCGAGGGACCAGCGGGTGCGCTGCCGGATCAGCCCGGCCAGGCTGTCCGGCGTTTCCTCACGCGTGACCAGCTGGGGCGAGTACGCCACCACGATCTTCCTGCGAAGCGTCGACAGTCGAACCCCGAGATCGCAGTCCTCGGCGAGGCAGGAGCCGTCCCAGCCGCCCACGGCCGTGAGCAGTTCACGCTTGATGAACACGGTGTTGCCGCCGAGGGGAATGAATCCCTGCCGGGAATGGGCGTGCAGCCTGGACCGGAACCAGGTGAAGTACTCCAGGCAGTTCCGCAGTGAGTACCACGTGTCCTTGTAGTTGATCAGCTGCACGGCGCCCTGGACGACGTCGGCGTTCTTGGTGGTGAAGACACTGTCGACATGGGCCAGCAACTCCTCGGCGGCGATCGACTCGGCATCGAAGACCCCGACCACGCTGTTGCGGCACATCGACAGCGCCTTGTTCAGCTGCCGCGGCTTGTTCTTCTTCTCGCTGACGTCGACGCTGACCCGCACGAACTCCGGAAACTCCCGCGCAAGCTTGTGCGCGATCCCCACCGTCTCCGTGTCGTCATGTCCGACGGAGATGATGATCTCCTTGCTGGAATGCGTCTGTGCCAGGAGCGCTGCCAGCGTGGCACGCATGACGTCTTCGCGTTCGTTGCGGCACGGCATGATCAGGGAAAACGAATGCCCCTCCGTCGGCTGAAGGCCGGAGTAGGAGGTCCTGACCTGCGTCTGGGGGTCCCACCACGCGTAGGTATTCAGGTAGAGGGTGGACACGGCGATGGCAAAGAGCGCCATGGCGATGATGAGGACCAGGGCGCTGGCCAGCAACGTAGCGGACATGTCGGAACTCCAATGGGTGGGCGGACGCAGGGGATCGCCTAAGCGGGCGGGATCCCCAGTCGGGTGGATAGTCAGTCGGGTGGATAGTCAGCCGGGTAGATAGTCAGCCGGACCGCGGGAGCGTCCGGCATCTGGCGGGCGGTTAGTCGGCCGCGCCACAGGCGACGCCGTCATGGTTGGCGTCGAGCCTTTGCGGATCTACATGCGCTTTGCGCACTGGCAGTCCGCCCTTGAAGTAAGTGCGGACCTCGGTGCAGGTCCAGGAATGTGGCATGGACCCGGGATCGAGGCCCGCGTCTTTCATCTCCTTCAGATGCCGGCTCATGCTCGGCGGAATGGCGGGAAGGCACTGTCCGTCCGCGCCGTACTGGGGGAGACAGCCGCCCAGGGATACGCTCGCGCCGGACAGCACCGCCGCCGGGTCAACGGGGCCCCGCTGCTTGAGGCCCGTGGAATTGCCGCCCTCCGGCGACGTGGCGGCCGAACCGGTTTGTGTCCGCGCCGCCTCAGCCAGGGAGACTTCCGGTGTGTCGCCCGCTGCCGTGGACGCCTGGTTCGCAGAAGCCGGTGGCATGGGCCCAAGCTGCGGCGCTTTGCTTGAGCCGGCGGCGTCTTTGGGGGAGTCCTTTGTGGCGTCCTTTGTAGCGGATTGCCCCGGCCGGGCGCTTGCGGACCCGGCGGCCTGTTCGGCGGCCGATGGCCCTTGGCTCACGCGCGGACCGGCGTTGACGGCGCTGACAGTGGCGATCGCGGACATCCCGCCCCACACCATGGCCGCCGTCGCTGCCAGGCCCGCCGCTGTGAGGGCGACGACGACGCGTGCCCCGCGTCCTCCCCGTGCTGAGCCTGCCGTGGCTTCGGTGACGCGTTTCATGAAACCCATACCCAACGGGCGACGCTCGGGATTCCGTCGGCGGACAAGACAGTGAGCATGTACGGCCCTGGCGGCACGAGATTGTGATTGCTGGGAATTTGGGCGGTGCGGTTCGCACCTGTGCCCGCCAGGGGCAGATCCACGACGCGCGCGTTGGTGTCTGTCTGATGCGTCTGTGACATTGGCGGTATGAGGGAGGCGGCCGTGACATTGCCCGTGACACCGATCTGCACATTCTGGCCGTAGCCAATCTGGCTGGGGGCCGCAGTGATGACGGGCCGGGCACCCTTGAACAGGTACGGGGGACTGTAGACCGAGATCCTGGCTTCGAACGAATTATCCAGCGGATTGGAGCCCAGGACCGCCACACGGCCGTCCGGCAGAAGGATGGACGTCGAGTGGTAGTTCCGGCCAACAGGATCCGCCGCCACAGTCTTCCAGGAGTTCGTCGACGGCGTGTAGATGGCAGCAGTCTGGATGTTTCCCGAACGGTTCAGCTGTGCGCCGTTGGCGGCCAGCACGGTACGGTCGGGAAGGTTGAGGACGTTGACGTACATCTTGCCGGGTCCGGGGAGGTCCGGTCCGGGCACGTAGTGCGGACTGGGCTGTTTGAGGTCAATGAGGTCCACGAGGTTGATGCCCGGCGTGTTGCCGTCGGCATTTCCGCCGCCCACGATCATGAGTTTCTGGTCCTGGACCGGACCAATGAACACGGAGCCGGCCTGGTCCCTGAGATCCTTTTGCCGCAGCCCGGGAACGTCCCAGATCTGCGCGGTGGTCCAGTCGTAGATCGACGATCCCGTCCCCGGCAGTCCGTTGCCGAAGGTGTGGGCACCGGAGTAGAACATCCTTCCGTTTTCGAGCAGGAACATGTGCGGGTAGGTGCCCCAGAAGCTCCACGTCTGCGGCACCTGGTTCTGCGGCAGCCACCGCATGGCCGAGGTGTCGAACATCTCGGTCAACACGGTGCCCTGGGCCTTTTCATCGAGCCCGCCGGCGGACCAGATATCGCCATTGCCCAGCTTCGTCAGCGACGGATACCAGTGCGCGCCGGCCATGTCGGAGAGCGGATGGAAGGTGTCGTCAGCGGGGTCGAAGTAGTAGCTCTTCTTGGATCCCTGGAAGGTCGTGGGCCCCGCGTTGGAGGTGGGGTACGCCTGGGTACCGCCGGCCAGGAGGACTTTCCCGTCCGGCAGGGTCACGTGTCCGGCACAAAACATGTCGTAGGGCACGGGGATGTCTTTGAAGACGTTGGTTGTGGGCGACCAGACCACGGCCCGGAAGGTGCCCGCGTTGAAGTTCGGCTCGTTGTTGCCCGAACCGGCGATCAGCAGCACGCGCCCGTCGTGGAGCAGGGTCGAGTGAAGCGCCCGGATGGGCAGCTGCGAGGAAAGGGTCTCCCAGGATCCGACGGCGTCCGGGCCGCCGGTAGGGGGCGGTCCTGCTGCGTCGTATTTGACCAGCGAGTAGTGAGTGGTCGAGACCGTGCCGTTGCCTGCGATGGATACCCCGAAGGAAATCCGGTCGACGCCGCTGGGGATCGCAGGCGTTCGCGCCTGACCTGTGGTCCAGCCGGGGGCGGGCGGCAGTTCCTTGAGGTCGGTCCAGTACTGCCAGCCGGCGGCGGTGTGGCTGAAGACAGTCAGGCCGGAGGGGCCCGCCGCGGTGGACTTGTAGTCGACTTTTAGGTCGTATTGTTCCCCTGGCGTGACGGCGGGTGCGCAACCGGGCCCGTCAGACTGGATTAGTTTTGCGTCCCCGGACTGATAATTCGTGACATTAACGGCGAAGGACCTGGTTCCGGCGGATGAATTTGGCGGAACATCATTTGAGAGTGAGGTCGCCATTTGTCGGTTTCCCCAGCCGGCGAGCATAAAACAATCCGGTGTTGGGGTGCCGTCGGCGAGATTCCCATTTATTATCAATTCGCTGGTGTTTTGTGTCGGTGCAGGAATTTCAGTCAGGGAATAGTCGTCCGTGGCCAGGGTCCCGTCGGTTCCAAGTGAAAGCCCGAAACTTATGTAGTCCGTTCCGTCCGGGATTGCGGGTGTAAGGGCAGTGGCCAGCGTCCAGTCCGGTGCCGGTGCCTGTTGCGCGATGTCGCCCCAGTAGCTCCATCCCTGGGCGGAATGACGGAACAGCGTGAGTGATGCGGGTGCCGTGGACTTGTACCAGAGCTGAATGGTGTAGCCGTGGCCCGCGACCACGGAGGGAGCGCACTGGGCACTTTCCTCCTGGAGCAGCTTCCGGTCGCCTGCAGTGTGGCCCTGGAGCGTGACAGAGGCCGCCCGGCCGCCGAGCCGCCCGGCGACGAAATTCCAGTTCCCTTCAGTTCCCCAGCCGGCCCGCTTGAAGCAAGTCGCGTCCACGGTACCCTCCTCCAGAGACGGGTTCTTCACGAGGTTGACGGCGTCTGCCGCCACGGCAACAGCGCCCACTAAGAAGTTCAGGGGAATAAGGAGCGCCAGGATGAGTGCAATGAATCGCCGGGTGCTTTTTTGGTTATCCACCGTCGGTCGCATTCTGTGCGTTGCATATTCTTCTGCTGCCGATGTGGGTTGCGGCGAGTGGTGATTCCGTATTTGTCATTCTGGGAACCGGTTGGTCAATGTTGCACATTGAATTCCCCAATAGCGATTGATGTCAGTGGCAAGGGATGTGCCCGAGTCTATGGGCGGCAAAAAGCAGGGGAAACGAGTAGGAATTACTCGAATTCCCCAGGCGCGGACAGCGGCGGGTACTCAGGTGGTGGCGGCCGAAGCTGCTGAACTACTTGGATATTTTGTGGAGGCCAAGGTCAGCGGCCCGTCCGGCTGGCCGGCGTCCGGACGGCGTTGGCGGGCAGCGCAACGGCGGGGAACGGCCGGGGCACAGCAAAACGGCGGGAACGCAGCGAAAATGGCAGAAACTGCGGCAAAGTACCGGTTTCCGTCAAGGCGGGAACCGGGAGGCGACGCCGATCTCGGGGCCGGCGGCCCTGCATTGGCGGTGGGGGCGGTCTGTCTCGATGTGGCCAGCGGCGTTCTGGAGACATGATCGTCTGTGTGTCTGTGTGTCTGTGTGTCTGTGTGTCTGTGTGTCTGTGTGTCTGTGTGTCTGTGTGTCTGTGTGTCTGTGTGTCTGTGTGTCTGTGTGTCTGTGTGTCTGTGTGTCTGTGTAAGCGGTGTTGGGGGACGACGGCCGTGAGCCCGCCGCCGCCGGCCGGCCAAACAGCCAGTCGCGGAGTTGCCCCGCATCCTGCTCAACTCAAAAGTGTCATAGCCTCCTGCGATGCTTTGGGTATGGAAAGCGCAACAGCGCAGAGCGCAGAAAGCAGGAGCGCAGAAACCTGCAGTTCGGCAACCTGCAGTGCGGCAACCTGCAGTGCGGAAACCTGCAGTGCAGAAAGCTGCAGTGCGGAAACCTGCAGTGCGGAAACCTGCAGTGCAGAAAGCTGCAGTGCGGAAACCTGCAGCGCGGAAAGCTGGAGCGGGGACCTTCGAGAGGCCGTGGAGGCCGTCGCCGCATCTGCCGCGGCGTGTATTGCCCTCGCGGGCGACGAGGCTGACCGCACTGTTCATGCCCGCACGGTTTCAGCCCGCCCAGTTCAGTCCGGGGCGGACCGGTTGCGTGGCGCGGATCCGTTGCGTTGTATGGCGGATGCTTGCCTGGACGGGCTGGCCGAGGTAGCCCGGCTGGAGGCCCGGACGGCCGCGCTGAAGGCGAAGCTGGCCGCCGGCTATGCCCGGTCCGCCGGGGCACTGGTCCCGCCGGAGGCATCCCCGCAGGACCGCGCCGCGCAGGCCATGGCGCTGGTTGCCGAGGTCGGCTGTGTCCTGACCGTCAGCGAACGAAGCGCCGGCGCCCTGCTCTCCGATGCCCTGGCGTTGACCACGGCCCTGCCACTGACCCTGGCCGCCCTGCAGGCCGGGACGATCTCCTGGCAACACGCCCGGATCATCGTCGAGGAAACCGCCGGCCTGGAGGAGGCCGGGGCCGCCGGGCTGGAGGCTCACTTCCTGGACCCAGCCGCACCGAACCCCGCCCGCGGGTGCCGGGCCGGGGACCTCGTGGCGTCAAGGTTCCGGGCCAAGGCCCGCGCCTGGCGCGAACGCCACCACCCGGTCAGCATCGAGAAACGCCACGCCAAGTGCGCCGCGGACCGACGGATCGATTTCCTCCCGGACCGGGACGGCATGGCGTGGCTCTCCGCCTACCTCCCGGCCGATACCGCCGCAGGAATCTGGGAACGGACCACTGCCGCGGCCCGCGCCCTCCAGGGCCCGGCCGAGCCCCGGAACCTCGCCCAGCTCCGCGCCGACGTTGCCGCCACCTGGCTCCTCACCAGCCACACCACCGACACCGACACCGACACGGGCACGGGCACCCAGGGTGGAACGGCCGACGGCCACCCCGGCGCGTCCGGGGGTGTTCCGTCCCCGCGGGCGCAGGTGCTGATCACAGTCCCGGTCCTGGCGCTGCTGGGCGCCACCGCGGAACCGGCCGTCCTGGACGGCTACGGGCCGATCCCGCCGTCCATGGCCCGCCGTCTGGCCGGCGATGGCGCCGGATCGTTCTACCGGGTCCTGACCGACCCCCGTGACGGCGCCCCGCTGGAAATCGGACGGACAAGCTACCGTCTGACCAAGGCCCAGCGCCACTGGCTGCGCCTCCGTGACGGCAAGTGCCCCTTCCCCGGCTGCAGCAACCAGTCCCTGGACAACGAGGCAGACCACCTCCTGGCCTGGGCCGAGGGCGGCACCACCGGCATCTCCAACCTGGGCCAGCCCTGCCCGAAACACCACCGCCTCAAACACGGCTCCGCCTGGACACCAACCGGAGCCAGCAACGACAACCCTCCAGGGTGGACATCACCGTCCGGCCGGCATTACCCCAGCGAGCACCAGGACTGGGAACCACCCCTGTGGCCTGAGCCCTGGCCCGAACACGTCCTGACCGCCGACGCAATCGCCGGCCACCACCTGCCCACCGATCCAGGACACCAGCCGGATCCGGCGCTCACCGGGGACCGGGACCCCTGCCCGGACCCTGGGCGCGATCTCAGCCGGGAACTGCCCCCGGATCCCTTCCCGGACTGGCATGAAATTATCGCCGCGCGTCCAACGCCAGTGGCAGATACGAACGATCCGTGGCGGCCAGTGCCACCGGATGACCCGTTCCCGGAGAGTTTCCTGCTCCAATGCGCCTGATCGACCCGTTGCGTGCCCACCCTTCCAGTGGCGGCCGGCTCAGAACGTAACGGGTGACGGCAGGGCGGGAACCACGCAGCGGGGGGACAGCTACTGCGGGTCGGTCACGAGGATCCGCACCGAACACAGGTCCGTGGCGGCCCTCTTCAGGATGGCGGCACGCGGATCCGGGACGTCCAGGAACGCCAGCCGGGCAAGTCCGGCGTAGCGTTTCAGCACCGGCTCGGCGAGCACTTGCTCGGCCAGTGTCCGGTCGCCGCCCGGTGCCAGGTATTCGACCCGGTGCTCGGCGAAGATCCTTGCTGCGTGCTCGGCGACCGCTTCGACGAGGGCATCGGCCTGGTTGGCGCGCCGTCGGGCAAAGCGCTGTTGGGACCAGCCGCCGGCCGCCGTCCGGGACTGAACGTGGCGCGTGCCGGTCTTGGACGCCAGTACAGTGCCGCCACTGACCACGGCCACCGAATATCCGCCGCGGCGGACCAGTACGGCACCCACGCTCCGCGGCTGGCCGGCCAGGGAGGCCAGCCGGGAGACGGCGTCGCGGCCGCTCCCGGGCCGGCCGTCCACGGGCCAAGGCGCCCGCAGTACGGCCACAGCGCCGTCCGCGGCGCGCAGCTCCAGTCCGGCGTCGGTCTCTTCCTCACTGAGTGCGCCGTGGCTCGCGGCGAAGCGGTCCACCCAGCCCGGCAGTCGGGCTCCGGAGACAAAGGCCACACGGGTCTCGGGGCTGGGCATGGAAGGGCTCTTTCGTTGCAGGGTCAGATGCGGGTTCAGTTTGCGGGTTTAGTTTGCGGGGTCAGGTGCCGGTTCAGATGAGCGGCGAGATGAGGGGGTCGGCGCGGGGCGAGGGGTACCACGTGCGTGATGGAGGAGTGACAGGACGGGCAGGAACTAGAAGTAGCCTATCTATGTGGATGATCTCTTTGGCGCAGGGCGGGACAATGCCGACGGAAACGACGACGCCGGCGGGGACGATAACGGCGACGCGGAGGAATCCGGGCGAGCCGGGTCGGCACCGCGATCCGGCGCCGGGGTAGCCTCGCCGCGCAGCCCGCTCGCCGTCCGGATGCGGCCGCGCACCTTGGATGACGTAGTGGGCCAGCAGCACCTGCTCGGCCAGGGCTCACCGTTGCGCCAACTGGCCGCCGGCTCCAACGCGACCGGCCCCGCCGGACCGAGTTCGGTGATCCTCTGGGGTCCGCCGGGCACCGGCAAGACCACCCTTGCCCACGTGATTGCCAAGGGACCCGGCCGGAAATTCGTCGAACTCTCCGCAATCACCGCCGGCGTCAAGGACGTCCGCCGCGTGATGGATGAGGCCCTGACGGCGCGCGACCTCTACAAGACCACCACCGTGCTCTTCCTCGATGAGATCCACCGCTTCAACAAGGCCCAGCAGGACGCGCTGCTACCCGGCGTCGAGAACCGCTGGGTGGTGCTGGTTGCTGCCACCACCGAAAACCCTTCGTTCTCGGTCGTGTCCCCGTTGCTGTCCCGCTCGCTGCTGCTGACCCTCAAACCGCTCACCGACGCCGACGTCGAGGGCCTGCTGCAGCGGGCCGTTGCTGATGTCCGCGGACTGAACGGCACAGCCGTCCTCAGCGCCGAGGCCCTGGCCCACCTGGTCCGACTCTCCGGCGGCGACGCCCGGCGGGCCCTGACGGCACTCGAGGCGGCCGCCGGCGTCGCCTTTGGTGACGCGGACGACGCCGACGCGGTCGTTGGTAACACTGCGGATAAGGACACAGGCGGTACTGACACAGCCGACAGCGACACAGCCGACAGCGACACAGCCGGCGCGGGAGCGGCGGAGCCCGTCACGATCCAGCTGCGGCACACGGAGCGGGCCCTGGACGTCGCGTCCGTTCGCTACGACCGGGCCGGGGACCAGCACTACGACGTCGCCAGCGCGTTCATCAAGTCGATCCGCGGCTCCGACGTCGACGCCTCGCTGCACTATCTCGCCCGGATGCTGGAGGCCGGTGAGGACCCGCGCTTCGTGGCCCGCCGGATCGTGATCTCGGCGGCCGAGGACGTCGGCATGGCGGACCCGACGGCGCTGCAGACCGCCGTCGCCGCGGCCCAGGCTGTGCAGCTGATCGGCATGCCGGAAGGCCGCATCGTCCTGGCCGAGGCGGTGGTGCACCTGGCCACCGCGCCGAAGTCCAATGCCGCGTACATGGGGATCAACCAGGCGATCGCCGACGTCCGCGCCGGCCTCGGCAACGGCATACCGGCCCACCTGCGCGACGCCCACTATCCTGGCTCAAAACAGCTGGGTCACGGCAAGGGCTACAAGTACGCCCACGACGCCCCGCATGCCGTGGCCACGCAGCAGTATCCGCCGGATGACCTCGTCGGACGCAACTACTATGTCCCCACCGCCAACGGAGCCGAACGGGACATTGCCACGCGGCTCGAGCGGCTCCGGAAGATCATTCGCGGCACGTGAACGGCAACACGGTTAGCGGCTGGGTCGCGGCTGGCCCCCCGCTGGCCTGCGGCTGGTCCGCCGCGCCCATGCGGCGCCGGAAACCGCCGTTGACATAKGGGCCAAGAGGTCTAACGTGGAATTACGTCGGCATTGATCTGCTGACTACCTGTGCGGCGCAGGGGACAGCGCAGCTATCGTCGCCGGCTTGATACGCGGACCCCCAAACGCAGCCGGCCCCGCCCCCTTCCAGCTCATCCAGCGCGAGCGTCCCCGCCCCGTCCAGTTTCTTCCCCAGTGAGTGTCCCATGAGTATTAATTTCGTTACCGCCATGGCAGTGAAGTCCTTCGATGTGCCCGACAAGAAGCGGTGCCCGGACAAGGCCGAATTCGATCTCTGCACTGTGAACGACTACTCGGTGGCCCGGCTGATCCTGGGCCCGGGCTGGCGGTGGTCGGAAAACACCAGACCCTACGAGCAGACCGACGTGTGCCAGCACCACCATCTGGGCGTCTGCATCTCCGGTGAAATGGAAGTCGAATCGGCCGAAGGGCTGCACTCCACGATCCACGCCAACGACACCTACGCGATTCCGCCGGGCCATGACGAATGGGTGGTGGGCCCGAAGCCTTTCGTGGCCGTGGAATTCCTGGGTGCGGCGTCCTTCGGGCGCAGCGGTGCCAGGGGAGTGCACGCCAGAGTCTGACTTCGGTACCGGCTTCGGGCCAGGGGCCTGCTCATGGTAGGCTAGTTCGTTGTCTGGCAAGGCACGGACGCACAATCCATTGAATCTTCGCATTTGATGAGGTTTGCCCTGTGCCCAGTAGCAAAAGGCAGCGGTTGGCCGATGCTCTCCATCGTGGAGGCCAGTAACACTGACACACCGCAGATATTGGAAGGACACAAGTGGCTAACAACACTCGTGCTCGCCGTACCGCACGCCTTTCGCGCGCACTCGGCATCGCTCTGACCCCCAAGGCCGCCAAGTACATGGAGCGCCGCCCGTACGGCCCCGGTGAGCATGGCCGTGCCCGCAAGAAGCAGGACTCCGACTACGCCGTACGTCTGCGCGAAAAGCAGCGTCTGCGCGCCCAGTACGGCATCCGCGAAGCCCAGATGACCCGTGCATTCGAAGAAGCACGCCGCACCAAGGGCCTGACCGGTGAAAACCTGATCGAACTGCTCGAAATGCGTCTCGACGCCCTCGTGCTGCGTGCCGGCTTCGCCCGCACCATCGCCCAGGCCCGCCAGCTGGTTGTGCACCGCCACATCCTCGTTGACGGCATCCGCGTTGACCGCCCGTCTTTCCGCGTCGCCGAGGGCCAGCTGGTCCACGTTCACAGCCGCAGCGAGACCATGCCTCCGTTCCAGGTTGCAGCAGCCGGCGCCCACCGCGACGTCCTGCCGATCGTTCCGGCCTACCTGGACGTCAAGCTTGACGCCCTGCAGGCCCGCCTGGTGCGCCGCCCCAAGCGTTCCGAGATCCCCGTGACCTGCGAAGAGCAGCTCGTCGTGGAATTCTACGCACGCTAGTTCAAAAGGCAACACCTACAAAGAAGCCCGTGGCAAGCGCCGCGGGCTTCTTTGTATGTAAGGTACTGGGGGGAGTTCCCCGGGAGCTGATTCTGTCCGTCGGTTGAATCCGTCGGGACCCGACGCAACGAGCAGCTATCCACTGCAGTTCAAGGAGATGAGTGTCTATGTCTGGTGGCGATATTGCCGGCCTGATCGCGGCAGGGGTGTTTGCACTCCTGGTCCTGCTGCTCGCCGTGCCGATCCTGAAGCTCGGGGGAGTGTTCGACGAAGTACGGACCTCCATCCGGTCAATCAGCGACGGCGCCACCCCGCTCATGGACGAAGTCACCGCCACGGTGACCACCACCAACGAGCAGTTGAAGAAGGTCGACGGCATTTCCTCCAACGTCTCGGACGCGTCCGCCAACATTTCGGCACTGTCCTCGCTGATGGCCGCCACCGTGGGATCGCCCCTGATCAAAGTGGCTGCCTTCAGCTACGGCGTACGCTCCGCCTTCTCCGCCCGCAAAAAGCCCGCCACCGGCCGGCGCAGCCGCTAAGCCCGCCAGGAGAACCTGAAATGAACAGAATTATCTGGATGGGAATCGGCGTCGCGATCGGCGTCATCGCCTTCCGCAAGGTCACCGAAGCCCAGTCCGCGCTCGGCCCCGAGGGGCTCAACCGGGCCGTCGGACGGCTGGCAGACGGACTGTTCGACTTCGCCGACGCCGTCCGCGAAGGCATGGGGGAGCGGGAAGCCGAACTCCGGACTGCCCTTGGCATCGACACGGCAGCAGATATCGCTGCCGGCGGCGCCGTTGCCCGCCGGGATGCGGTCCGGCGCTAGCCGGGAGAGAATTAGTAAGTACGGTGCCCGTTAAGGGCGTGCCGGCATGTCCGAACCTCCTAAAAAGAGACCCCGTTCGACGGGGCCCGGATCAGTGCCGGTCCTCAGCTTGTCCCGCGCAGCACAGACGCGGGCCACATAACGCAGTGAATATTGAAGGGTAAGAAATCAGCTCATGAAGTCGCAGGAGATCACCAAGCGCTGGATCGACTTTTTTGTCAGCAAGGGACACACCGCCGTGCCCTCCGCCTCCCTGGTCTCCAGCGACCCCTCCTTGCTGTTCACCGTGGCCGGCATGGTGCCGTTCATCCCGTACCTGACTGCCCGTGAGGAAGCCCCCTACCAGCGGGCCACGAGCGTGCAGAAGTGCATCCGGACCGGTGACATCGAGGAAGTCGGCAAGACCGCCCGCCACGGCACCTTCTTCCAGATGTGCGGCAACTTCTCCTTTGGCGACTACTTCAAGGAAGACGCCATCAAGTTCGCGTGGGAACTGCTCACCACCAACGTGGACGACGGCGGGTACGGACTGCCGCCGGAGCGGCTCTGGGTCACCGTCTACGAAGAGGACGACGAGGCCGAGCAGCTGTGGCTGAAGAACACGGGCATGCCCGCCGAGCGCATCCAGCGCATGGGCAAGGCGGACAACTACTGGTCAACCGGCCAGCCCGGCCCCGCCGGTCCCTGCTCGGAGATCTACTACGACCGCGGCCCGTCTTACGGCGTTGAGGGCGGCCCCATCGCCGACGAAAACCGCTATGTCGAGATCTGGAACCTCGTGTTCATGCAGTACCAGATCGACAACGTCCGCTCCAAGGTGGACTTCGACATCACCGGTGAACTGCCCAAGAAGAACATCGACACGGGCCTCGGCATGGAACGCCTCGCGATGATCCTGCAGGACGTCGAAAACATGTACGAGACGGACCAGGTCCGCCCGGTGATCGACCGCGCCGCGGCACTCTCCGGCCGGGAATACACGTCCGCGGAGTCCGCTGAAGACCCGCACCACACCGACGACGTCCGCATGCGGGTCGTTGCCGACCACATCCGCTCGGCCCTCATGCTGATCGCCGATGGCGTCACCCCCTCCAACGAGGGCCGCGGCTACGTCCTGCGCCGCCTGATCCGCCGCGCCGTGCGCTCCATGCGCCTGCTCGGCGTCGAAAAGGCCTGCCTGCCGGAGCTGCTGCCGGCCTCGCGGGACGCCATGAAGGGCGTCTACCCGATCGTGGAGACCGACTTCGAGCGGATCAGCCGCATCGCCTACGCCGAAGAAAAGGCATTCCTGCGCACCATCGCCTCCGGCACCGCACGGCTTGAGGACGCCGTCAAGGAGTCCAAGTCCGCCGGCCGGCCGCTCTCCGGCGCCGATGCCTTCGCCCTGCACGACACCTACGGGTTCCCCATCGACCTCACTCTGGAGATGGCCGAGGAGGCCGGGCTCAAGGTCGACGAGCCCGAATTCCGCAAGCTCATGCTCGAACAGCGCCAGCGCGCCCAGGCCGATGCCAAGGGCAAGAAGGGCGCCCACGCCGACCTCAGCGCGTTCCAGGAGCTCCTGGCCGAGGGCGAGACCGTCTTCACCGGCTACACCGACCTGCAGGGCGAATCCAAGGTCCGCGGCATCCTGGCCGGCGGCCGCAAGGTCTCCCAGGCCTCCACTGGCGATGAAATCGAGCTGGTCCTGGCCGAGACGCCCTTCTACGCCGAGGCCGGCGGCCAGGCCGCCGACACCGGACTCATCACCGGCGACGGCTTCGTCGTCGAAGTCCTGGACGTCCAGCGCCCGCTCAAGGGCCTGAGCGTGCACAAGGCGATTGTCCGCGAAGGCGAAATCGGCACGGACGTCCTGGTCCAGGCCGCCGTCGACCGGGAACGCCGCCACGCCGCGGAGCAGGCGCACACCGGCACGCACATTGTGCACGCGGCCCTGCACCAGATCCTCGGCCCGGAAGCCCTGCAGCGCGGCTCCTTCAACAAGGCCGGCTACCTGCGCTTCGACTTCGCCTGGGGCGAGGGCCTGAGCGCCGCCACCCGGTCCGAGATCGAGGAAGTCTCCAACATCGCCATCCGCAACAACTTCCGGGTGGAGACCAAGATCATGGGACTGGCTGAGGCCAAGGCACTCGGCGCCATGGCGCTGTTCGGCGAGAACTACGGCAACGAGGTCCGGGTCGTGGAGATCGACGGCGCCTGGTCCCGCGAACTCTGCGGCGGCACCCACGTCGAGAACACCTCTCGGATCGGCAGCCTGTCCCTTCTCGGCGAGCAGTCCGTTGGCTCGGGAAACCGCCGTGTCGAGGCCTTCGTGGGCATGGACGCCTTCCGGCACCTCGCCGCCGAACGCGCCCTCGTCACCGAGCTCACCGAAATGCTGAAGGTACCCTCGGGACTCCTCGCGGACCGGATCGCCAGCACGCTGACCAAGCTCAAGACCGCCGAAAAGGAACTTGAGCGCCTGCGCAAGGAGCAGCTCACCGCTGCCGCCGCCCAGCTGGTCGGCACCGCCAAGGACGCCGCCGGCATCAAGGTCATTGCCCACGACGCCGGCCAGGTCAGCGGCGCCGATGACCTGCGCGGCCTGGCCCTGGACCTGCGGACGCGTCTGGGGTCCGAGCCCGCCGCCGTCGCGGTGGCCGGTGTCAGCAACGACCGTCCCGTGATCCTGATCGCCACCAACGAGGCCGCCCGGGCAGCCGGCGTCAAGGCAGGTGCCCTGGTGCGCCTCGCCGCCGGTGTCCTCGGCGGCGGCGGTGGCGGCAAGGACGACGTCGCGCAGGGCGGCGGCACGGACGCCGCCCAGGTCGGAGCTGCCCTCAGCGCCGTCGTGGATGTGATTACCCGGCGATAGCGGAACCGTACGTGTCTGAAGCTGCTGTGGCCGGCGTCTATCCCCGGGGTGTGAAGCTCGGGGTGGACGTCGGCACCGTCCGTGTGGGCGTGGCCGTCTGCGACCGCGACGGAATCCTGGCGACCCCGCTGCGCACGCTGCAGCGGAACGTGAAAAAGAACACTGACGTGCGTATCCTGGCCGCTCTGGCCGTGGAGCTGGACGCCGTGGAGATTTTCGTGGGCCTGCCGCGCACCATGAAGGGCGAAGAGCACGCCTCGGCCAGGATGGCGACGGAGTACGCACAGTTGCTGGCCCGGGCCCTGCAGGCCGCCGGATCGGATATGCCCGTGCGGCTGGTTGACGAGCGGCTGAGCACCGTGACGGCCCACCGCAACCTGCACGAAGCTGGCATGAGCAGCCGGAATCACCGTACAGTTGTTGATCAGGTTGCGGCGGCAGGTATTCTGCAGCATGCGATTGATATGCAAAAGGCCAGGGGAACGGAGGTCGGAAACCGCGTCTACGCGGAGTCTGCGCCGGGGCCGACCGGAGACGGCGCACAGACCGGCCCGGCAGTACAGACGCACTCTTCAGAACATGGAAGGCTACAGTGAGCCCGGTCAACAGTGATGACTCCTCCGGTGACGACCTCGGTGGTGCCAGCCGACCGCTGACGCGCAAGGAGATCAGGGCCCGGGAGAAACTCCTGGCGACCCAGGGGCACAACGTGATCCCGCCGCAGGCATTCGAGACGGGACAGGATGTCCCGACGGCGGCGCCTTCGGAAGCCCAGCCTGCCAACGAGCCGCCGCAGGCAGCTCCGGAGATCCCCGAAGCGGCACCCACCGTGCACGAAGAACCGCTGCACGAAGAACCTCTGTTTGAAGAACCCGTGCACGAACCTCTCCCCGTAGAACCCGTGCACGACGCTGTGCATGAAGAACCTGTGCATGAAGAACCCGACGACGAACCCCTGCACGAAGTCCCCGCTGAGGCTGAGCCCGCCCGCGATGACTTCACCCAGATGATGCCGGTCCGCGACGTCCCTTCCCACGACCCCGCCGCCGATGAGCCCGCCCGCGATGCCGCAGACCACGACGCCGCAGACCGCGATGCCGCAGACCACGACGCCGTCTATGCCGCGGCCGGGCAGTACGGCCACCAGGCCCACCACGATGCCGCTGGCCAGGATGCAACCGCCCACGATGGCTACGCCCTGCACCCCCACGACGAGGCTCACCATGTTTACGACGACTCCGTCGACCCCCAGGTGCACCCGGAGGCCGAGTACCACGCCGAACCAGCGCACGATCTGATGGCCGGAGCCGTCCGCTACGACAAGGCCCCGACCAAGAAGGTCCGCCGCCGGCGCCGCTTCCTGGCCCTGGTGCTGACCCTGACGGTCTTCGTTGTCGCCATCGCGGTGGGCGCACAGTTCCTCAAGCCCCTCCTGGGCGGGGACACCAAGGCGGACTACCCCGGCCCCGGGACCGGCGAGGTCAGCATCGTAGTCCAGCCCGGCGACGGACCGAGGTCCGTGGCCACCGAGCTGGAGTCGAAGAAGGTCGTGGCGAACGCGGATACGTTCCTTAAGGCGTTCACCGCGTCCGGCGGTGCCCTGAACCCGGGCACGTTCTCGATGCGCCAGGAAATGAAGAATTCGGATGCCGTGGACATCCTGCTCAACAAGGACAAGGGCAAGGTCATGTACTTTGCGCTCAGCGCCGGGTTGCGGATCAGCGAATCCCTGCAGGCGATTTCCGAGGGAACCGGGATCCCGGTTCCGGACCTGAAGGCGCTCAGCGATGCGCCCGCGCAGTTCGGCGTCCCGGCCAAGGCCAAGAACCTTGAGGGCTACCTGGCTCCGGGAGAGTACCGCTTCCCGCTGGGCACCTCCGCCAAGGACATCCTGCAGCAGCTCGTCGGCAGCACCCAGGATGAGCTCAAGGCCCAAGGCGTCACCGATCCCGCGAAACAATACGACGTCCTCACCGTAGCGAGCATCGTCCAGGCAGAAGGCGGCCAGGCCGAATACGGGGACGTTGCCGGCGCCATCTACAACCGCCTCAAGCCCAACAACACCGAGACCAACGGGCTCATCCAGTCCGATGCGACCGTCACCTATGGCCTGGGTATCCGCAGCTTCCACATCGACGAGGGCCAGAAGGCCGACAAGTCGAACCCGTACAACACCTACGCCAACCAGGGGCTGCCGGCCGGACCCATCGGCTCGCCGGGCAAGACGGCCATTGACGCCGCCGCCAAGCCAAAGACCAACAACTACCTGTACTGGGTCACCATCAACCTGGACACCAAGGAGACCAAGTTCTCCAAGACCCTGGCTGAACACCTCGGTTACGTGGAGCAGTACAACTCCTGGTGCGAGGCGAACCCGGGACGTTGCGTATGACGCTGCGGGCGGCCGTCCTCGGGCATCCCATCAGCCATTCGAAGTCCCCGGCGCTGCATAGGGCCGCCTACGCGCTCCTGGGCGTGGACATCGCCTACTCCGCCATTGACGTGACAGAGGCGGACCTGCCGGACTTCATGCGGCAGGTCCGGGGCGAGGTCCGCGCTGAGGGGTCCTGGCGCGGGCTTTCGGTCACCATGCCGCTCAAATCCGCCATGGTGGCGGAAGTGGACGAGGTCCGGGGCGTGGCCGGTGCGCTCGGCGTCGTCAACACCGTTGCCTTCGAATCCGACGGCGGCTCAACCCGGCTGGTTGCCTACAACACCGACGTCGCCGGGATCGTCAACGCGCTCCGGCACGCCGGTGCGGCCGCGGCACCCACGGCCGTGGTCCTCGGCGGGGGCGGGACCGCTGCGGCAGCCATCGCAGCCCTCAAGGAACTCGGCGCGGCGTCCGCCGAAGTGTTCGTGCGCGACGTCAGCCGGGCCAGCGAGGCCCGCGCCGCCTCCGCCGCCGTGGGGCTCCCCGTCCAGGTGCTTCCCCTCGACGGTGCGGCCGCCGCCGTCGCCACGGCCGACGTCGTCATCTCCACCTTCCCGCCCCGCGCGGCAGACGGGCTTGCCGCCGAAATCGCTGCCGGGCTGGCAGCAGCCTCCGGCCACCCGGGCGTCCTCCTGGACGTCGCCTACGATCCGTGGCCCAGCCGGATTGCCGCGGCCTGGCAGGAAGCCGGCGGCACGGTGGTCCCGGGTCTTGAAATGCTCATCTACCAGGCAGTGGAGCAGGTGCGGCATTTCACCGGACTGGGAGAGGCCCTGCCGGCCGGAGTCATAGATGTGATGTGTGACGCAGTCGGGGCACCCCGACGGGTGTTCTAAGTGCCCGACATGGCAGGATGGATTGTATGTTGCGTTGGTTGACTGCCGGTGAATCCCATGGCCCGGCACTGGTCGGAATTATTGAAGGCGTGCCCGCCGGTGTTGAACTCACCAGCGCCCACATCAGCGAGGCGCTGGCCCGCCGGCGGCTAGGTTATGGCCGCGGTGCCCGGATGAAATTCGAGCAGGACGTGGTCACGATCCTCGGCGGCGTCCGCCACGGCCTGACCCAGGGCGGCCCCGTCGCCATCCAGGTCGGCAACACCGAGTGGCCCAAGTGGGAACAGATCATGTCCTCCGATCCCGTGGAGCCGGAAATCCTGGCCGACCAGGCCCGGAACGCCCCGCTGACACGGCCGCGGCCCGGCCACGCCGACTTCACCGGCATGCAGAAATACGGCTTCGACGAGGCCCGTCCGGTGCTGGAACGCGCCAGCGCCCGCGAGACGGCCACCCGGGTGGCGCTCGGCACGGTCGCCGCAGCGTTCCTCAAGCAGGTCGGGATCGAACTCGTCTCCCACACCGTCTCCATCGCCAGCGTTGCCGTGCCGGAAGGCCGGCCGCTTCCCCGCCCGGGCAACGTGATCGCCCTTGACGCCGACCCGCTGCGCTGCTTCGACCGCGAAACCTCGGACGCCATGGTGGCCGAGGTCGACGTCGCACACAAAGAAGGCGAAACCCTCGGCGGCGTCGTTGAAGTGCTGGCCTACGGCCTCCCGCCGGGACTCGGCAGCTACGTCCACTGGGACCGGCGCCTCGACTCCCGCCTGGCGGCGGCCCTGATGGGCATCCAGGCCATCAAGGGCGTCGAGGTCGGCGACGGCTTCCGCACGGCCGCGCGCCGCGGCTCGGCTGCCCACGACGAGATCGTCAAGGACGCGGACGGCAAGATCATCCGCACCTCCAACCGCGCCGGCGGGATCGAGGGCGGCATGAGCATTGGCGATGTCCTGCGTGTCCGTGCCGCCATGAAGCCGATCGCCACCGTGCCGCGCGCGCTCAAGACGGTCGACGTCAGCACCGGGGAGGCCGCCAAGGCCCACCACCAGCGCTCCGACGTCTGTGCCGTCCCGGCCGCCGGCGTGGTGGCCGAGGCCATGGTGGCCCTCGTGATCGCCGAAGCGGTCGCGGAAAAATTCGGCGGTGACTCCGTGCAGGAGACCGCCCGCAACATCAAGGGTTACCTGGACAGCATTCCGGCGTCCCTGGACTCGATCGGCCACTAGTGCCGGTGGGGAATACCGAAGCGCTCTCCGCCGCGGCACGACACATTGGCCCGGTGGTCCTGATCGGACCGATGGCCGTGGGTAAATCGGCGATCGGGCAGCAGCTCGCTCAGCACCTCGGGTGCGCCTTCGCCGACACCGACGCCCTCGTGGTGGCCCAGCACGGGACCATCGCCGAGATCTTCGCCAGCCGCGGAGAGCACGCCTTCCGCGAGCTGGAAGCCCGGGCCGTGGCGCAGGCCATCGACGAGGCGCGGGGCGGCACCAGTGTCATCTCGCTTGGCGGCGGGGCCGTCCTGGACTCCGGGACGCAGCAGCTCCTGGCCCGCTGTACCGTGGTGTACCTCGAATGCGACGCCGCGACCGTGGCGGAACGCATTGCCAAGAATTCGGGCCGGCCACTCCTGGCCGGCGACGCCATGGGCAGGTGGCGGACCCTGTTCGCCACCCGGCAGCCGGTCTACGAACGCCTCGCCGACCTCGTCCTCGATGTCCGGAGCGGCAACGTTGCGGAGCTGGCTCACCGTCTGGAAGAAGCGCTGGGGGAGCGCGCCGCGGCCAAGTCCGCGGCAGTGCCCACTCCGGCGTCAACAAAGGAAGTTGAAAAGTGAGTACCGAATCAACCGTCATCAAAGTCACCGGACAAACGCCCGCTGAGAACTACGACGTCGTGGTGGGCCGCGGCCTGCTGGCAAGCCTGCCGGGCCTGCTGGGCGAACGCGTCAAGCGTGTCCTGGTCATCCACCCCCGCGCGCTTCGGCTCACCGGCGACACCGTCCGCGAAGAGCTGGCCGCCGCCGGGTTCACCGCGCTGACCGCCGAAATCCCGGACGCCGAAGAGGGCAAGCACATCGAAGTGGCCTCCTTCTGCTGGCAGGTGCTGGGGCAGAACGACTTCACCCGCTCCGACGCCATCGTCGCCGTCGGCGGCGGCGCCGTGACGGACCTTGCCGGCTTTGTCGCCGCGACCTGGCTGCGCGGCGTGAAGGTCATCCACATGCCCACGAGCCTGCTGGGCATGGTGGACGCCTCCGTCGGCGGGAAGACGGGGATCAACACCGCCGAGGGCAAGAACCTCGTCGGCGCGTTCCACCCGCCCGCCGGCGTCCTCGCGGATCTGGACACCCTGGAGACGCTGCCGAAGAACGAGATCATCTCCGGCATGGCCGAGGTCATCAAATGCGGTTTCATCGCCGACCCGGCCATCCTGGACCTGATCGAAAAGGACCCCACCGCCGTCTCCGATCCGCGCTCGGAAGTCCTGCGCGAACTGATCGAACGCGCCATCAGCGTCAAGGCCAAGGTGGTCTCCGAGGACCTGAAGGAAACCGGCCAGCGCGAGATCCTGAACTACGGCCACACCCTGGGCCACGCGATCGAACTCGCGGAACGCTATTCCTGGCGTCACGGTGCCGCCGTCTCCGTCGGCATGATGTTCGCCGCCGAGCTCGCCCGCAGCGTCGGCCGGCTCAGCGACGCCGACGCCGACAGGCACCGGAGCATCCTCGAAAGCCTGGGGCTTCCCATCACCTACCGCCGCGACCGCTGGCAGGCGCTCCTCGACGGCATGCGCCGGGACAAGAAATCCCGCGGTGACCTGCTGCGGTTCGTGGTGCTCGACGGCGTCGGGCGGCCCGGCATCCTCGACGTCCCGGACACGTCACTGCTCTTTGCCGCCTACCAGGAGATTGCCTCCTGATGATGACGGTGAAGGGCGGCACCACCGAGTGGCCCGACGCGGGAGTTCCCGGAATCCGGATCAACCCGCAAAGCCTCATGCCCCAGATCGTCAACGACGAGGTCCTGGCCGAGGCGTTGGCGGCCTCCACCGACCCGGGCGACCTGATCCTCCTCAGGCTCGTCGAAGGGCACGCGGCCGAAGCCGCCGAACTCCTCGCCGACGCCCGGTACAAGGACCCCGGCTCGCTCCGGCTGCGGATCTTCGAGGCGGACGTGCTCCGGGTTTCGAACCGGTTCGACCGCGCCGTCGAGGTGTTAAGGCAACTCCTCGCCGAGACCCAGGGCACCCTGGAAGAGGCGGCCGTGCGGCAGCACCTGGGCCGGTCCTACTTCGCCGGCGGCAACGTTGGCGCCGCCGTCGAGTCCTTCGCCAAGGCCCTGGATTTGCGCGTAGCCGGCTCCGCCGACGCGGCCCTGATCTACGCCTCCGCGGTGGCGCTGCAACGCGCCCGGGACGTGGCGGAACAGCAGTCCTGAGGCCCCGTCAGCCAGTGGTCGGCCGGAACCGGTAGAATAGATCTTGGATTTTTGACAAATACGCGCTGGCGGGCCGCTTGGCATGCCGGCCCGGCATAAGCGTCCGGCCGCTAGCACCGGCCTGATGGAACCATCGAGAAACTAAGAGGATACTGTGGCAACCACTAACGACATCAAGAACGGAACCGTCCTTAAGCTTGAGGGCCAGCTTTGGAACATCATCGAGTTCCAGCACGTCAAGCCCGGCAAGGGTGGCGCGTTCGTGCGCACCAAGATGCGCAACGTGATGTCCGGCAAGGTCGTCGACAAGACCTTCAACGCCGGACTGAAGATCGAGACCGCCACGGTGGACCGCCGCGACTACCAGTACCTGTACCAGGACGGCGCCGACTTCGTCTTCATGGACACCTCGGACTTCGACCAGCTCACCGTTTCGGCCGCCACCGTCGGCGACGCCACCAACTTCATGCTCGAAAACCAGATGGTCAACATCGCCATCCACGAGGGCAACCCGCTCTACATCGAACTGCCCCCGAGCGTCGTCCTCGAGATCACCTACACGGAGCCGGGCCTGCAGGGCGACCGCTCCTCGGCCGGCACCAAGCCCGCCACCCTCGAAACCGGGTACGAGATCCAGGTTCCGCTGTTCGTCGAGAACAACACCAAGGTCAAGGTCGACACCCGCGACGGCTCCTACCTCGGCCGGGTCAACGACTAGTGAGTGCACGCGGTAAGGCCCGGAACCGGGCCCTCGATGTCCTCTTTGAGGCCGAGCAGCGCTCCGCCTCGGCCTTCGACGTACTGAAGTCCCGCCGCGAGCAGACAGACCAGATCGTCAACCCGTACACCCTGGAAATTGTCGAAGGCGTGGTGTCCCACCAGGCCGCCATCGACGAATTCCTGGAGACCTATTCGCAGGGCTGGACCCTGGAGCGCATGCCCTCCGTGGACCGCATCATCCTGCGGATCGGCACGTGGGAACTGCTCTACAACGACGACGTGCCCGACGGCGTGGCTGTCAGCGAGGCTGTGGCCCTGGCCAAGACGCTCTCCACTGACGAGTCGCCGTCGTTCATCAACGGCCTGCTGGGCCGCCTGCAGCAGCTGAAGCCTTCGCTGCTGGCCTAGGTCGTTCGGGAACAACAACCCAGCACCACAAAGAACCCCGCCCGGGACTCCGGGCGGGGTTCTTTCGTTAGCCGACGACGGCGGCGCGGAGGGCGGCGATCTCGGCAAGCTGGCGCTGCTCATCGCGTTGATGCGCGGCCACGTCCCGGCCGCCGAGGATCCGCTGCCGGGTGAAGGCGAGTTCGGTGGCCGCATGGAGCAGGGCCTTCATCTGGGCCTCTCGCCCCACGAACCTGGCCCAGCGCAGTGCGGAGCGGCGTCCGCCCGGGGGTGGCCATCATGTCCACCTCGGCCGCGGTGAACCAGCCCGCGGCAGCGTACTCCCTGAGCCGCTGGCGCGTGAGCCTGCGCTCCGCCACCCGCAGCAGGGCAATGACCAGGACCGCCAGCAGGAAGATCGGCACCTGCACCAGCACGTACTGGGCCAGGAAGTCCTGGCCCATGCTGTTCCAGCCGCTGTGCAGAAGCATCGCCGGGACGAGGCCGACCAGAAACGCCAGCACGGACAGCCCGGTGCTCCCGCGGCTCACGGCGAAGCCCATGATCAGCCCCGTGGTACCCGTGAAAATGGCGTGGGCGAATGGTGACATGACCCCGCGCAGGAAGAACACCACCGCGAGGTCCGTGCCCGGGTCACTGGATTCAGCAATGGCGCGGCCGAAGTAGAGGATGTTCTCGGTGAACGCGAAGCCGGCCGCGATCGTGAAGGCGAACACCACACCGTCCACCGGTCCGTTGAAATGTTTTGGGGCGAAGAGCAGGATCATCAGCAGCCCCAGGGACTTGGCGAATTCCTCCACCACCGGCGCCTGGACCGTCACTGCGAACGTCGTATGGTCCAGTCCCGAGGCCGGCCCGGCCACCAGCGAAATATAGGGCTGGATGAGCATGGTCACCGCTATCGAGACGACGGCTCCCCAGGCAAAGGCGAAGAGCAGCAGCGCCCTGGGCTCGGGTTCCCAGCGGTCGATGATACGCACCGTCAACAGCACGGTCGCCAGGGGAACCAGCGAGGCGAGGAAACCAACCACGAAGCCGGAGATTCCCGTGCGGTCCAGGAGGAAGGGCAGGACCAGGAAGAGGCTGATGAACGCCAGGAGTCCGCCGGCGAGCACAAGTCCAAAAACACCGGCGGAGCTGCTGCCGGCCTTCCAGCCGGAACTGCCTCCCGCGGGAACGGCGGGTGGCAGCACCGGCGGGAAGTGGCCGCGGCTGTTGGCCGGCGCCTGCTGGTAGTGCTGCGGCCGGACGTGCCCCAGCCACGTCGGGTTGGCCTGCGGGGGCAGCGGCGGCCGGCCGGAGGCGGGGTAGCCGGGCCGGCCCTGCCCCGGCCGCGGCTCGTTCGTCGTCATGGACTCGAGCCTATGTCCGTGTGAGGTTAAACGCATTCGGGCGGCGACGGGCCGCCAGCCCCGCTGTGGTAATTTGAAAGAGCAAATAATCCTTTTTTAATTCCGTCCCGTGAGGCGGGGAAAGGGGAGACGAGCTTTGACTTCTGTGCCTTCAGCACCGGGTCCGGCGAAGGTTGTGCTCACCAGGGTTGTCCTCAACCAGGCTGACATCGACCGCGCCCTCACTCGTATCGCCCATGAAATTCTCGAGGCCAACAAGGGCTCCCAGGACCTCGTCCTGCTGGGCATCCCGCGCCGGGGCTACCCCCTCGCCGTCCGCCTCGCCGCCAAAATCGCCGCCGCCGATCCCACCGTGGACGCCGCCGCGATCGTCGGCCAGCTCGACGTCACCATGTTCCGCGATGACCTCTCCCACCAGCCCACCCGGCCGCCGTACCCCACCCAGCTGCCGCGCACCGGGATCGACAACAAGGTTGTCGTGCTCATCGACGACGTCCTCTACTCCGGACGCACCATCCGCGCAGCCCTGGATGCCATCATCGACCTCGGCCGCCCGCGGATTGTCCGCCTGGCGGTGCTGATCGACCGTGGCCACCGCGAACTGCCCATCCGCGCGGACCACGTCGGCAAGAACCTGCCCACGTCCTCCTCCGAGAAGGTCCGTGTCCGGCTCGAGGAAACCGACAGCGTCGACGGCGCCCCGGTCAATGAAGTGGTTATCGAGGCCACCGCATGAGGCACCTGCTCTCCACCGAAGACCTGAGCCTGCACAACGCCATCCGCATCCTCGACACCGCCGAGGAAATGGCAGCCGTCGGGGAGCGTGAGGTCAAGAAGCTCCCCGCCCTGCGCGGCCGCACCGTGGTCAACCTTTTCTTCGAGGACTCCACCCGCACCCGGATCTCCTTCGAGGCCGCGGCCAAGCGGCTCTCCGCGGACGTCATCAACTTCGCCGCGAAGGGCTCCTCCGTCTCCAAGGGCGAGTCCCTCAAGGACACCGCCCAGACACTCGCCGCGATGGGCGCCGACGCCGTCGTCATCCGGCACTGGGCCTCCGGCGCCCCGCACCGGCTCGCCGCCACCGACTGGATCGACGCCGCCATCATCAACGCCGGCGACGGCACCCACGAACACCCCACCCAGGCACTGCTGGACGCGTTCACCATGCGCCGGCACTGGGCCAAACTGGCCGGCAAGCCGTCGGCCGGGGCGGACCTGCAGGGCATGCGCGTCGCCATCGCGGGCGACGTCCTGCACTCCCGCGTGGCCCGCTCCAACGTCTGGCTGCTGCGCACCCTCGGCGCCGAGGTCACACTCGTCGCGCCGCCCACGCTGCTGCCCATCGGCGTCGAAAAATGGCCCTGCGCCGTCAGCTTCGACCTCGACGAGACCCTCGCCCAGGGCGTGGACGCCATGATGATGCTCCGCGTCCAGGGCGAACGGATGAACGCGTCCTTCTTCCCGACCACCCGCGAATACTCACGCCGGTGGGGCTTCGACGACAACCGGCTCCGGGCCCTCGACAGCCTGGGGCTCAAGGACACCATCATCATGCACCCCGGTCCCATGAACCGCGGCCTGGAAATTTCCGCAGCCGCGGCGGACTCGCCGCGCTCCACGGTGCTGGCGCAGGTCCGCAACGGCGTCTCCATCCGGATGGCGGCACTGTACCTGCTGCTCTCCGGCGAGAACCGCGAACCGGCCGCCGCACCAGTCGCACCCGCCTCCGCCTCCCTCGCCGGGGTGGCTGTATCTGCCTCCGCGGCCGCGTCCCCCGCCCATCCGAACGCCACTTATTCCCCCCAGGAGAGCCACTGATGGCCCAACAGCAGCAGAACGCAGACAACAGCGGCGCCTACCTGATCCGCGGCGCCGCGATCCTGGGCGGAGCAGCCGAGGACCTCCTGGTCCGTGACGGCGTCATCGCCGCGCGCGGCCGGGAACTGGACGCCGGGGACGCAACCATAATCGACGCCACCGGCCTCGTCGCCCTGCCCGGCATGGTGGACATCCACACCCACCTGCGCGAACCCGGCCGCGAAGACGCCGAAACTGTCGAAACCGGCACCCGCGCCGCCGCCCTCGGCGGCTACACGGCCGTCCACGCGATGGCCAACAGCACCCCGGTGGCGGACACCGCCGGCGTCGTCGAACAGGTACTCACCCTGGGCCGCACCGCCGGTTGGGTGGACGTCCGTCCCGTGGGCGCCGTCACCGTCGGCCTGGCGGGGGAGCAACTCGCCGAACTGGGTGCCATGGCCGACTCCCGCGCCCACGTGCGGGTGTTCTCGGACGACGGCATCTGCGTCCACGATCCCGTGCTGATGCGGCGCGCGCTCGAGTACGTCAAGGCGTTCGACGGCGTCGTGGCCCAGCACGCACAGGAACCCCGCCTCACCGCCGGCGCCCAGATGAATGAGGGCGAGGTCTCCGCGGTCCTGGGCCTGGCCGGTTGGCCGGCCGTCGCCGAAGAGAGCATCATCGCCCGCGACGTGCTCCTGGCCCAGCACGTCGGCTCCCGCCTGCACGTCTGCCACGTCTCCACCGCCGGGTCCGTGGAAATCATCCGCTGGGCCAAGTCCCGCGGCGTCAACGTCACGGCCGAGGTCACCCCGCACCACCTCTGGCTCACCGACGAGCTCGCCCGCAGCTACGACCCCGTCTACAAGGTCAACCCGCCGCTGCGCACCGACGCCGATGTCCAGGCCCTCCGCGCCGCCCTGGCCGACGGCACGATCGACGTCGTCGGTACCGACCACGCCCCGCACCCGAGCGAACACAAGGAATGCGAATGGGCGCAGGCGGCCATGGGCATGACCGGACTGGAAACCGCCCTCTCGGTGGTCCAGCACACCATGATCGAAACCGGGCTGATGGGCTGGGACGACTTCGCCCGGGTCACCTCGACCGCCCCGGCCGCGATCGGCCGGCTGGAGGACCAGGGCCGCCCGCTCGAGCCCGGCGAACCCGCCAACGTCACACTCGTGGACCCGGCTGCGCGCTGGACCGTGGACCCTTCTAAGATGGCAACCATGGGCCGTAACTCTCCGTTTGCCGGCCGGGAACTCCCCGGCAAGGTGGTGGCGACGTTCTTCAAGGGCCACCCGACCGTGCTCGACGGCCAACTGAACACCCCGTACCGGTGGCCGGCCGAGGCCCTCGACGCCGGACCGGCGGGCCGCCCGTGATGGTCAAGGACCTTTCCCTGCTCTTCACGGTGGTCCTGACGGCCGTGGCGCTGATCCTCATCGCGGTCGGCTGGCGCAACCGCCTGCGCCGCCAGTCCGACGTCGAGCCCCTGCCCGAGGTCCCCGACGAACTTGGCGCTCCGCTGGCCACGGCCGACGGGCAGTACGTCGTGTCCACCACTGCCGGCGACTGGCTGGACCGCATCGCCGTGCATAACCTGGGCATCCGCACCAACGCCACGCTCAGCGTGCACCCCGACGGTGTGCTCTTCGACCGTGCCGGTGCCGGGCCGGTGTTCATCCCGGCTGCCCGCCTCACGGGCGTGCGCCAGGAAAGCGGCATGGCCGGAAAGTTCGTGGAAAAGGACGGCCTCCTGGTGGTCAGCTGGATGCTCGGCTCCCACGAGCTGGACACCGGCTTCCGGACCCGCCGGGCAGATGAGAAGGACCTGCTCCTGGCCACCCTCAAAGATTTGATCTCCGCAGCCCCTCAGGCGGAAGCCGATAGTGGAAAGTAACGACGTGACGGAATCCAACGCAGTTTCAGAAAAGACAGAGACAGAAAAAACAGTGACAGCAAACGACGCTGCAGCAGCATCCACCCCAGCAGTCCTCGTGCTCGAAGACGGCCGGATTTTCCGCGGCACCAGCTATGGCGCCACCGGAACCGCCCTCGGCGAGGCGGTCTTCGCCACCGGCATGACCGGCTACCAGGAGACCATCACGGACCCCTCGTACGCGCGCCAGCTCGTGGTCCAGACCGCGCCGCACATTGGCAACACCGGCGTCAACGCCGACGACGCCGAGTCCCGCCGCATCTGGGTGGCCGGCTACATCGTCCGCGACGCCGCCCGCCGGCCCTCCAACTGGCGGTCCGAACGGTCCCTCGATGACGAACTCGTCGAACAGGGAATCGTCGGCATCCAGGGCGTGGACACCCGGGCCAYCACCCGCCACCTGCGCGAACACAAGACCATGCGCGCCGGCATCTTCTCCGGCGACGCCGCCCGCGCCACGGACAAGGAACTGCTCGACGCCGTCCTGGCCAGCGCGCCCATGGAAGGCTCCCGGCTCGCCGAGGAAGTCAGCGTGGACGCCGCGTACACGGTGGAGCCCAAGGACTTCGGCTGGGACGGCGAGCCGCGGTTCAGCATCGCCGCGATCGACCTCGGCATCAAGCGCATGACCCCCATCCGTTTCGCCGAGCGCGGCGTCCTGGTGCACGTGCTGCCCGCCACCGCAACCCTCGCCGACGTCCAGGCCGTCAACCCCGACGGCTTCTTCATGTCCAACGGCCCCGGCGACCCCGCCACCGCGGACAACCAGGTCAAGCTGCTCCGCTCGGTCCTCGACGAGAAGATCCCGTACTTCGGCATCTGCTTCGGCAACCAGATCCTGGGCCGCGCCCTCGGATTCGGCACCTACAAGCTGCGCTACGGCCACCGCGGCCTCAACCAGCCGGTCATGGACCGCCGCACCGGCAAGGTCGAAATCACCTCGCAGAACCACGGCTTCGCCGTCGACGCCCCGCTCAACGGCGCCACGCAGGCGCCCGAGGAGCGCTTCGGCCGTGTGGAGGTCAGCCACGTGAGCCTCAACGACGACGTCGTCGAGGGCCTCAACTGCCTCGACATCCCGGCCTTCTCCGTGCAGTACCACCCCGAAGCGGCGGCCGGCCCGCACGACGCCGCCTACCTCTTCGACCGCTTCATCGAACTCATGGCGAACGCTTCTTCAAAGACGGCGGACGCTCCTTCAAAGACAGAGACCGGCACAACGACTGCCACCGAATCCAAGACTGAGGACAAGAAGTAATGCCCAAGAGAACTGACCTTAAGAGCGTCCTGGTCATCGGGTCCGGTCCGATCGTGATCGGCCAGGCCGCCGAATTCGACTACTCCGGCACCCAGGCACTGCGCGTCCTSAAGGAGGAGGGCCTGCGGGTCATCCTCGTGAACTCCAACCCGGCCACCATCATGACGGACCCCGAGTTCGCCGACGCCACCTACATCGAGCCGATCACCCCTGAGGTGGTCGAGAAGATCATCGCCAAGGAGCGCCCGGACGCGGTCCTGCCCACCCTGGGCGGGCAGACCGCACTCAACACGGCCATCGCACTGGACAAGAACGGCGTCCTGGAAAAGTACAACGTCGACCTGATCGGCGCCAACATCGCCGCGATCGAACTCGGCGAGGACCGCGAGAAGTTCAAGGGCGTCGTGGAACGCTGCGGCGCCGAATCGGCCCGCAGCCACATCATCCACACCATCGACGAGGCCCTCGCCGCGGCCGAGGACCTCGGCTACCCCATGGTCGTCCGGCCCTCCTTCACCATGGGCGGCCTCGGCTCCGGCCTGGCTTACGATGAGGCCGACCTCCGCCGGATCGTCGGCCAGGGCCTGCAGTACAGCCCCACCAGCGAGGTGCTGCTCGAAGAGAGCATCCTCGGCTGGAAGGAATACGAGCTCGAGATGATGCGGGACAAGAACGACAACGTCGTGGTGGTCTGCTCCATCGAGAACTTCGACCCGGTCGGCGTGCACACCGGCGACTCGATCACCGTCGCGCCGGCACTGACCCTGACGGACCGCGAATACCAGCGGCTGCGCGACATCTCCATCGCCGTCATCCGCGAAGTCGGCGTCGACACCGGCGGCTGCAACATCCAGTTCGCCGTCGAGCCGGACACCGGCCGCGTCGTCGTGATCGAGATGAACCCGCGCGTCTCCCGCTCCTCCGCCCTCGCCTCCAAGGCCACCGGCTTCGCGATCGCCAAGATCGCCACCAAGCTCTCCCTCGGCTACACCCTGGACGAGATCCCGAACGACATCACCCAGAAGACCCCGGCGTCCTTCGAGCCGACCCTGGACTACGTCGTCGTCAAGGTCCCGCGCTTCGCCTTCGAGAAGTTCCCGGCGGCGGATCCGACCCTGACCACCACCATGAAATCGGTGGGCGAGGCCATGGCCATGGGCCGGAACTTCACCGAGGCGCTGCAGAAGGCCCTGCGCTCCCTCGAACAGAAGGGCTCGCAGCTGGACTTCAGCCACGTCCCGGAATGGGAAGTCGCGGAGCTGATCGAGAAGGCAAAGCGGCCCACCACCGAGCGCCTGCACCAGGTCCAGCGGGCCCTGCTCGGCGGCGCCACCGTGGAGCAGCTCTTCGAGGCCACCAAGATCGACCCCTGGTACCTGGACCAGCTCCAGCTCCTCAACGAGATCTCCCTCGAAATCCGGCAGGCCGCGGCCCTGACCCCGGAAATGCTGACCCGCGCCAAGCGGCACGGCTTCTCCGACGAGCAGATCGGCGCCCTGACCCACAATTCCGAGGACGTGGTCCGCGGTGTCCGGCAGGCCCTCGGCATCCGCCCGGTCTACAAGACCGTGGACACGTGCGCCGCCGAGTTCGCCGCCTACACGCCCTACCACTACTCCTCCTACGACGAGGAGGACGAGGTCGCGCTGCACGCCAAGCCGTCCATCATCATCCTCGGCTCCGGGCCGAACCGGATCGGCCAGGGCATCGAGTTCGACTACTCCTGCGTCCACGCCTCCATGGCGCTGCGCAAGGCCGGCTACGAGACAGTCATGGTCAACTGCAACCCCGAGACCGTCTCCACCGACTACGACGTCTCCACCCGCCTGTACTTCGAACCGCTCACCCTCGAGGACGTCCTCGAGGTCATCGCGGCCGAGGAGCGCACCGGCGGCGTCATGGGCGTCTTCGTCCAGCTCGGCGGCCAGACCCCGCTCAAGCTCGCCCAGCAGCTGGCCGACGCCGGCGTGCCGATCCTGGGCACCTCGCCGGAAGCGATCGACCTCGCCGAACACCGTGGCGCGTTCTCCCGCGTACTGGACAAGGCAGGGCTCGTCTCACCGAAGAACGGCACCGCCGTGTCCTTCGAGGACGCCAAGAAGATCGCCGACGAGATCGGCTACCCGGTCCTGGTCCGCCCGTCCTACGTGCTCGGCGGCCGCGGCATGGAGATCGTCTACGACGAGCCCAACCTCTCCCGCTACATCGCCAACGCCACCGAAATCACCCCGGACCACCCGGTCCTGATCGACAGGTTCCTGGAGGACGCCGTCGAGATCGACGTCGACGCCCTCTACGACGGCACGGAGATGTACCTCGGCGGCATCATGGAACACATCGAGGAGGCCGGCATCCACTCCGGCGACTCGGCCTGCGTCCTGCCGCCGATCACCCTGGGCAACAACGTGCTGGAACGGGTCCGGACCGCCACCCTGGCCATCGCCGAGGGCGTGGGCGTCCGCGGCCTGATCAACATCCAGTTCGCCCTGGCCTCCGACGTGCTCTACGTCCTGGAAGCCAACCCGCGGGCCTCCCGCACCGTGCCGTTCGTCTCCAAGGCCACCGGTGTCCAGATGGCCAAGGCCGCGGCCCTGATCGGCACCGGCGTCACCATCAACCAGCTCCGCTCGGCCTACAAGATGCTGCCCGAATCCGGCGACGGCTCCACGCTGCCGCTGGATGCACCGGTCTCGGTCAAGGAAGCCGTGCTGCCCTTCAGCCGCTTCCGCACCCCGGAGGGCAAGGTGGTCGACTCCCTGCTTGGCCCGGAAATGCGCTCCACGGGCGAGGTCATGGGCATCGACAAGCACTTCGACACGGCCTTCGCCAAGAGCCAGGCGGCCGCCAACAACGCGTTGCCCACCGAGGGCAAGATCTTCGTCTCCGTGGCTAACCGGGACAAGCGCTCGGTCATCATGGGCGTCAAACGGCTTTCGGACCTCGGCTTCGAGATCGTCTCCACCGGCGGCACGGCCGACGTGCTGCGCCGCAACGGCATCCAGGCCACCCCGGTCAGGAAGGTCGCCGAGGGCTCCAGCGCCGAAGGCGAAGGCACCATCGCGGACCTCATCATTGCCGGCGAAATCGACATGGTCTTCAACACCCCCTCCGGTGGCGAGGCCCGCAGCGACGGTTACGAACTGCGCGCCGCCGCGACCTCGATCGGCATCCCGTGCATCACCACCGTGGCCGAGTTCAACGCCGCCGTCCAGGCCATCGAGGCGCTGCGCACCTACGAATGGTCCGTCACGAGCCTGCAGGAGCACGCCGCGAACCTCAAGGCCCTCCAGGATGCCTGAGGCAGCCACCGCAGTAACGCCCGGCCGGGAGTCCTTCGGCTCCCGGCTGGGCCGGGCCATGGCGGACCGCGGACCGCTGTGCGTCGGCATCGACCCGCATCCGGCGCTGCTGCAGCAATGGGGTCTGACCGACGACGCCGCCGGGCTGGAACGCTTTTCGCTGACCGTCCTGGAGGCGGTGGCCTCCCTCGCTGCCGCGGTGAAGCCGCAAGTGGCGCTGTACGAGCGGCACGGCTCCGCCGGCATGGCCGTGCTCGAACGCACCCTGGCCGCTGCCGCGGAGGCCTCCGTTCTGACCATCGCGGACGCCAAGCGCGGCGACATCGGCTCCACCATGGCCGCCTACGCCGACGCCTGGCTGCGGGACGGCTCGGCCCTTGCCGCGGATTCGGTTACCTTGAGCCCGTACCTGGGCTTTGAGTCGCTGCGGCCCGCCCTGGACCTGGCCGCCGAGACCGGGCGGGGCGTGTTCGTCCTCGCGCTAACCTCCAACCCGGAAGGCGCCTCGGTGCAGCACGTCGGCGGGGCGGATTCCGTCGCGCGGCGGATCACGGAGGCGGCCGCGGCGGAGAACCGCCGCTACGACGGTTCCCTCGGTTCCGTGGGCCTTGTGGTCGGCGCCACGGTGGGCTCCGCCCTGACCGCTCTGAATCTGGACCTGGCGGCGGTCCGCGGGCCCATCCTGGCCCCCGGGCTGGGAGCGCAGGGCGCAACCGCTGCGGATCTGCGCCGCACTTTCGGTGCGGCCTATCCGCAGGTCCTGGGCACCTCGAGCCGGGACATCCTCGGCGCCGGACCGCAGCTGCAGCAGCTCCGGGATGCCGCACGGCGCACCCTCGACGAACTCCTCGCAGCCTAGCCGCCGCCGGGCCGGCCCGGGACCGGAGATACCGGACCCGGGCTGCGTGCTGTCCTGTTAGGGAACTGGGCTTTTGACCTGCCGGGACGGCTGCAGATTTCCATTGATTTCTGCCTCCGCCAGCGGGTAGGTTCAGGGCAAGGGCACGGGTGCCCCGTCCCGCCATGCAGGGAGGACCTCAGTGAGCTTGAAACCCCTCACTCCGCAGGAGCGTTCCGATGCCCTTCGCAAGGCCGCTGCCGCAAGGGCCACCAGGGCCGAGGCCAAGGAGCGCCTGAAGACGGGAGCGCTGACCATCGCCAACGTCATCGATGCCGCGGAAACCGACGACGCCATTGCCCGCATGCGGATCGTGGAGCTGCTGGAGGCCCTGCCTGGGATCGGCCGGGTCCGTGCCGCGGCCATCATGGACCAGCTCGGCATCGCGCAATCCCGGCGCGTCCGCGGCCTGGGAATCCACCAGCGCCGGGCGCTGGTAGATTTTATTGACGACAAATAGCTTGGTTCGCTGAGCTGCCCCAACGCCCAAAGGAATATGTGAGCAAGAAACCGGGACTGACAGTCCTCGCCGGCCCGACGGCTGTTGGCAAAGGCACCGTGTCCACCTATATTCGCGACAACTACCCCGAGGTGTGGCTGTCAGTGTCCGCTACCACCCGGGCTCCGCGGCCCGGGGAAATCGACGGGGTGCACTACTTCTTCAAGTCCAAGGAGGAGTTCGAGTCCCTGGTGGCTGCCGGCGAACTGCTTGAATGGGCCGTGGTGCACGGACAGAACACCTATGGCACCCTGAAGAGCACGGTCAACCAGGCCATCGCCGAGGGCCGCCCGGTACTGCTGGAAATCGATCTGCAGGGAGCACGCCAAGTAAGGCAAGCCGTTCCGGATGCGCAGTTCGTGTTCCTTGCGCCGCCCAGCTGGGATGAATTGGTGCGCCGGCTTGTGGGCCGCGGCACGGAAAGCGCCGAAGAACAGCAGCGACGGCTGGAAACCGGTAAAGTAGAGCTTGCTGCTGAACCGGAGTTCGACCACACCGTCATTAATGACGACGTTCGCCGGGCAGCGGACGAGCTTGTTTCACTCATGGGGCTGACCCCCCACCCGCGCTAGCCGCGGAAAGCCATCAGCCCGTTAGAATTTGGAGAATTCGTGTCCACGAACCTTGAAGGCATCATCAACCCGCCGATCGACGAGCTGCTGAAGGCCGCCGACTCGAAGTACGGACTGGTGATTTTCGGTGCCAAGCGCGCACGCCAGATCAACGCGTACTACGCCCAGCTGCACGAGGGCCTGTTTGAGTACGTTGGTCCGCTGGTCGACACCAAGCTGAACGAGAAGTCCCTGTCGATCGCGCTGCGCGAGATCAACGAAGGCAAGCTCGTTTCCACGCCGATCGAAGCCGCGGAGTAATTCCCTTCGCGGGAATAGCAAGGTAAACAGACTGCCTGTTGACGGAGATCACGTGCGCATAGTCCTCGGAGTCGGGGGAGGGATTGCCGCCTACAAGGTGGCATCGCTCCTCCGGCTTTTTACTGAAGCCGGGCATGACGTCACGGTCATCCCTACCGAGTCGGCCACCCGCTTCGTCGGCGTTGCCACGTGGGAGGCCCTGTCCGGGCACCCGGTGAGCAACAGCGTGTTCGACGCCGTCCACACGGTCAACCATGTCCGGCTCGGCCACGAGGCTGACCTGATCGTCGTGGCACCGGCCACCGCCGATCTCCTGGCCCGCGCGGCCACCGGCCAGGCCGATGACCTCCTCACCAACACGCTGCTGATGGCCGGCGACTGCCCCGTCCTCATGGCCCCGGCCATGCACACCGAAATGTGGCAGCACCAGGCCACCCAGGCAAACGTCGAAACCCTGCGCAGCCGCGGCATCACCGTGCTGGAACCCGCGAGCGGCCGGCTGACCGGAGCCGACTCCGGCCCCGGCAGGCTGCCCGAACCGGAGGCGATCTTCACCGCCGCCCTGGCCCTCGCCGGGGCATCCGCCGTGCCCGGCACGTCCTCCCTGACGCCGGCAGACGCCGTGCCGGCATCCGCCGCCGCGGATCCGGCGCTGGTTGCCGGGCCTCCCGCCGGCCGCCCGTTGGCCGGGCTGACGGTCACCATCAGCGCCGGCGGCACCCGTGAACCGCTGGACCCCGTGCGTTTCCTCGGCAACCGCTCCTCGGGCAAGCAGGGCGTGGCCCTGGCCGCGGCCGCCCTTGAGGCCGGCGCCCGCGTCCGCCTGCTGGCCGCCCACATGGAGGTTCCGGCGCCCGTCGGTGCCGAACTCGTCCAGGTCGAGACGGCCCTGGAGCTGCGGGAGGCGGCCCTGCACGCGGCCGCCGACTCCGACGTCGTCATCATGGCCGCCGCCGTCGCGGACTTCCGCCCGGCGGACGTCTCCGGCACCAAGATCAAGAAGCGCGACGACGTCGCCGATCCCGTCATCAACCTGGTGCGCAACCCGGACATCCTGCGGGAACTCGTTGAGGTCCGCGACGCCGCGTCCCGGCATCAGCTGATTGTCGGCTTCGCCGCCGAAACAGGCGATGCCGGGGGAGATGTCCTCGAGTACGCCCTGGCCAAGCTGCACCGGAAGGCCTGTGACCTGCTGGTGGTCAACCAGGTGGGCCGGGACAAGGTCTTTGGCGAAGACACGAACTCCGTGGTCATCCTTTCCCGTGCCGGCTCCGAACCCCAAGAGGCGTCGGGTTCCAAATCCGACGTCGCGGCTGCCGTGATCGACCGGATCAGCGCCGAGCTGAGCCGGGCAGTACCGCCGGCCTAGCCGGCGTAACCAACATCTCCTTAGCATGGGGACACACGCCGCCGGACGCCCGTTTTCCAACCAGTAAGGTAGTTGAGTGACTTTACCGCTGCACATCCCCGACTTCCACGGGTCCACGCCCGCCGCGCTCCGGCTCTTTACGTCCGAGTCGGTGACGGAGGGCCACCCCGACAAGATCTGTGACCAGATCAGCGATGCGATCCTGGACGCCCTGCTGGACAAGGACCCCGAATCCCGCGTAGCCGTCGAAACGCTGGCCACCACCGGGCTGGTTCACGTGGCCGGCGAGGTCACCACGGACGCCTATGTCGAGATCCCCCAGATTGTCCGCGAGACCATCCTGGGCATCGGCTACGACTCCTCGGCCAACGGCTTCGACGGCGCCCGCTGCGGCGTCTCGGTATCGATCGGCCAGCAGTCCAACGACATCGCCGGCGGCGTGTTCAACTCGCTCGAAGCCCGCGAGGGACGCCAGGAAGACGACTACGACCTCCAGGGCGCCGGCGACCAGGGTCTCATGTTCGGCTACGCCAGCGACGAGACCCCGTCCTACATGCCCGTGCCGATCTGGCTCGCGCACCGGCTCTCCGAGCGCCTCACCGAGGTCCGCAAGAACGGCGAACTCGGCTACCTGCGCCCGGACGGCAAGACCCAGGTCACCGTGGGCTACGACGGCGACCGGCCGGTTTCCGTGGAGACCGTGGTCATCTCCAGCCAGCACGCCGAAGGCACCAGCCTCGACCAGCTCCGCGCCGACCTCGCCAAGCACGTGGTGGAGCCGGTCATGGCGCTGTCCAACCTGGACATCTCCCGGACCCGCAACATCCTGAACCCCGCGGGCGCCTTCGTCATTGGCGGCCCCGTGGGCGACGCCGGCCTCACCGGCCGCAAGATCATCGTCGACACCTATGGCGGCATGGCCCGCCACGGCGGCGGCGCGTTCTCCGGCAAGGATCCGTCGAAGGTGGACCGCTCAGCCGCCTACGCCATGCGCTGGGTCGCCAAGAACGTGGTGGCCGCAGGCCTGGCCAAGCGCGCCGAAATCCAGATCGCGTACGCGATCGGACAGGCCCGCCCGGTGGGTACCTACGTGGAGACGTTCGGAACCGAAACCGTGGACCCGGCGCGGATCAGCGCCGCGATCGCCGAGATCTTCGACCTTCGCCCGCGGGCCATCATCGACGCCCTCGACCTCAAGCGCCCGATCTACGCCAAGACCGCAGCCCACGGGCACTTCGGCCGCGAAGATCCGGACTTCACCTGGGAACGCCTGGACCGGGTGGACGAGCTGAAGGCGTTCTTCAACGCCTAAGTCCGCCGGATACGCGGGGTGAATCCGGCAGGGAAACTGGCCGGACGGTCCGTTTTCAGGGCGTGCGTTTTCACGATGTGCGTTTGCCGTTGAGTTATTTGTCAGTGCTGTGTGATCTGCTGTAGCCAGGCCGCCTTCCGGTGGCCTGGCTACAGTGCATTTGAGAAACCGCCATTTAGCCCAAGGGAGGTGCGCGTGAGTCCCAATCCCACCGGCGGCGCGCCCGGCGAACCCCAGCAGCTGTCCCTGCTCCAGGGCTTCCCCGTATCCGCCGCGGAAGCGCCCGGGCCAGCCCTCGCCGCCCAGCTGCCGGTGGCGCGGGTGCTGATCGAATCCTCGCTGCCACACCTGGACCGGCCCTTCGACTACAGCGTGCCTGCCACCCTCGACACCCAGGCCCTGCCCGGGGTGCGGGTCAAGGTCAAGTTCAACGGCCAGGAACTGCCCGGATACGTCCTGGAGCGCACCGCCGCGTCCGACGCCGGCCACCCGCTCGTGCCACTGCACAAAGTACTGTCGTCCGTGCCGGTGCTGACCCCCGCCGTAGCCGAACTCGCCGGCCGTATCGCCTCCCGGTACGCCGGAACGGTCAGCGACGTCCTGCGCGTTGCCGTGCCGCCACGCATGGCCAAGCTCGAAAAGGAATTCGCCCCGGACGGCCGGCTCGACCCCGAGCTGTTCGGTACTGAGATGGCCGGTCTTGCGACCTCCGCGTCGCTGCCCTCACGGGCCGCAGGCAGCGTCTGGGCCCCGTACCGCAACGGTCAGGCGTTCCTGGCCCACCTGGCCGCGGGGGAGTCGCCCAGGGCCGTGCTGACCGCCCTCCAGGGCTACGGGCCCGGCGGCTGGCCGCGGATGGTCGCCGAGGCCGTGGCCGCCGTGCGGATCTCCGGCCGCGGCGCCGTCGTGGTGGTGCCCGACTACCGGGACCTGGACCGGGTGGAGTCCGCCCTGCTGGAACTCCTTCCCGCCGGCGACGTCGCCCGGCTTACCGCGGACGATGGCCAGACCCCGCGCTACCGCAGCTTCCTGCGCGTCCTCAGCGGCGCGGCCGGGGTCGCCGTGGGCACGCGTTCCGCGGCCTACGCCCCGGTGCCGAACCTGGGGCTCGTGGTCTGCTGGGACGACGGCGATGACCTCCACATCGAACAACGGTCCCCGTACGCGCACTCCCGCGAAGTCCTCCTCCTCCGCGCAGGCCAGGAGGGAGCCGCTTGCCTGCTCGCGGCCCACTCCCGCAGCACCGAAACGGAACGGCTGGTCGCCTCCGGCTGGGCACAGGCCGTGGAAGCGGAGCGAACCGTCCTCCGCCGGACGGTCCCGCGCGTACTGAACACGGCGGACAGCTTTGAACAGGAACGTGACCCGCTGGCCCGCATCGCCCGCCTCCCGGGCGCGGCCTGGCGGACGGCCAAGGAAGGCCTGGAACGCGGCCCGGTCCTGGTCCAGGTGGCCCGAGCCGGCTACGCCCCCTCGCTGGTGTGCGAAACCTGCCGGGAACCGGCCCGCTGCACCGCCTGCAGCGGGCCCCTGGCGATCGCCGGGCCGGGCGGGAGCAGCGCCGTGCCGCAATGCCGCTGGTGCTCATCGCCGGCCCCGTCATGGCGCTGTGGTACCTGCAACGGTGTCCGGCTCCGGCGTGGCGCCACGGGGGCCCTCCGGACGGCGGAGGAGCTGGGCCGGGCGTTTCCGGGAACACCGGTCATCACCTCCTCGGGAGATCACGTCAAGGCCACCGTCGCGGCGACGAAGTCACTCGTGGTGGCCACCGTCGGTGCCGAGCCGGTGGCCACCGGCGGGTACGCCGCGGCCCTGCTGCTCGACGGCGACTCGTTGCTGCGCCGGGAAAACCTGAGGGCGGGGGAGGACGCAGTGCGCCGCTGGTTCAACGCCGCAGCCCTGGTGCGGCCGGCACCCGAGGGCGGCCTGGTGGTCATCACCGCCGACGACGCTGCCGGGGTTGGCGCCCTGCTGCGCTGGGATCCTGCCGGGTACGCGAGCCGGGAACTGGCGCTGCGGCAGGAGCTGCAGCTGCCGCCCGCCGTGCGGGTCGCCTCCGTCACCGGGGGCAGGACCGCCGTCGGGCACTTCACCGACGCCGTAGAGCACCGGCTGGCGGTGCACGGAACCGTCCTTCGGACGGCCGGACCCGCGCCCCTGATACTGCCGGCCGCCGCGGGAGGGCGCTCAGCGCAGGGGGAACCAGGACCGCGGGATTCCGGCGAGGAGGTCCGGACCCTGCTGTTCATCCCCTACGCCCAGGCCGCCGAGGCCACGGCCGTCCTGCGCGCGGTCAAGGCGGCAGCCGCGGCCAAGCGCAGCGACGACCCGGTGCAGCTGCGCCTGGACGGTGTGGACGTCCTCTAACAGGCCATCGGGCGAGCTCGCCAGGAGAGCTGCCGCGCCGCCCAGATTCCCCACCTTTGGCAGCCTCCGGCGGCGTGCCGGCCAGTAACAGCGGCGTGTCGCGGGGTTGCGGTGTCAAAGGTGGGGAATTTCGGCGCGGTTCCCCGAGCCCGGTGGCCAGCGCGCTGAAGCCGGCGCGTGAGCTAGTTCTTGGTCCGGCCCCGGAGCGCGACGGCCTCTTCGGCGACCGCCACGAGCCGCCGGGCGGACTCATCCCAGCTGAAGTCGGCCGCCCGCTCCACCGCACGGAGGGACCGGGCCTTCCACAGGGCAGGGTCCTCGAGGCGGCGCACGGCCTCGGCAAACTCCGCGGGCGAGTCCGGGTGCACGTAGCTGACGGCGTCATCGCCGACCTCCCGGAAGATCGGGATGTCGCTGGCGATCACCGGCGTGCCGTGCGACATCGCCTCGACCAGCGGCAGTCCGTAGCCCTCGGCCCGGGACAGGCTGATCAGGGCGGTGGTGCGCGCCAGGAGTGCCTCGTACTCGGCGTCACTCACGCCGTTGTGGAAGATGATGTTGGCCCCCTCCGGAGCCAGTGCCTCCAGTTCCGCCCGCCGCTCCGGGGCGATCCGGCTCAGCAGGTGGAGGGTCATGTCCGGCAGTTCCGCCATGCCCAGGATCATCGTCTCCACGTTCTTGTAGGGCATGAAGGAACCCATATAGAGCAGCGTCTTGTCGGCCCCCGCCCCGGGGTCGCGCGGTGTGTGGCCGTGCTGGGGGGCGTTGCCGACAATTCTGACCGGGCGCCGGGTGAGCCGGTACTTGGCCATCAGGGCCGCCGTGGTGGAACTGATGGTCGCCACGATGTCGGCCCTGTCCAGCAGGAGCCGCTGGGGCCAGAAGGCCTTGTGGTACAGCCGCCACAGGACCCGGACCGGAGCCGGCAGGAACCCGGGCGGGGCGGGGTGCTCGTAGTAAATGAGGTCGTGCAGGGTCAGCACCAGGGCGTATTTGCGTCCCCAGCTGCCCATGGTCTGCATGGGGCACACCACCACGTCCGCGCCCAGCTTGTTGACCCTCGCCGCCACGAAGAGTTCCGCCGGTGACAGGGGGCTGTTGATCACGGTGTACGGTACGTCGGGCAGGAGCGCGAGCTGGCGGGGGTCGCTGATCAGCATCGAGACGTCCGCGATCTTTGCGGCTGCTGCGATCAGGCTGGCGCCGTAGCGGCTGATGCCGTCGTGGTGGTCCAGCCGGGTGAAGCGGGCATCAATGAGAATCTTCACGCGGCGTGGTCCTTTAGGAAGCGTCGGATATAGCGGGCGGCGGGTTCGGGGGTTTCGTAGTGGATCAAATGCCCGACGCCGGGAATGACTTCCAGCCTCCCGTCCGGCAGCAGCGCCGCGAGTTTGTGCTGGTCCGCCAGCATGGCGATCTCATCCTTCTCGCCCGCGATCAGCAGCACGGGCAGCGAAAGTTCAGCGGCCACCTCGGAGACATTGCTCCCGACCGAGGCCTTGAAGGCCTGCAGCAGGGTGTCCCGGTCCGCGAAAGAGGAGAAATAGGCGCTGTGCTGGGCGTGGACGAACCTGCGGATATCCTTATCCCCGGTCTTGGCCATGGCCACGCTCATTACCCGGACGATCGCCTGGCTGCGCAGCAGGGCGAGCCCGAACCGCCGGGGGAGTCGCGCTGCAGCCTCGTAGTAGAGCACCGCGAGCTTTGTCATGAGGCCTTTGGGGCCCTCGAGCGCCGGCGCCGCGATGGGATTGACCAGGATCAGTTCGGCCACGGCGCCGGGGTTCGCCGCTACGAAGTGGCTGGCGATGATTGAACCGAACGAATGTCCCAGCAGGACCGTGTCCGCACCCAGACCCAGTGCAGCCATGAAACTGCCGAGGAAACCACCGTACGCGCGGACACTGTGCTCGGTCCCCTCGAAGGCGGCCGAGCTGCCGAAGCCGGGCAGGTCCGGCATGATCAGGCGCATCTCCGTCAACTGGTCTGCTACCCGGAGCAGGCCGTGGTGGTCGCCGCGGAAACCGTGCACCACCAGGATGGTCCGGGTCTCCGCCGTGACCCGGACGGGTTCGTAGACCCAATAGGCGGTACGGGCGCCGTCAACGTCAACGGACTCGGCCCGGGTGCGGGCTTCGAGTCCGCTGCTGATCAGCGGCGTGCGTGAGGACCCGGTGTCCACTTGTTCCATTTGGATTGATTCCTATGCGACGTTGTCGGGGTGGGAGCCGGTCCGGAAGCCGCGTTCGAGGCCCGCCATCTCCGACATGTCCAGCGGGGAGAGCTCAAAGTCGAAGACCTCAAAGTTTTCCCGGATCCGCCCGGACGAGCTGGCCTTGGGGATCGCGATGTTGCCCAGCTGCAGGTGCCAGCGGAGAATAATCTGCGCCGGAGTGCGGTCGTGTTCGGCGGCGAGGGCCAGAATGACCGGGTCTTTCAGCACCTGGCCGCGTCCCAGGGGACTCCACGCCTCCGTGCGGATGCCCAGGGGCTCGTGCTTTGCCCGCAGTTCGTCCTGCTGCAGCCAGGGATGAAGCTCGATCTGGTTCACGGCGGGGACAACCTCCGCGGTGTCCAGGAGCCGGTCCAGGTGCTGCGGCTGGAAGTTGGAGACGCCGATCGCCCGGACCTTGCCCTCGCGGTACAGCGTCTCAAGCGCCCGGTACGTTTCCGGGAACAACCCACGCCGCGCGCACGGCCAATGGATCAGGTACAGGTCGACGTACTCCAGGCCGAGGTTGGAGATCGACGTGTCGAAGGCCCGCATGGTCGCGTCGTAGCCGTGGTCGTCATTCCAGACCTTAGTGGTGACGAAGAGGTCCTGGCGGGATACAAACGGTGCGGTTTCCCCGGGGCCGCCGCCGGTGCCCTCAAATCCGGACAGGGCGCCGATTCCCTTGCCGACGCCGGTCTCGTTGCCATACATGGCGGCGGTGTCGAAGTGCCGGTAACCGGCCTCGATGGCCATGGTCACCAGGTTGGCGGCGTCGGCCGGGGGGACCTTGTACAGCCCGAATCCCAGCCGGTCGATCAATACGCCGTTGTTCAGGGCCAGCCCGGGGGAAAGTTTCATGACAACGACTCTACCCACTGGCGCTCCCGCACGCCGCTCAGCCCAGGCCGTCGAAGCGGACCAGCCTGCGGGCGCTGGCCTCGTCCAGGATCAGGTCTGTGGCCAGGCCCGCCGCCAGCGCCCCCCGGAGCCCGTTGATCTTGGACGCACCGGACACGACGCAGATGCGGCGCCGCACCTGGCGGAGCTGGGCCAGGTCCGGGCCGGTGGACCGCTCATTGAGGGTGATGCCGTCCGAGGACCCGTCAGCGCGGAAGAACACGGTGGCGACGTCACCGACCACATCGGAGTTGGCGAGGACGATCAGGTCGTCTTCATCGAGGTAACCGCCGGCGTAGACGTGGCTGGGGTAGTCGGCGTCGACCGATCCGACGCCGAAGATCGCGATGCTCATCCTGGCCTGCAGCTCCAGGATGCGTTGAACACTGCGCTCATTCCACATGGCCGTTTTGGTCGTGGCGTGGTCGAAGAAGGCCGGCACGGGAAACTGCTCCACCCGTGCACCGTAGGCGCTGCCGAACCGCCGCATGATGTCCGAGGCGTAGGTGATACCGGTGGTCTGCATGTTCCCGGCACCGTTGAGCTGCACGATCACGCTGTCGTGGGTGATCTTGCGGGTCAGGTGCCGGCTCACGGCGCTCAGGGTGGAGCCCCAGGCGACGCCGATGATGGCGTTGGAATCCACCAGCGGACCGATCGTCCGGGCGGCCTGCATGGCCACGCGGTCCAGTGTTTCCGCCTCATTGAGGGTGTCCACCACCGGAACGACATGCACGTCCACCTTGTATTCGGCCCGGATCATGCTTTCCAGTTCGGGACCGGTATCCAACGGGCTGCGGATCTGGATCTGCACCAGACCCGAATCGCGCGCCGCCGACAGCAGCCGCGAAACCGTGGACCGGGACGTCCGCAGCTCCCGTGCAATGGCGTCCATTGTCAGGTCCTGGAGGTAATACAGCTGCGCCGCGCGGAGGGCGTCGGACTGGCGTGAAAGGGTCATGAAATTTCCCGTCTGCACGTTTGTGCATAGTGCTTGACACCATTTTCCATTACTCCAAAGAATAGTGTTGAACGGCGCCGCGCCCCGGGCGTGCCGCACAGAACCAAACCCAAGGGAGCAGTTTTGGGACAGAAGGACTCAGTCGGCACACCGGCGAACCACCGCGCCTCGGTGCAGAAGCTGCGGACGCGGCGGCACGCGCAGGTGCTGATCATCGGAGGCGGCATCAACGGCGTGGGCACGTTCCGCGACCTGGCCCTCCAGGGCGTCGACGTGGCGCTCGTTGAGCGCGGCGACTACTGCCAGGGCGCCAGTGGCGCATCGTCCCACATGATCCACGGCGGCATCCGGTACCTCGAGAATGGCGAGTTCCGCCTGGTCCAGGAATCCGTGGTTGAACGCAACCGGCTCCTGCGGATTGCACCGCACTACGTCAAGCCGCTGCAGACCACGATCCCGATCTTCAGCACGTTCTCCGGGGTCCTGGCCGCCCCGATGCGCTTCCTGACCCACAAGCAGGGTAAGCACACCGAGCGCGGAGCGTTCCTGATCAAGCTCGGCCTCAGCATGTATGACTTCTTCTCCCGCGACGGCGGCACGGTTCCGCGCCACCAGTTCCGCGGACGCAAGCGCGCCCTGGCCGAGCTGCCCCGCCTGCACCCCGGGATCAAATACGCGGCCACCTACTTTGACGCGTCCGTCCACAATCCCGAGCGCCTCACCCTCGATGTGCTCCAGGACGGCGAGAAGGCCGGCGGCGTGGACAGCCACCTGGCTCGGGCCAGCAACTACGTTTCTTTCGTTTCGCAGGGCACCTCCTCTAAGGACGCCAGGGCTGCCGCTCTGGGAGCAGCGGACGGAACCGGCACCACCGTCCAGCTCCGCGACGAGCTGACCGGCGAAGTCTTCGACTTCACCGCCGACGTCATCGTGAACACCACCGGCGCCTGGGTGGACCTGACCAACGAGGCCATGGGGGCGGCGTCGTCCTTCATGGGTGGAACCAAAGGCTCGCACATCGTGCTGGACCACCCGGAGCTGCTCGCGGCGTGCAACGGCCGCGAGATCTTCTTCGAACACACGGACGGCCGGATTGTGCTGATCTATCCGATGGGGGACCGCGTTCTGGTCGGCACCACCGACGTCGACGCCGACATGGCTGAGGATGCAGTCTGCACCGAGGCGGAAATCGACTACTTCTTTGACCTGATCGGCCACGTCTTCCCCGACATCCAGGTGGACCGGGGCCAGATCGTCTATACGTTCTCCGGCGTGCGCCCGCTGCCGAAGCACGACGCCACCCAGCCCGGGTTCGTCAGCCGGGACTACCGGATCGAACGCCGTGCGGCGCCAGGCGGGGCGGTCCTCAGCCTCGTGGGCGGCAAGTGGACCACGTTCCGGGCCCTCGCCGAGCACCTGAGCAACGATGTCCTGGCCGAGCTCGGCATGGAACGGAAAGTCTCGACGGCGAAGCTCGCCATCGGCGGCGGCGCAGGGTTCCCGGACAGCGAGGACGGCGTCCAGCGGTGGATCAAGGCCCACATGTCCGCCGGCCGCGACGCCGCCCGCGTCACCGGGCTGCTGACCCGCTACGGCACCCGTGCCGAAGAGGTCATCCGCTTCCTGGACGGGGCCCCGGCCCGTCAACCGGACAGGCTGCTGCATTCCACCCGTGAGCTCAGCACCCGCGAACTGGAGTTCATGGCGGCGAACGAGCAGGTCGGACACCTCGTGGATGTCCTGATCCGCCGCACCTCCCTGGCCTTCCGGGGGCTCGTGACCGGGGAACTCCTGAACGAAGTTGCCGACATCCTTTCGGGCCCGCTCGGCTGGGACGCGGCTCGCCGGGCCATGGAGATCAGCCACGCACAGGAGGTGCTTCTGCGGTTCCACGGCGTCCGGGTCCACAGCCTGGTCGCCTGATACGACTTGCGTGCCCGGGCAGGGAAGCCCGGGTGCAAGCACTGCGCGGTCCGCCCCGGCGGCCGGCGCAGTGGCTGGCCGGCAGCACCAACATGCTGCCGGCCCCACGGCCCTTCAAACTCGCGGAGGCCGACAACAGAAGATAGAGGAGTCAAAGATGTCTCTTGGAATAGTTTTCCTATCCGAATTATTCGGTACCGCCATGCTTACCCTGCTGGGTTGCGGCGTGGTGGCCAACGTTGCGCTCAAAGGCACCAAGGGCAACAACGGCGGGTTCCTGATGGTGACCTGGGGATGGGGCATTGCCGTCTTCTCCGGTGTCTATGTTGCCGCCATCTCAGGTGCGCACCTGAACCCGGCCGTGACTTTTGGCCTGTTGGTCAACGGCAAGAGGTTGTACGCTCCCGGCGTTCCGGTCGATTTCGCCTCAACCCTGACCTACTTCGGCGGTGAACTGACCGGTGCCTTCCTGGGCGCCGTCATCATGTGGCTGGCCTACCGGCAGCACTTTGATGTCGAAACCGAGCCAGCCAGCCAGCTGGCCGTCTTCTCCACCGGCCCGGCGATCCGCTCGAACCCGTGGAACCTGGTCACCGAGATCATCGGCACCTTTGTCCTCGTGTTCGTCATCCTGACCTTCGGCGGGACACCTTCCGGGCTCGGCCCGCTCGCGGTGGCCCTGCTTGTTGTCGGCATCGGTGTTTCCCTCGGTGGTCCCACCGGCTACGCCATCAACCCGGCCCGTGACCTGGGTCCGCGCATCGCGCACGCTCTGCTCCCCATCAAGGGCAAGGGGTCCTCCGACTGGAGCTACTCCTGGATCCCGGTCGTCGGACCCCTCATCGGCGGCGGACTCGGCGGCCTCGTGGCAGCAATCGTGCCGTTCATCGTCCCCGCAATCCCTCACTAACAGTCACTAACTGCCAGTTCATTAATTGCCAGACCAACTGCCATGCAAAACAGACACGCTAAACAGACACGCTAAACAGACACGCCAAACAGACAAGGACGTCTCACTATGAACCAGTACGTAGTCGCTATCGATCAGGGCACCACGAGCACCCGCGCCATCGTCTTCGACCACAGCGGCAGCATCGTCTCCTCCGGCCAGATGGAGCACGAGCAGATCTTCCCCCAGGCTGGCTGGGTAGAGCACAACCCCGCTGAAATCTGGAACAACACCCGCGAAGTGATCGGCTCGGCCCTGTCCAAGGCGAACCTGACCCGGCACGACATCGCCGCCGTCGGCATCACCAACCAGCGCGAAACCGCGGTCGTGTGGGACAAGACCACCGGCGAGGCGATCTACAACGCCATCGTCTGGCAGGACACCCGCACGCAGTCGATCGTGGACGAGCTGGCGAAGGAGGGAGGCCCGGAGCGGTTCAAGCAGAAGGTGGGCCTGCCGCTGGCGACCTACTTCTCGGGCACCAAGATCAAGTGGATCCTGGACAACGTCGAGGGCGCCCGGGCCAAGGCGGAGGCCGGTGACCTGGTCTTCGGCAACACCGACTGCTGGGTGCTCTGGAACCTGACCGGCGGGACCGACGGCGGAGTGCACGTCACCGACGTCACCAACGCCTCGCGGACCATGTTCATGGACCTCGAGACGTTGTCCTGGGACCAGGAGATCCTGGACGCGTTCGGCGTCCCGGCCTCCATGATGCCGACCATCAAGTCCTCCTCCGAGGTCTACGGCACGGTGCACACCTCCCAGCTGCTGCGCGAGGTTCCCGTGGCCGGCATCCTGGGCGACCAGCAGGCGGCCACGTTCGGCCAGGCGGCATTCGAGGCCGGTGAAGCCAAGAACACGTACGGCACGGGCTGCTTCCTGATCTTCAACACGGCCGAGGAAATCATCCATTCCAAGAACGGGCTGCTGACCACCGTGGGTTACAAGCTCGGCGACGCGGCGCCGCATTACGCGCTGGAGGGCTCCATCGCCGTCACGGGTTCGTTGATCCAGTGGCTGCGTGACAACCTCGGCCTGATCAGCAGCGCCCCGGAGGTCGAGACCCTCGCGGCCTCGGTGGAGGACAACGGCGGCGTGTACATTGTGCCGGCGTTCTCCGGCCTCTTCGCGCCTTACTGGCGTTCCGATGCCCGCGGCGCCATTGTGGGCCTGACCCGCTATGTGAACAAGAACCACATCGCCCGCGCGGCCCTGGAGGCCACGGCCTTCCAGACCCGTGAGGTGCTGGACGCCGTCAACGCCGATTCCGGCGTGCCGCTGACGGAACTGAAGGTCGACGGCGGCATGGTCGCCAACGACGCCCTCATGCAGTTCCAGGCGGACATCCTCGGCGTGCCGGTGATCCGGCCGAAGGTGGTCGAGACCACCGCCCTGGGCGCAGCCTACGCGGCCGGCCTGGCGGTCGGATTCTGGAAGGATCTGGGCGAATGCTCGGCCAACTGGGCCGAAGACAAGCGGTGGGAGCCGCAAATGGACCAGGCCGAACGGGAACGCCAGATGCGTCTCTGGAAGAAGGCCGTCACCAAGTCCATGGACTGGGTGGACGACGACGTCAAGTAGCCGATCACCCTGACCCGCCGGTAGCCACGGCTTCGGCAGGCAGCAAAAGAAGAGCTCCGGCCAGGATCCCTGGTCGGAGCTCTTCTTTGTTTCCGCGTCAGCTGTGTGTCCGCGTCAGCCGCCCGGAGCCGCTCAGGACACGGGCCCCGTAGTCGTGGTTGTCACGACAGCGCGGGGCGTCTTGGCGTAGACGTCCTTGCTGACCGTGTAGCCGCGCTTGTCCTGTTTCAGTGCCTGCGCATTGACGCTTTGGAGCTCCGCATTGCTGAGCTTCTTGATCTTCACGAGGTCCATGAACTCCTGGTCCGCTCCACTGACGGCGGTTACTTTGACGAGCCCGGTCCCGGCCGAGTAGAACTTCCGCTGGTGGCCGGCGCTCGGCGGGTCCAGTGGGTTGAACTCATCGATCACCAGCACATCGTTGTAGCAACCTGTCTTAACGCAGACCCGCTGGTTCTTGTACAACACCCGGCCGCAGTCAAGGAAGTCCACGCTGGGTGCGTAGGCCTGTACATAGGCCGGGGTGTTGCGGTGGGGGGTTCCCTGTATGGCGGTCCCGGCCTGCGCCTTATCGATTCCGCTGATAAAAGTGCTGGGCGCGCCGCTCAACTTTCCGTTGTCGTACTCCTCCGGGTATTCGCCGAAGAGCCAGACGCTGCCCGTCCTCTTCGACTGGGCGAAGAAGGCGAGTTCTGACTCGGCCAGGACGCCGTCTGAATAATCCCGGTCCCACAAGACCAGGGTCTTGACGCCGTTGATCACCTTGGTCAGCCCGGTCACGGTGTGAACGACCGAGTGGGCGCTCACGCTGCCGTCCGCGGACTTCACCTCGCCTGTAGTGGTGAACTGCATGCCGGGTTTGAGCGGGTTCCATTTGTTGTCGATCACCGGGTTCGCCGGGAAGTCCGCCCGGTTGAAGTGGATCGCCGAGCCGGGGCCGCACAGTTCCTGGGAACTGACGGCCGCCGGCACGGCGGCCGCTGCCGCCGTCGCCGACGTTAGCGATGCCACCACCAACAAGAGCGCGGAGCCGTAGGCGGTTAATCTCTTAGTTCGTGGAGTCATCTGACTGGCCTCTCAATTGTTGTTGTGGTTTCTAGGCGGCTGGTACGGCTTCCGGCTCTCGGGGCCCGCGTTCACGCGCCGGACCCTTCTTGGCGAACCGGAGGTAGAGGGATGGAACGATGAACAGGTTGACCAGTGTCGAGGTCACCAGCCCACCGAGGATCACCACGGCCATGGGATGCTCGATCTCATGGCCGGGCCGGGTACCCAGGACCACCAGCGGTACCAGGGCGAGTGCGGTGGCGAGGGTGGTCATCAGGATTGGTGACAGGCGTTCGGCCGCGCCGCGCAGCACCAGGCCCCGGCCAAACGGCACGCCCTCGAACTGCTCCAGATGCTGGCAGTGGTTGATGAGCAGGATGCCGTTGCGGGCGGCGATCCCCATCACGGTCAGGAACCCGACAAGCGAGCCGAGGGACAGGATTCCGCCGCTCATGTGCGCGGCGATCACCCCGCCCACCAGGGCGACCGGCAACGTCAGTATGGCAAGGGTGGCCAGCCGCCAGCTGCGGAAGGCCGCCTGGAGCAGGAGATACACCACGATCACGGCGCCGATCGCGAAGAGCAGAAGCCGTTGTGAGGCGGCCTGCCGCTCTGCGTACTCGCCCAGGATGTCCGCGCTGTAGCCCGTGGGGAACTCCACGGATTTGAGCTCGGACTCGAGTTTCTCGACGACTTTTGCGAGATCGCCTTCCTTGACGTTGGCGCTGACATCCAGACGGCGGGAGCCTTCCGAACGCTCAATGACGTTGGGAGTGGGCTTGACCGAGATCTTGGCGACATCGGCCACCCGGATCGTCTGTCCGCTGGGGGTGTCCAGGGGAAGGTTCTGGATGCTCGTGACGCTGGTCCGGATCTCGGGAGGACTCCAGACCTGGACGTCGTAGGCCTTGCCGTCGCGATACACGTCGCCGACCTCTTCGCCGGAAACCAGGGTGGCGGCGGCCCGGCGGACGTCACCGGGCTTGAGCCCGTACCTGTTGGCGGCGTCCAGGTCCACCTCGACGTCCACCTGGGGGACGTTGACCTGCAGGGCAACTTTGGCTCCGATTGCCCCCTCGATCCCGGCAAGGACGGTCTTGACCTGGTCCGCCTGTTTCTTCAGCGTGTTCAGGTCATCGCCGTACACACGCACGACGATCGAGTAGCCGGTGCCGGTGAGCACTTCACGGACACGTTCCTTGAGGTAGGTCTGGACGTCCCGGTGGATGCCGGGGTAGCCGTCCACGACCTGCTGGATGGATGCCAGGGTCTTGTCGTAGTCGACCGAGGGGTCGACGCTGATCCAGTTCTCACCGAAGTTCACGCCCACCACCTCATCGGCGGCAAAGGCCTGGCCGATGTGGGACCCGCAGTTGTTGACGCCCGGGATGGTCATCAGCTCCTTACAGGCCAGCTGGCTGACGCGCACTTCCTCGGCATTTGAGGTGCCAGGTTGCGTGACCCAGTGCATGAGGAAGTCGCGTTCCTTGAATGAGGGCAGCAGCGACTGGCCCAGGAGCGGGGCCGCCACGATTCCGGCGACGCCGAGCGCCGCAACGGCGAGGTAGCCGGGGAGCGGCCTCCTCACGATGGGCCGCAGGGCCTTGCCATACCAGCGTTTGAGAACCCGGACCACCGGCGGATCCCGGTCCTCCAGTTTGGCGTTGCGCAGGAAGATGTACGCCATGGCGGGTGTGACCGTGAGGGCCACCAGCATGGACGCCATCACGGCGAGGGTGTAGGAGATTGCCAGGGGCCGGAAGAACGCGCCCGTGAGTCCGTCCAGGAAGAAGATCGGCACCGTGGCGGCGACGATAATCAAAGTGGCGTAGACGATGGGTCCGCGGACCTCCAGGGAGGCATTGACCACCACCCGGGCGGTGCTCTCGGTCCCGCCGCTGGCCCGGTGGTGCCGCAGCCGCCGGACGATGTTCTCGACGTCGATGATGGCGTCATCCACAACGACCCCGACAGCGATCACCAGCCCGGCGAGCACCATGGTGTTGATCGTTCCCCCGGTCCAGTACAGCACCAGGGCCGCGGCAACCAGGGACAACGGGATGGCCATGACACTGACCAGCGCCGTCCTCCACTGGAACAGGAACACGCTGAGCACCAGGACCACCAGGAAACAGCCCAGCAGGAGGGCCAGGCTCAGGTTGCCGAGGGACTCCTCGATGAACGAGGCAGGCCGGAACAGGGTTGTGTCGACCTCGATCCCGGTCAGGCCGGGCTGCAGTTCCCTGAGCGCCTCCTCAACCCCGCGCGTGACTTCGAGCGTGTTGCCCCATGGCAGCTTCTCGACAATCAGCATGAGGCCGGGGCCGCCGTTGATGACCGCGTCACCGATCAACTGCTGGTGGTCTTCCACGACGGTTGCCACGTCAGCGAGCTTCAGGGGAGTCAGCCCCTCGCGCTCCTCCAGTGGCACCTGGGCAAGGTCCGCCGGAGAAGTGATGGGTTGCACGTGCCTGATGCCCAGGCTCTGGCTGGGCGTTTCCAGCGCCCCTCCGGTGCCGATCAGGGCGCCGGGGGAGTACTTGAGCAGGCCGGCGTCCAAGGCATCGGACGTGGAATTCATGACGTTTTCCAGCGTCACCTTGTTTGCTGCCAGCTTGGCGGGATCAACCTGGACCTGCAGCATCTGGAGCCGTTCTCCCCAGATGGCCACATTGGCGACGCCCGGCACCCGCAAGAGATGCGCCCTGATATTCCAGTAGGAAATCATGGACATCTCGATCAGGGAACGGGAGTCGGAGGACAGCCCGATCTTCATGACACGGCTGGTGGAGGACAACGGCTGGAGCATCAGCGGAGGCGCAGCCCAGGTGGGCAGCGTCGGAATGACCGTTGCCATCCGCTCCGACACCAGCTGCCTGGCGGTGAGCAGATCGGTTCCGGGTTTGAATTCCATCACGATGGCGGACAACTGCGACACCGACTTCGACCGCATCTGGTCAAGCCCGTCGATGCCGTTGAAGGCCTCCTCCATCGGAACCGTCACCAGTTCCTCAACTTCGGAGGCGGTGAGTCCCAGGCATGCCGTCTGGACCTCGACACGGGGCGGTGCAAACTCCGGGAAAACATCCACCGAAGCACTGCTCAGTTGCGCGCCGCCCACGATCATGAGGGCGGCCGCCATCGCAATGATGATCGACCGGAACCTCAGACTTGCAGCGACAATCCGGCGCATGTCAATGTGCCGTATCGAATTCAGCGCCGAAGAGTTCCGCCGCGCCGACAGTCACGATCACGGTGCCCACCGCGGGGCCGGTCGAGGCGGTAACCACCCCGGACTCCACCTTGGCCACCGTGACAGGCGCCCGCTGGTAGACCCGCGGGGCCGGGTTGGTGTAAACCCAGGTCTTTCCGCTGGCGTCATAGAGCAGAGCTGCGTAAGGCACGAGGACGTCCTTCCCCGTACCGGCCTTGACGGTCTCGGTTTGCAGGTCGAGGCGCTCGATCCCCTTTTCGGTCAGGGTCAGTTTTGCGATGCCCGTCGCGGCGTTCTTTTCCACCTTGGCGGGTTCGTTGGCCGCGACGGCGGCGGGGGCTGCCGCCGTCGTCTGGGCGCATGCCGGCACCGCGAACAGAATTGCTGCGCATACAGCGGCCGCCAGGGGCAGGCGCCGCAGGGGCTGTTGGCTGGTCATTTTGCTTCCACCTTTTCCTGCGTAACGGGCTGGACGGGATGCTCGGCCTCGTAGACTTCTGCCCACTCTTCAGGGGCGGACCGGGGCCCGAACCAGAGTGCGAGCAGGGGGAGCACGAAGATCCCGATGAGAGTTGTAGTGATGAGTCCGCACATGATGATCAGGGCCATCGGGCCCAGGAGAGCCGCGCCCACGGCGCCGCCAAAGAGCCCCGGCGGGATCAGGATCGCCACCGTGATCAGGGCGGCCTTCAGGATGGGCGACACCCGGTCCCGCGCTGCCTGCATGACGACCGTGTCGCGGGGTTCGTGCGGGGCTGCCCGCCACAGGTCATCCGTCCGGGCCGAGAGCAGCGCCGCGTTGCGGGCAGCGACGGCCAGCACAGCGGCAAACGCCGTGAGCGCCAGCACGCTGACGGCGCCCCCTGCGATCCACGCTGCTATTGCAGCTCCGGCCAGCGCGGCCGGCAGGGAAAGGAAGACGGCAAGCGCCAGCCGCCAGCTCCGCACGGCTGTCTGGAGAAGGAGCAGGATCGCTATGAGGGCGGCCGCGCCGATCCAGAGAACCAGGGCGTCCCCGGCCAGTTGTTCACTGTACTTCGTGGGGATTTCGGCGTGGTATTCCAGCGGGAACTGGATCTGCCCGATCGCCGCGGTGATATCGCGCTGGATATCGGCCAGCGGCCGTCCGCTGACGTCGGCCACGACATCGATCCGGCGCGAGGTGTCATCGTGCATGATCACCACCTCATTGGGAACGAGCCGGACATCGGCAATCTGGCCCAGCTGGACCTGGCCGCCGCTTGGCGTGTCGAGCAGGAGTTCACGGATGCTGGTCAGGTCATCCCTGACATCAACCGCGCCGCGCACCACGACTTCGAAGACCTTCTGCTGTTCGAAGAGGTTGCCAACGACAATGCCTTGCATGAGTGCCGCAGCGGCGCGGCGGGCGTCGCCAGGTTTGATGCCGAACTTTTGCGCCAGCTCAAGGTTGACCTCCACTTCGACGACTGGCGTCATGGCGCTGGCGTTGATCGTCGGGTTCTTCACGCCGTCGACCTTTTCAATGGCCTTGCGGACCTCTTCGGCCTTCTCGCGCAGGACCGGCATATCGGTCCCGAACACGCGGACGGCGAAGCCCGGATCCATGGTGCTGCGCTGTTGGCCGATCTTTTGCTGGGAGTAGTTCACCACGTTGTGGGCGATGCCCGGGTAGCCCTGGACGACGTCGCGGACAGCCTGCTCCGTTTCGCTGAAGTTGGCATCCGGCGTAATGGATACCCAGAGTTCGGCAGAGCTGTTCCCGACCACCTGGTCAGAGGAGATGGCGCGGCCGATGTGCCCGCCGACTCCCGACACTCCTGACAGGGTCCGCAGCTCATCGGACGCCTTCGACGCCACGCGGCGGACCTCATCGTTGGACGTGCCGGCCATCGAGTCCCACTGCACCAGAAGCGTTCGGTCCGGGATCGTCGGAACGACCGCCCGGTTTCCGATCAGTTGTGATGCGGCGGCGAGTCCCAGCAGGCCGACGACGGCGACTGCGACGACGCCGAGCGCGGTGCGGGAACGTGCGCCCTCGAGGGCCCGGTCGTAGTACGACCGCGCCCGGAGAACCGCGGACGATTCGGCCCGCGGGGCGCTCTCGCCGGGAAGCAGGAGATACGCAAGGACCGGCGTCAGGGACAAACCCACCACCATGGACACGGCCAGCGCCAGCGCCATCGACCAGAACAGGGGCTGGAAGAACGCACCGCCGACCCCTGTGACGAACAGCGTCGGAACCAGCGCGAGAACCATGACGAGGGAACCGTGGAACAGCGGCGTGCGGACGCCGCGGACCAGTTGGACCATCCGGAACCTGATCGTGGCTTCAGTCTCGGTTGCGGTGGTCCGCAGTGTACGGCGCCGCTGGGCCTGGACATCCTCCACGATGTCTCCCACAATCACGGAGACGCCCAGAATGATGCCGGCGAGAACCGAGATGTTCAGTGTGGAGTCAAACAGGTACAGAACCACTCCCGCGGCCATGACGGTTGTGGTGATGGCCACGAGGGCGATCACGGCCACGCGCCAGGAACGGAAGAGGAGCCAGAAGAGCAGGACGGCGATCAGGAGGCTGACCAGCAGCGCCACGCCGAGTCCGTCCACGGTATCTTGCAGGAACGAGGCGGGCCGGAAGACGGACGTGTCCATCTGGATTCCGGAGAGCCCGGGCTGCAGGTCGTTCAGGGCAGCTTCGATGTCCTTGGTGACCTGCATCGTGCTGGTTCCGGGGAACTTCTCCACGACCAGCAGCAGGCCTGCGTCCTGGCCGACAACGGCGTCGCCGATCAGTGGCTGGTGGTCCTCTTTCACCTGGGCAATGTCACCGAGGAGCATGGGGGATGGGGCGTCCTCGACGCTGACCTTGGACAGGTCCGCCGGCGTTCTGATGGGCAAGACGTGCTGGATGCCCAGACGTTGGCTCGGCGACTCGACGAATCCGCCCGTGCCGGGGGTTGACGCCTCAAGGAAGCTCAGCGGAGACACCCAGACGGCGTTGCCCGTGGTCTTGATGACCTGTTCGAGGGTGATGCCCTTGTCCCGGAGCTGCGTCGGGGTCACCTCGACCTGGAGCTGCTGTTCGCGCTGTCCCCAAATGGAAACGTTGGCGACCCCCGGAATGCCGATCAGCCGCGGCTTGATCTTCCACCGGGCCAGGACCGACATTTCGATCCCGGAAAGCTGCTGGGAGTTCATCCGGACCATAAGGACACGGCTGGTGGAGGACATCGGCTGCATGATCAAGGGCGGTGCCGAGACGTTCGGCAGTGCGTGGGCCTGGGTCATGCGTTCTGCGACGAGCTGGCGCGCGCGCAGAAGATCGGTACCGGGCTCGAATACCAATTCGATTGAAGACAGGCCCGGAACGGACTTTGACCGGATTTCATCGAGCCACGCCACCCCATTTAACAGGTCGGCTTCCATCGGTGCGGTGATGAGCTGCTCGACTTCGGCAGCTGACAGGCCCAAGGCCTCGGTCTGGATCTCGACGTGCGCGGGGGCAAACTCCGGCATGCTGTCGATGGCGACGTTTGGAACGTTCACTACCCCGAAGGTAATGAGGCCGGCGGCCATGGCGAGAACCAGGATGCGGAACTGCATACTGAAACGGGTAATCCATCCGAACATGGCTAGACCTGTTTCCGGGCGCTGGCGGCGCGACGGCGGCCAGCGGGGGTGTCCGGCGGTTGCACGGAAAAATTGCGCAAGTGATACATGACAGGCTCCTCAACCCGAGACCATTTGCGAATCCCCCCAAGAGATCCCGATTGCTGACCTTTATCGAATAGTGTCCCCATCGGAATCGTTTGGCAAGGTTGAAAATTACGGGTCACGGCCGCGTGTTTTCACGGGTTTCTCCCAGCTTTGGGTCGCATAATGCGCTTCTGGAGAGAACTTCTTGGAACTGGTCGCCGCCCTGCATTAATTCACCCAAGTGCCGGTGAATTAATTACTTGCTTTTCCGCGGATGGATACTTGAATTTCCGTTTTGACTACGCGCCCACGACATTCTGAGACTGGCAGTAAGTACTGCTAATCCATAGGTATGTCATTTGTAACAATTTTGGGCACAGTTGTCTGCGAAGGGTGCCGGGAGGCCGGTTCCGTGGTGGCTCCCGGGCGGCGCCGGGCCCGCGGTTCCGCACGAGCCAGCCCAAGGGGCTAAAGTGGTCCTATGCGCGCAGTGCTTCTTCTTAGCTAGCCGCCCGGCATCCCGACGAGACCTCGATCCCGAAGAGACTCGGATTGCCGAGCGGCGGCCCCTCCATGTCGAGGGGCTTTTGTGTGTCCGGGGTATATTCCGAACCGCAAAGCAGGTTGTTACAGCATGAGTGCGACGTACAGACAGCATGGAGTCAGGGCCGGGCAGCCGGCCGCGACAGTGCAGACTTGAAGGTGAACAGGCCTGGCGGCAGGCAGGCCTGAAGGTAGACAGGCTTGGGATAACAGGCCGCATAGAACAGAAGAGGCCAGCAGTGAGCGTTCAGCCGGAAACACAGACCGGATCGCCGGCAGCCGCGGCGGAGGGGCCCGAGGAAGGTGCCTACAGCTTCGCGGCGATGGAAGCCAAATGGCCGCAGGTCTGGGAAGACCTGAAGGTCTTCACGCCGCTCGACGACGGTTCCAAGGAACGCCGCTACGTGCTGGACATGTTCCCGTATCCGTCCGGTGACCTTCACATGGGCCACGCCGAGGCGTTCGCGATGGGCGACGTCGTGGCCCGCTACCTGCGCCAGCAGGGCTACGACGTGCTGCACCCGATTGGCTGGGACTCCTTCGGCCTCCCGGCGGAGAACGCCGCGATCAAGCGCAACGCGCACCCCAGCGAGTGGACGTACGCCAACATTGACACCCAGGCGGCGTCGTTCAAGCGCTACGCCATCTCGGCGGACTGGTCCCGCCGGCTGCACACCTCCGACCCGGAGTACTACCGCTGGACCCAGTGGCTGTTCACGCGGTTCTACGACCGCGGACTGGCGTACCGCAAGAATTCGCCGGTCAACTGGTGCCCCAAGGACCAGACCGTGCTGGCCAACGAGCAGGTAGTCAATGGCGCCTGTGAGCGGTGTGGCACCCCCGTCACCAAGAAGTCCTTGAACCAGTGGTACTTCAAGATCACCGACTACGCGGACCGACTGCTCGATGACATGGACGAATTGCGCGGGCACTGGCCCGAGCGCGTCCTCGCCATGCAGAAGAACTGGATCGGCCGCTCCGAGGGCGCCCACGTCAACTTCGTGATCGAGGCCGACGGCGGCAAGGCCGCCAAGGACGTCACCGTCTTCACGACCCGCCCGGACACCCTCTACGGCGCCACGTTCTTCGTCGTCGCCGCCGACGCGCCTCTCGCCGTCGAACTGGTCACCGACGAGCACGCCCCCGCCCTGGACGCCTACCGCGAACAGGTCAAGGCACTGTCGGAGATCGAGCGCCAGTCCACCGAGCGCGAGAAGACCGGCGTCTTCACCGGGCGCTACGCGACCAACCCGCTCAACGGCGAGAAGCTGCCCGTCTGGGCCGCCGACTACGTCCTGGCCGACTACGGCACCGGCGCCATCATGGCTGTGCCGGCCCATGACCAGCGCGACCTCGACTTCGCCCGGACCTTTGACCTGCCCGTCCGGGCTGTGCTGGACACCGGCGAGGAAGATCCCGCAACCACGGGCATCGCGACCTCCGGCGAGGGAACGCTGATCAACTCCGGCGGCCTCGACGGGCTGCCCAAGGCCGAGGCCATCCCGGCCGCCATCGAGATCCTGCGCGAGCTGGGCACAGGCGAGAAGTTCGTGAACTTCCGCCTGCGTGACTGGCTGCTCAGCCGGCAGCGGTTCTGGGGCACCCCGATCCCCATCATCCACTGCCCGGCCTGCGGCGAAGTCCCGGTCCCGGACGATCAGCTGCCTGTGACCCTGCCGGCAGACCTGCGTGGCGAAGACCTGTCCCCGAAGGGCACGTCCCCGCTGGCCGCCGTCGAGGACTGGGTCAACGTGGAGTGCCCCTCCTGCCACGGCCCGGCCAAGCGCGACACGGACACCATGGACACCTTCGTGGACTCGTCCTGGTACTTCCTGCGCTTCGTGTCCCCGCAGTACACCGAGGGCCCGTTTGATCCGGCCAAGATCAACGACTGGATGCCGGTGGGCCAGTACGTCGGCGGCGTCGAGCACGCCATCCTGCACCTGCTGTACGCGCGGTTCTTCACCAAGGTCATCCACGACCTCGGCATGATCGATGCTGACGAGCCGTTCCGGGCGCTGCTGAACCAGGGCCAAGTGCTCAACGGCGGCAAGGCCATGAGCAAGTCCCTGGGCAACGGCGTCGACCTTGGCGAGCAGCTGGACAAGTTCGGCGTGGACGCCGTGCGCCTGACCATGATCTTCGCCTCCCCGCCGGAGGACGACGTCGACTGGGCGGACGTATCGCCGTCGGGCTCCGCGAAGTTCCTGGCCCGTGCCTGGCGGCTCGGCCAGGACGTAACGAGCGCGCCCGGCGTCGACTTCTCCACCGGTGACCGTGCCCTGCGCACCATCACCCACCGCACGATCGCCGATGCGCAGACCCTGCTTGACCACAACAAGTTCAACGTGGTGGTGGCAAAGCTGATGGAACTGGTCAACGCGACCCGCAAAACCATTGACGCAGCCACGGGGGCCGGCGGCGCGGACCCTGCGGTCCGTGAAGCCGTGGAAGCCGTTGCGGTCATCCTGAGCCTGTTCGCGCCGTACACCGCCGAGGACCTGTGGAATGTCCTGGGACACCCGGCGTCGGTCGCAAACGCCGGCTGGCCCACGCACGACGACGCTTTGCTCGTGGAGGACACGGTCACCGCCGTCGTCCAGGTCCAGGGCAAGGTGCGGGACCGCCTGGAGGTGTCCCCGGACATCTCCGAAGCGGACCTGCGCGAACTGGCGCTGGCCTCGGAAAACGTCCAGCGGGCCCTCGACGGCCGCGCCCTCCGCACGGTGATCGTGCGGGCGCCTAAACTGGTCAACATCGTCCCGGCCTAGCCGGGCGGGATGGCCTGACACTGGCCTGGCACTGCACTGACACGGGCCGCCGGCTGTAGCCGGCGGCCAGTGTCGCTAAGGTGACCGGCACGGATTGCCCTGGCCGGAGAAAGTCCATGCGTCCCCAGAGCAGCAGGAGGTCCCTCGTGCCAGACCGCGAGCCGTCAGGCTGGCCATGGCTGCGCGAGCGGCTGATACGCCTTCGGCAGGGCCGGGGCGGCGCCGTCCCCGAAGCGGCTCCGGCCGCCGTCGTGCAGGTCGCCGTGGTTACGGACTCTGCCGCCGCGCTGCCCGCCGACTGGATCCGTGCTTTCGCCGCTGACGGCAGGCTCACGGTGGTTCCGATGCCCGTCATGGTCGGCGCCGAAATCTACGGCGAGGGCGAAGACGACATCACGGAGACGATTGCCGTTGCCCTGGCCAGCGGCAAGCCCGTCAAGACCTCCCGCCCTTCACCAGGGCAGTTTGAGCACGCGTACCGGGAGGCCCGCGAACGTGGCTTCCAGTCTGTGGTCTCGATCCATATTTCCGCCGAGCTGTCCGGGACTGCCGACGCCGCCCGCCTTGCAGCCCAACGGGTCGGCATTCCGGTAGAAGTCCTCGACTCCCGGACAGTTGGCATGGCCCAGGGGATGGGCGTGCAGGGCGCTGTCGTCGCGGCGGCCGATGGCAGGAACGCGGCCGACGTGTTGGCCTTCGCGCAGGACCGGCTGGATCGCACCAAAGTCTACTTCTATGTTCCGAGCCTGGAGCAGTTGCGCCGGGGCGGCCGAGTGGGGGCCGCGGCCTCGCTCTTGGGGACGATGTTCTCCATCAAGCCCATCCTGGCGGTCGACGACGGCCGGATCATCCCGCTGGAAAAGGTCCGGTCCGCGGCGAAGGCGATCGCACGGCTCGAGGAAATCGTTGCCGCCGATGCCTCCACGCGTCCTGCCGGGCAGGCGAGGCTGGCCGTGCACCATTTCGGCAATGAGTCCGAGGCCCAAGAGCTCGCCCGGCGCCTGGCGGTAGCGTTGCCCGCCTGTCCGCCGGCCCAGATCAGTGCCCTTCCGGCCGTCCTGGCTGCCCACGCCGGGCTGGGTGTGCTGGCGGTGATTGTGGGTGAGGGCAGTACGCCCGGCAGCGCCATTTCTGCAAGCTCACCTTCGGACGGTTCGAGTCTGGATGAGACCCGTCCGGGCTGAGGGCTGTGGGCTGGGGACTCTGGGGGCTCTGGGTTCTGGGTTATCCGGGCTATGGCCGCGAGAGGGCGTTGGGGGTACAGTCACTGCACCAAACCCAACGTACCGGAGGCCGCCATGGCGATGCAGGTGCACCACGTAGTCCAGTTCGACCGCGACGTTTCGGAAGAGGTGACGAAGTGGCTCAAATACCTCAAAGGCCAGGTGACTAGCGTCCAGTTCCTCACCACCACCGTGCCTGATCCCAAGGCTGCGGACAAATGGCGGGTGCAGTACGAGGCCTACATCACCTACCAGAAGTAAAGCGGCGGCCGGGCGCTTCGCCTCACGGCGTAGGTGTGATCGTAAGTCCTGGAACCAGCGGGGTCGCTGGCGCGGAGGCCGGTGCAGACGTCGGTGCTGACGTTGGTGCAGGCGTCGGTCCTGGAACTGGAGCGGTCGTTTGCGGGGGAGCCGGAACGGTTGTTGGCGCAGGGGCTGGAACGGTTGTTGGTGGCGGAGCCTGGACGGTTGTTGGCGGGGGAGCCGGGACGGTTGTTGGCGGGGGAGCCGGGATGTTCGTTGGCGCAGGGGCTGGAACGGTTGTTGGTGCCGGAGCCTGGACGGTAGCTGGTGCGGGAGCCGGAATAGCCGTTGGTGCCGGAGCCGGGATGGTCGTTGGCGCCGGGGCCCGGATGGTTGTTGGTGCGGGAGCCGGAATGGTCGTTGGTTCTGGGGCCGGCAAGGGAACCGGAATGGTCGTTGGTTCCGGCGCGGCCGTCGGGGTGGGGGCTGGCCGATTCGGTCCGATGGTGTAGCTCGGTTGCTGGCCCGAACCGTTGACCCACAGCGAGGCGCTCACCTTCCGGGCTGCGCCTGGCTCCACCCACCACAGCACCTGGACGTTGCAGTGGTAGACCACGGTGACATTGGCGACGGCGCCCTGCGGCGGAACCGAGTGGATAGAGGTGGCGGCCGTCTGGGTGGTCCAGATGAAGTTCTGGTCGGCCTTCATGCCTGCCGTGCCGTCAACGGTCACATGCGCTATGCCGTAGAGGCCGTGCTGGGGACAGAAACTGCTGTCGAGTGAGAAGTTGACCACCTGGGTTGAGGTGGCCTGAATTGTGTCTGCCACTGCGGGCGGGGCCGGCAGCATGGCACCACTAAGGGCCACGACCGCTGCCGGCCAAAACAACCTTTCCATCGCACACCAGCTTTCGACGCCTGGCTGACACATCCAGACGATCAGGGTTGCCCCCAGCCGGCAAAAGTCTTCTCGAATGAGGATCCAGACGTTACCACCGGGTCCGGGTGGGCACCAGCGTAGGGAATACTTGCCCGATGCCATCGGAATACTGGTACTACGCAGGTGTTTCCACATACGCCTGATCCCTGATGCCAGTGTGGCTGCGGGTTGCCTAGTGTCGATTCCATGTCACGCCGGAGCCCCGAAGCTGAGTCCGCCACGGGAATTCGGGTTGCCCGGGAACGCCTGGCGGTGACGCTCGGGGGCGCAGCAGATCATGGACAAACGGATACAGGAGACGCCGGGGCGGCGGGGCCCGCCTCTGGGCTGTTGGAAGTGTCGGCGTTCGGCCTGCCCGACCGGTCCCGGTCCGCCCCTTCCGCCGGTGCTGCCAGCCGCCGTAGCGCGCGCGATGCCGGAACCCATTCGGGGGCGCTGCCGGGGAACCGGCGGTCAGAAAGGCGGCCGGTATCGGCGCGGTTGCGGGCGCGGACCGGAGTGCGTGCGGCGGCGCTGGTGGGCATCCTTTCCGCGGTGCTGGGCGCCTGCTTCTGGTGGCAGGCCGGCACTGGCGGTGCCCAGGTGGTCGCGCTCAGCGAGGCCGCCCCTGCCGCGGAAGAGGCGTCCGCCCCGGCAGCGGAGGCTACCCTCGCGCCACTGGGAGACGCGCCACCGGGAAAAGAGGCCAGCGCTGCACCCGGAAGCATCATTGTGCATGTCGCCGGCGCCGTCGCCCGGCCGGGCGTGGTGCAGTTGCCCGCGGGCAGCCGGCTGCACGAAGCGATTGCTGCGGCTGGCGGGGCCACGGAGATCGGGGATCCGGACCGGCTCAACCTCGCAGCCGTGCTGGAGGACGGGCAGAAAGTCCAGGTGCCGGTCCGCGGGGAACCCGACCAAGCCGAGGCGCCCACAGACGGCGGCGGGCCTGTGGCGGGTTCCGCCACGGGCGGCACAAGGTCAGGCAGTGGCGGCGGCAAGGTCAACCTGAACACCGCCGGCGTCGAGGAGCTAGGGACACTCCCGCGCGTCGGTCCGGTCTTGGCGCAGCGCATCGTGGACTGGCGCCAGCAGCACGGTCGGTTCAAGGCTGTTCAGGAGCTCGACGCTGTTGACGGGATCGGTCCGAAGCTGCTGGCGGCCCTACTTCCGTTGGTGGGTATCTGAGATGGCCCCGCAAGCCAGTGGGATGAATCCGCAAGCCGCTGACATGGCCCCGCGCGGCGCCGACATGGCACAGCGAGACATGGGGCAAACCCGCGCGACCGGTCCTGAAGCGGGCCGGAGGAGCCGCTGGCAGCGGTATGTCGACGCAGCGGTCCATTCCCCGGCGCCGGATTCCGGACGCACGGATTGCGCCGGCCCGGGCCGCGGAGCCGACGAGCCTGCGCCGGAAAACCGCGGGGCGCGGCGGGGAGGTGCTTCGCCGCCGGGCCACCGTGCGCAGCGGCTACCGTTCTCATCGAGCCTCAGCGGGCCTATTGCGGGACACATCTCCGCCCGCCTCCTGTCCGGGGCGGCGCGCGGCACGGCCCTGCGCCGGCGTGGGGCGGAACGCAGTCGGCGGACGGACCTTCGGCTGGTGTTGCCGGCCCTGCTCGTCTGGGGGACTGCCGTTGCCGGAAACTGGCTGCCCCCGGCCGGGCTGGCCGCTCTCTGCGCGACCCTGGCGGCGGCCGCGGGGATCCTGCTGTTCCTGCCCGGGCGGGCCAGAGGAGGGTTTGACTGGACCGGGTTTGACTGGATCGGGTTCGGCTGGAAGAGGTCCGGCTGGATTGGGACTGACGGAGCCGGACGGGGCCGCCGTCCCCGACCGGCTGCCCCACGCAGCCTTCGTGCCACCCTGGCCGTGGCGCTGCTGCTCTCCGTCGCGGCGGGTTCTCACGCAGCGGTAGACGCGGCCCGACGACATGACGGCGCAATTGCGGAGGCAGTGGCCGCCCGCGCGGCCGTGGTCGCCGAGCTTGAGATTGCCGGGGCCCCGCGGCGGCTCAGGATTCCCGGAGCCGGCGGCGCGGCGGACCGCTGGGCAGTTCCCGTAACGTTGAAGGTGATGACCTATGGCGGCCACAGTGTCGCCGGTGACGCCCGGCTCGTCGTCATGGGTGGAGCGGCGTGGGGGCAGGCTGTTCCGGGCCAGCGACTGCGTGTCACGGGGAAGCTGCGACCGGCCGAGCCAGGCGAGCCGGATGCGGGAATCCTTTCAGCTTCGTCCGCTCCGGCGGTGTTGCGGGAACCCCAGCCGTGGCAGCAGGGGCCCGGTGAACTGCGCCAAGCCTTCACCGCCGCATCGACACGATTCGGTGGCGACGCCAGCGGGCTGCTACCCGGGATGGTCACCGGCGATACCAGCGCCCTGGACGCGGAACTGGAAGCCGCCATGAAGACGGTCGGGATGACGCACCTGACCGCCGTCAGCGGCGCGAACTGCAGCTTGATCCTTGGAGCCCTGCTGCTCACTGCGCGCACGCTGCGTCTTCCTCGGCCGGCAGCAGCCGCCGCCAGTCTCGTGGGGCTTGCTCTTTTCGTCCTCATGGTGGGACCGGATCCAAGCGTTCTGCGGGCCTCGATCATGGGCATTATCGGCCTTGTATCTGTGGCCCTTGGCCGGGCAGGACGGGGACTCAGCCTGCTGTGCGTTGCCGTCATCGGGCTCCTCTTGGCGCAGCCGGTCCTTGCCACAAGCTTCGGATTCCTGCTCTCGGTCCTGGCCACCCTGGGAATCGTGGTCACGGGACGCCAGGTCATGGATTGGGTGCCGCCCTGGGTGCCGCGCTGGGTGGCGGCAGGCGTTGCCGTACCCCTGGCCGCCCAGCTCTTCTGCGGGCCGGCGATCGTCTTGTTGCAACCGCAGTTCGGCGCGTACTCCTTGCCGGCGAACGTGGCCGCTGCGGCCCTCGTGCCGCCAGCGACGCTCCTTGGCACGGCGGCGGTGGTGCTCCTGCCTGCAGTCCCTGCCGCAGCGGGGCTGTTGATGGCCGCAGCTGCTCTCTTCGCCGGCGCAGTGGCGGGGATAGCCCGCTTCTTCGCCGCACTCCCGGGCGCAGCGCTGCCCTGGCCCGAAGGGGCCTTCGGCGCCGCCACCATGGGCATCCTTTCGGCGACAGCGCTGGCAGCGACGTGGCTGGCCCTGCACCCAGGTGCGGCTGTTCGGGCCGTCCTGGCGGCACACACAGGGGTTGTTGCCGTCCTTGAACACCGGTCGCATGCGGCCAGGCTGCCAGCCGTCCGGCACGCCTCAAGACGCGGCTTGGAGCACCGGTCCGGGCGTGGGACGCTTAGAGTCCGCAAACCAACTTCCGGGAGGAATCACGAGTGGCTGCTGCCCAGACCCAACGGCCCAGGACCTCGGCGTCAAACACCGCCACCTGGCGGGACGTGACGCCGGCAGCAGTTGTCCTGGTGGGCGGTCCGGAGGACTACCTGGGCGCCCGTGCGATGGACCGTATCCGCGCGCAGGTCCGCGCGGTGTCGCCCGACGTCGAAGTGACGCAGCTTAATGCCGGCAGCTACGCGGCGGGGTCGCTGGCCATGAACGTCAGCCCGTCACTGTTCGGTGAACGGAAACTCATCGAGGTCGAGGGCGTCGAGGCGATGAACGATGCCTTCCTCGCCGACGCCCTGAAGTATGTGGCGGAACCGGAACCGGACGCCGTGCTGGTGCTCCGCCATGGCGGGGGAGTCCGCGGTAAGAAGCTGCTGGACGCCATCAAGGCCGCGGGCTGGCCCGTCGTCGACTGCCAGCCGCTGAAAAAGGACGCCGAGAAGATCGCTTTCGTCACTTCGGAGTTCAAGGCGGCCTCCCGGCGTATCGACCCCGACGCCGTGCACGCCCTCGTCAACGCGGTCGGCGCCCAGCTTGCGGAACTCGCCGCCGCCTGCAGCCAGTTGATCGCGGACGCAACGACCGGCGTGGACGTCGCAATGGTGGACAAGTACTACGGCGGCCGGGTCGAGGCGACGGCGTTCAAGGTCGCCGACGCCGCGATGGCCGGYAACGGCCCGCTGGCCCTTTCCACACTTCGCCACGCCCTTGCCACCGGCGCTGACCCGGTGCCGATCGTTGCGGCCCTGGCGTCCAAGTTGCGCTCCCTGGCTAAGGTGGCCGGCGCGCAGGGCTCGTCCTCGCAGATAGCCAAGCAGCTGGGGATGCAGCCCTGGCTCGTCGAACAGGCCCAGCGGGAGGTCCGGCGCTGGACGCCCGAGGGGCTGGTGCGCTCCATCCAGGTCACCGCCGAGGCGGACGCCCAGGTCAAGGGCCTGTCCCGGGATCCTGTCTACGCCGTGGAACATGCCGTGACCGTGATTGCCACGTCGGTCCGGAGCTCCTGACTCACGGGTGCCGACCACCGGCAGTGCTTGCGGGCATACCGGGGAGGGCCCATGCGGCGCCTGCGGTTGGAGAACGGCTGCGGCCCGCTGCGGCGTGTTCGGATGAGGATGCGACCTGGGGCTTAACTGGATGTGGCCGGCACCCAGGGGGTGCCGGCCACAATCATCAGTTCAAGTGAACTGGAAACCTTAGAGTGCGTTGACCTTCTTGGAGATCGCGGACTTGCGGTTTGCAGCGTTGTTCTTGTGAAGAACACCCTTGCTGACAGCCTTGTCCAGCTTGCGGCCGGCGGCAACCAGTGCGGCAGCGGCAGCATCCTTGTCGGTGGACTCAACGGCGGTGTTGACGGCGCGGATGGCCGTCTTCAGCTCGGACTTGACTGCGTTGTTGCGCAGGCGAGCCTTTTCGTTGGTCAGGATGCGCTTCTTCTGGGACTTGATATTAGCCACGTGTGAACTCTCTTTTTCAATGCGGAAAATGGTCTAGAGGGCTTTCAGATTGGCCATTGACTGAGCGGCGTGGGGATACCTATGGCGACCAACCATCTGTGGCCGTCGACCTGCACGGACACACAGCTGTAAATAATAGCAGAGATGACGCTGCAGGGACGATTACGGGGGCGACCCGCGGCGAGCCGCTGCCAGGTCCACTCGCCTTTCCCGGCCCAGCGGATCAGGTCCAGCCGTGGCGCTCCCGCAGGGCCGACGCGACAACCTTGAAGCGGCGCGCGTCCAAAATCGCCCCTTCACGCCGGATGTCCTTGGCATTGATCTGCAGCACGCGGTCCAGCTTCGCTTCGCTGGGGCGCCCCTGGCGGTCCCAGGTACCAGTACCGATGTCCACGTAGTCATCCATCCGGCGGGAGTCGCCGTCGTGGTCCTTGCTGGTCAGCATCAGGCCCAGCAGATACCGGCCGCTGGTGCCCACGAGCAGAACCGGACGGTCCTTGCCCCGGGAATAGTCCTCTTCGTAGGGCACCCAGGTCCACACGATTTCGCCGGGCTCGGGTAGGCCGTTCGGCGCGGGAGCGTAGCGGACGGCCGCCCGGCCCTGGAAGTCGCCGGGATACGTCCCGGTGAGTCCGGCTGCCGGAGCGCCGCCTGTGGCGTGCGTCGCTGAGCCGGGCCGGGACGTGCCCGGGCGTGGCTTCGCCGCTGGTTTCCGGGCCGGTTTTGCAGCCGGCCCGCGGGTCCGCGCCGGTGCGGAGCCGCCGAGTTTGTCCAGGAAGCGCAGAGTGTCGCGGAGCGCGTTGCCGATCGAGCGTAAGTTCCAAGCCATGGAAAAACCATACCGGCAACGCCTGCGCGGAGAACGGGGAAGGGGCGCCTCCGCAACCGGAAGCAGGAATGCAGTGCCACGGGTCCGGACGTGGGAGACTATAGGAACGAGAAATGCCCCACGTCGCGGGATGGCACCACCAGCATTCGCGCCGATCCGTGGACCAGCCGACAGTAATGCCAACAGTAAGGACCCTGCGTGTCTCCCATGGCCCGCACCGCCCCGGTGCCCGCCGCAACAGATCCGGCCCTCATCCGGAACTTCTGTATCATTGCGCACATTGACCACGGTAAATCCACGCTGGCGGACCGGATGCTTCAGTTCACCGGCGTCGTCCAGTCCCGTGACATGAAGGCCCAGTACCTGGACCGCATGGACATTGAGCGCGAACGCGGCATCACCATCAAGTCCCAGGCCGTCCGCATGCCCTGGGAACTCGAGGGCACCAGCTACGCGCTGAACATGATCGACACCCCCGGCCACGTGGACTTCACCTACGAGGTCTCCCGCTCGCTCGCAGCTTGCGAAGGCGCGATCCTGCTGGTGGACGCAGCCCAGGGCATCGAGGCCCAGACCCTCGCCAACCTCTACCTGGCGATGGAAAACAACCTCACGATCATCCCGGTCCTGAACAAGATCGACCTCCCGGCAGCCCAGCCCGAAAAGTACGCGGCGGAACTCGCCAGCCTGATCGGCGGCGACCCCGAGGACGTGCTCCGCGTCTCCGGCAAGACCGGCATGGGCGTCGAGGTCCTGCTGGACAAGATCGTCCGCGACCTGCCGGCCCCCGTGGGAGACCCCAACGCCCCGGCCCGCGCCATGATCTTCGACTCGGTCTACGACACCTACCGCGGTGTGGTCACGTACGTCCGCGTGGTGGACGGCATGCTGCACCCGCGCGAACGCATCCAGATGATGTCCACCCGCGCCACCCACGAACTCCTCGAGATCGGCGTGAGCTCCCCGGAGCCCACGCCCTCCAAGGGCCTCGGCGTCGGCGAGGTCGGCTACCTCATCACCGGAGTGAAGGACGTCCGCCTGTCCAAGGTGGGCGACACCGTCACCAACCTTGCCAAGCCGGCCACGGACTCGCTCCCCGGCTATGCGGATGCCAAGCCGATGGTCTTCTCCGGCCTGTACCCGCTGGATGGCACGGATTACCCGGTGCTCCGCGATGCGCTGGAGAAACTGATGCTCAACGACGCCGCGCTGGTCTACGAGCCCGAAACGTCCGCGGCTCTGGGATTCGGCTTCCGTGTGGGTTTCCTGGGTCTGCTGCACCTGGAAATCACCCGCGAGCGGCTTGAGCGCGAATACAACCTGGACCTGATTTCCACCGCCCCCAACGTCGAATACGAAGTGACGCTGGAGGACAAGAAGATCGTCCACGTCACGAACCCCAGCGAATACCCCACCGGCAAGATCGCCGAGGTCCGCGAGCCGATGGTATCCGCCACGATCCTTGCGCCGAACGAGTTTGTCGGCGCCATTATGGAGCTGTGCCAGAGCCGCCGCGGCGTCATGGGCGGCATGGACTACCTCTCCGAGGACCGGGTGGAAATCCGGTACCGCCTGCCGCTGGCCGAAATCGTCTTCGATTTCTTCGACATCCTCAAGTCCAAGACCCGCGGCTACGGATCACTCGACTGGAAGGCCGACGGCGAGCAGGTAGCCGACCTGGTCAAGGTGGACATCATGCTCCAGGGCGAACAGGTCGATGCCTTCTCCGCCATCACCCACCGTGACAAGGCCTACGCCTACGGTGTGATGATGACCGGCAAGCTGCGCGAACTCATCCCGCGCCAGCAGTTCGAGGTGCCCATCCAGGCCGCCATCGGCTCCAGGATCATCGCCCGCGAAAGCATCCGCGCCATCCGCAAGGACGTCCTCGCCAAGTGCTACGGCGGTGACATCACCCGAAAGCGCAAGCTGCTGGAAAAGCAGAAGGAAGGCAAGAAGCGCATGAAGATGGTGGGCCGCGTCGAGGTCCCGCAGGAAGCCTTCATCGCAGCCCTCACCACGGACGAGTCCAAGGACAAGGCCAAGAAGTAACGGTGCTCGTCATGACAGTTGCTGCAGTGCCGGCAGGCCGGGCCCATGCCTAGCGTTCTTCCCCTCGGCGACCCTGCGCCGCCGGACGGGCTCCTGCCCGCCCAGGCGCGCCAGGGCGCAGACCAGCGCGCCTTCGGGCTGTACGTGCACATCCCCTTCTGCGCGGTCCGCTGCGGGTACTGCGACTTCAACACCTACACCGCCACCGAGCTGGGCGGCGGGGCGTCCCAGGACGCCTACGCCGCCACCGCGATCGCCGAGGTGGAATTCGCTGCCCGCGTCCTGAAGGAATCCGCCCTGCCGGACCGCTCCCTCAGCACGGTGTTCTTTGGCGGCGGCACGCCCACGCTGCTCCCGGCCGAGGACCTGGCCAGCATCCTTTCCGCTGCCATCGACGCATGGGGCCTGCAGCCCGGCGCCGAAGTGACCACCGAAGCGAATCCCGATTCCGTCACCCCCGAATCCCTGCAGCTGCTGGCCGACGCCGGGTTCACCCGGGTGTCCTTCGGCATGCAGTCGGCCGTGCCGCACGTGCTGAAGGTCCTGGACCGCACCCACACGCCCAGCCGCGTGCCCGAAGTGGTGCAGTGGGCACGGGACGCGGGCCTAGCGGTCAGCCTCGACCTCATCTACGGCACTCCCGGGGAGTCGCTGGAGGACTGGCGCTACTCGCTCGAGACCGCCCTCTCTTACGCGCCCGACCACATCAGCGCCTACGCGCTGATCGTTGAGGACGGCACCAAGCTCGCGGCCCAGATCCGCCGCGGCGAAGTCCCGCAAATCGACGACGACGATCACGCCGCGAAATACGAACTCGCGGACGAGCTGATTTCCGCGGCCGGACTCGCCTGGTACGAGGTCAGCAACTGGGCCCGCACCCCCGAGCAGGCCTGCCGGCACAACCTGGCCTACTGGCGCGGCGACGACTGGTGGGGCATCGGACCAGGGGCGCACTCGCACGTCGGGGGAGTGCGGTGGTGGAACGTCAAGCACCCCACCGCCTACGCCAACCGCCTCGGCACAGGGGCCTCACCCGCCGCCGGACGCGAAACGCTGGACACCGAAACCCGCAACGTGGAACGCGTCATGCTGGAGGCCCGGCTGAACTCCGGACTCGACGTCCCAAGCCTCGGCGGCCTGGGGGACACCGGACGGCACGCCGTTGCGGGACTGATCGCCGACGGCCTCGTGGAGCCTGCAGCCGCTTTCAAGGGCCGGCTCATTCTCACCCTCAAGGGCCGCCTGCTGGCTGACGCCGTGGTCCGCAGGATCCTGCCGGACTGAATAGCCCGCTTAACTGAAACTGCCGGTCCGAATTACCCGGACACAAAGGTGCCGGCCGCTACGCCCCGAGGGGCAGCGGCCGGCTCTTTTGTGTGAGGTTTTTGTTCGGAAAGGCCGGGCTACTTAATCCAGCGCAGGTTGAACTCGTAGCGGTGCGGCTGGCCACGGTTGACGTGGATGCCGGCGGCTACTGAGAAGCAGGTCACGGCGATCCAGATCACGGTGGCGAGCACGGCAAAGAGATTGCCCACCACGGGAATGAAGACCAGCAGATTGGCTAGCACCGCGGCGATCGTCGGCGGCAGCGTGAAGTTCAGCGCTTCCTTGGATTCCTGCGCCGTGAACGGGCCGCGGTCTTTGAAGATGAGGTAGATCAGCAGCGACGGCACGCAGCCCAGGATGCCGCCGAAGTGCGCGAGCGTGGCCCACTGGCGGTCCTCGCTGGCCGTCAACGGCAGCGCATTTGCCGGAACGCCATGGTACGGGGGCTGGCCATGGCCGGCCTGGTTGCCCGTGTGTTCGCGTGCGTTATCTGCCACGGTGAAGCCCTTCGGATTGCGGTGATGCGTTGCTGCCTGGGTTGTGCCTGGAATAGCCGGAGCCGCGCTGGGAGCGCGGCCGCCGATTCAAGAATACTTGCTCTGGCGCGGAAATGGAGATCAGGGAGCGTCAGAGCTTGCGCCGGCTAGGGCACAGTGAGGAAGTCAATGACCTCTTCGACGCGGCCCAGCAGGGACGGCTCCAGGTCCGCGTAGCTGCGGACCGCCCCCAGGAGTTTCTGCCAGCCGAGGCCGATATCCTCCTTCGTCGAGTGCGGCCACCCGAAAGCCGTCAGGATACCTGTCTTCCAGTCGACGCCGCGGGGGATCACGGGCCACTGCTCAATCCCCAGGACCGCCGGCCGGATGGCCTGCCACACATCGACGTAGGGGTGGCCCACGATCAGCACGTTGCCTGCGGCGCCCGGTGAGGCCATGACGGCGTCGGCGATCCGCGACTCCTTGGAGTCGGCCACCAGGTGGTCAACGAGCACGCCCAGGCGGCGCCCCGGGCCGGGACCGAAGTCCGCCACGGCGGCCGCGAGGTCGTCAATGCCGTGCAGGGGTTCAACCACGATGCCCTCCACCCGGAGGTCATCACCCCAGACCTTCTCCACGAGCTCGGCGTCGTGCTTGCCTTCCACCCAGATGCGGCTGGCCTTGGCCACCTGGGCGCGTTGCCCGGCCACCCGGACCGAGCCCGACGCCGTGCGGCCGGCACCGGCGGCCGGCGCCGCCTTCCTGGGGGCCGGAGGCATCAGCCGGATCGGCTGCCCCTCCAACAGGAAGCCAAAGCCTAAACGGAAGGAGCGGGACTTGCCCCGACGGTCCTCCAGCGCCACGACGTGCATGCCGCCGGACTTCTCCACCCGGGTCACGGCACCCACCCAGCCGGACTGGACTTCCTCGAGGACCATCCCGCGTTCCACCGGTACCTCCGGCAACGCGGTCTTGGCGGGGGCGGACAGGTCCTGGGGTCCCCAGTTCTGGTACGACATCTCTACACGCTTACTTTGCACTCGGAATGTACGGCGGTCAGTGGAACTCTCCGTGGCCTGCACCGGACCACAGGGGCGCGGCGCCGGCGGAAGCGGCCACGGTCCCCGCGCCCGATGTGACGGGAAACGCGATCCCGCAGGCCACGCCTGGAGCGAATCCAATGCTAACAACGCGGCGAGTCATATTAGACTGGTTAGCACTTAGGCATGTCGAGTGCTAACACTTGTTCCGTTGCGGACCACGCGCACCAGTTCTGGACGCGGACCGTACAACGCGGGCGGCACCGACTGCGGGACAGTCGATTGGAGGTGGAGCGTGAGCGAACCGCGCAAACTCGAAGTGCTGCGCGCCATCGTGGAGGACTACGTCCATTCGCGTGAGCCCGTTGGTTCCAAAGCGCTCGTTGAACGCCACCATCTCGGCGTGTCCAGCGCCACGATCCGCAATGACATGGCGGCGCTGGAAGACGAAGGCCTGATCACAGCACCGCACACGAGCGCGGGCCGGATCCCCACCGACAAGGGCTACCGGCTCTTCGTCGACCAGATCTCAGCGGTGAAGCCGCTGTCTCCGGCCGAGCGCCGGGCCATCCAGGCGCTGCTGGAAGGATCCGAGGACCTCGACGACATCCTTGACCGGACCGTGCGGCTCCTGTCGCACCTGACCAACCAGGTCGCCGTCGTGCAGTATCCGCTGCTCAGCCGCGCCAGGGTGCGGCACATTGAGTTCGTGCTGTTGGCACCCCGCAAGGTGCTGATCGTCCTCATCGCGGACACCGGCAAGGTGGAGCAGCGCGTCATCGACGTCGGACAGGACATTCCCGACGACGCCCTCGCCGACCTGCGTACAAGTTTCCTGGCGAGCCTCTCGGGAACGCCGCTGAGCCTGCTGCCCCAGCTTCTGCCCACAGTGGTTGCCAGCGGCCCGCCGGCGCGCCGGGGAGCGGCCCAGGCCCTTGCCCGTGGCCTCGAGGCGCTGGCCACGAGCAGCCGCGAGGAGCGGATGGTCATGGCCGGCACGGCCAACCTCGCACGCTCCAACGTGGACTTCCCGCTGAGCATCGGCCCGGTCCTGGAGGCGCTCGAGGAGCAGGTGGTCATGCTCCGCCTGCTCAGCGAAATGGCCGAAGACCCACGCGGCGTGACCGTCAGCATCGGCCGGGAAAACCCCTACGACGGTCTGGCCGAGGCCTCCGTCGTGGCCACGGCCTACGGCCCGGACGCCACGGCCAAGGTCGGTGTCCTTGGACCCACCCGGATGGACTATCCCACCACCATGGCCGCCGTGCGCGCGGTGGCCCGCTACCTTTCGAGGATCCTGGGGCCCTGACCGGCCCGGACCCAGCACGACTTCTTGCCCCACCGGCAGTACGAAAAGGAAGAGATACACACTTTGAGCAGCCACTATGACGTTCTTGGAGTCTCCCGCGACGCAACGGGGGAGGAGATCAAGAAGGCCTACCGGAAACTGGCCCGGACCCTGCACCCCGACGTGAACCCGGGAGAAGACGCCTCGGACCGGTTCAAGGCCGTCACCCATGCCTATGAGGTCCTCTCCGATCCGCAGAAGCGCCGGGTCTATGACACCACCGGCAATGAAAACGGCACCGACAACGGCTTCGGGGGCGGCAGCTACTCGGGCCAGGGCTTCGCCTTCCAGGACATCTTCGAGACCTTCTTCGGCGCCGGTGGCGGCCAGGGCGGCCCGGCATCCCGGGTCCGCCGCGGCCAGGACGCGCTGATCAGCGTCCGGATCGACCTCCGCGACGCGGTGTTCGGCGTCAACAAGAAGCTCGAAGTCGACACGGCCGTGGTCTGCCCCACCTGCGACGGATCCTGCTGCCGCGAGGGTACCCACCCCGTGCGCTGCGACATCTGTGGCGGCAGCGGCCAGGTCCAGCGCGCCGTGCGCTCCATCCTCGGCCAGGTCATGACGTCGGCACCCTGCGGGTCCTGCGAGGGCTTCGGCACCGTCATCAAGGACCCCTGCAACGAATGCAGCGGCCAGGGCCGGATCCGCAGCCGCCGCTCGCTGACCGTGAAGGTCCCGGCCGGCGTCGGCACCGGCACGCGCATCCAGCTCTCCGGCCAGGGTGAGGCAGGGCCGGCCGGCGGCCCGTCCGGGGACCTGTACGTGGAGATCCGGGTCAACAACGACGCCACGTACGTCCGCGACGGCGACGACCTGCACGCGAGCCTCAACATCCCCATGACGGCCGCCGCCCTCGGCACGGAAATTTCCCTCGACACCTTCGATGGGCAGCAGGAGATCGACGTCAAGGCCGGTACACAGTCCGGCGAGATCATTACCCTGCGCGGCCTTGGTGTCACCCACCTGCGCGGCCATGGGCGCGGCGACCTGAAAGTCCACCTGCAGGTGGAAACGCCGGGCAAGCTGGACGCGGCCCAGGAGGACCTGCTCCGCCAGCTGGCCAAGCTGCGCGGCGAACACTTCACTGCGGGAAAGCTCGCGGCCAGCGGCGGCGTCTTCGCCAAACTCCGGGACCGGCTCGGTAACCTGTAGCGGTGAGTAACCCGGTCTTCTTCACCGCCCCAGGCACCCTGGACCAGCAGGTCCCCGGCTCCGCCTTCGTCCTTGAGGGCCCTGAGGCCCGCCATGCTGTCACCGTCAAGCGGATCGCCGTCGGCGAGACAGTCGACATCGCCGACGGCGCCGGCAAGCGCCTGACCGGCACGGTGACCGCCGTCGCGCCGGCCGAGCTGACCGTCGAGTGCGTGGATGTCGCCGACGAGCCGCGGCCCGGGATCCAACTGGTGCTGGTCCAGGCCCTCGCCAAGGGCGACCGCGACGAGCTGGCAGCCGAAACGGCCACCGAGCTGGGCATCGACGCCGTCGTTCCCTGGCAGGCTGAGCGGTCCATTGTGCGGTGGAAGGCCGAACGGGCCGCGAAGGCGCACGCCAAGTGGCAGTCGGTGGTGACGGCGGCGGCCAAGCAGGCGCGCCGGGCCTGGATTCCGGAGGTCAGGGCGGCAGTCGACAGCACCGGGCTGCAAACTGCCGTTGCGGCCGCGGACCTGGCCGTCATTCTGCACGAAGACGCCGTCCGCCCCTTGCGGAACGTCCTCGAATCCTGGCTGGAAACCGCGCCGGCCGGCGACGCCGGATCCCGCGAAGTGCTGTTGATCGTGGGCCCGGAAGGCGGCATCAGTCCGCGGGAAGTGACCCGGTTGTGCGACGCCGGGGCCGTAACGGCACTCCTGGGGAACCACGTGCTGCGCTCGTCCACCGCCGGGCCCGCCGCGACCGTGCTGGCCAACGACATCCTCGGCCGCTGGTAATCGGTCTGCCTGGATAGCCCAGCTGACCTGCCGCAGGCCGTGTCGCAGTGGCTGGTTGAGAGAGGCTAGTTGACCGCGAAGCCTATTTGAAGCCTATTTGACTTCGAAACCGCGAGTGTCCTGGAATACTTCCTTGGCGCTGTCCGACGAATCCACCTGGGACACGTGGACCTCGTAGCGGCCCGGGCCAAGGTTCACGGACAGGGTGAACAACCCGGAATGGATGGAATCCGCTGACGCCGTCGCGCTGCCGTTGAGGTAGGCACTCTTGGCGTTATCGCCGTCGACCTTGAGGATCTGCCAGCGGAGTTTCCCGCCCTGCACGGTGCTCCGGCCGGTGATCTTGACAGAACCGTCGGCTACGGACGTGCCTTCCTGCGGATCAATGATCCACACGGGAGCCACCATCCCGGCGCTGCGGGACGTCGGCGCGCCCAGCCGGACGTGGTTGAAGGCGACGTAGTCCGTATGACCATCAACCAGCACAACCACTTGGACCTGCTGGCCGGAATCGATCAGGCCCGCGCTGGCCGCGGCTGCCGTCGCGGTGTAGACGAGCTGCTGGATGGCGCGCTCGGCCATGGCGGCATCCACGTTGCTGTTGAAGGCATCCGCGGAGACATCCACCGTGATGACGTTCTTGCCGGAGATCGACGTCGCCAGCTTTTTCGGGTTCTGCCACGGCGTAAAGAAGTCCGGGTCCAGGGGCTTCTGGGACATCATCACGCGCAGGGCCCGCGTGACAGGGTTGTCCTGGTCCGGGACATCACGGAACTCACGGTAAAGGAATGCGTTGTCATTGCTGCGGCCGATCCAATACACCGGAGCCTTGTTCGACGTCTGGGCCGTTTCGAGCGGCGCGCTCGTGGCCGGGACGCCTGAGGCCGGAACAGGAATGAGCTCCGAGGGGCTGCTGGAGTTCGTGATGCCGCTCTGCGGTGTGGCCACGCAGCCGGACAGGAGCAGGGCAGCGGGCAGCGCAAGCGCCAGTGCGGCGCGGCGGGCGCGCCCCATTGATAGCTGCTGAACTCCACGCTTCGTGATGCTGCTGTCCCTTTCCTCTAGCGCCCCGCTTGACGTGCCGGTCAGCGGCACGGCGCTCTTGGGGATGACCGAATTCCAGCATGGCACACGGGTGCGGCCCGTCTGCCGGGTTTGGGCCACGGCGCCGGAACTGCAATGGGAACGATATGAGGCCGATACAAACTTGATACCTAATTTGCTCCGGACCCGCCCGGCGCCCGCGGGTGGCCGGTCGGCATCGGGCGGGTCTGCGGCGGGCACTAGCCCCTTCCTGCGATGAGCTCCTTGATGGCCCCCTCGTGCAAGGCCAGGTAGACAGCGTCCCGGATCTGATTCGCCTCGGGATCCGTCATGGTCCGGGCGAGAGGCCGGAGCACCATCCGGATCAGCGCGTTGGCCTGTCCAGCGCCCTCCGGACTGGATGGCCTGTATTAGTCGGCCCGGAGTGTCAGCGTGTCCGGTCCGCTTTTCCAGGTGAGTGTTCCGCCGGACGATGTCATCTCGATGGGGCCCCGCAGGAAATGCAAAACCCACGCTTCCTGGGTTCCGGCTTCTGCGGGACAGCCCATGGCGCCCGAGGCCACATTTCCCGCGACGAGCGTATTTTCCCTGATCGTTGCGGGACCACTTGCCGGGTTACACGGAGTCTTGACGGCCAGTTGGAGTGATCCGGCCACAGTCGTAAGCCGTACGGTTACAGCGCCGGAGGCCACCCATGGAAGATCCTTGCCATGGGACGTGCCCGAAATGCTGACATACGAGGAGCACGACGCCGACGGCAGGAACCTCGCGCACACTTCCACGGGGGCCGTGGACGGTATTGGTGGATTAACGGAAGCGGGCGGACGGGTAGGGCCAGCAGTCCCGGGACTCACCGTGGTCCCGGGTGCGCAAGCCGTCATCAGAACGCCGGGCAACAGGACCGAGAACGCGCATTTCCAGAACCGAATCCGCCGCATTGCGCTCCCTTGAAGGCCAACATTTATCGGAGCCTATCCTTGGGTGCTGACCATGTCACTACAAAAGCTCTTGCTGATGCCGGGACACCGATGCGTGCCTGGCGCATGCAGCCAGAGCGAATTCTTCTCCTGTGGTCAGGACTTAGTGACGGCGGCGAGTTTGACGTTGTCCTGTTGTCCTTCCCAGATGCCGGTCAGTGTGAGTCGGCCGGCCGGTTGCCCTTCAAGATCCAGCCGGCGGATGACGAGTAGCTGCAGGTCCGCGGTCTCGACTGCGGTGCCGTCGGCGGTGTCGCGTGGGGTAGCCGAGGAGACGTTGGGCACTGCGTTGAGTGTTGGCCCGGTGCTTTGCACGAAGACAGATTCGGCCAGGATTTCGAGTTTTCCCTTCACATCAAGGTATTGCTTGGCCTGGGGGTGGCCGAGCATGATGCTCGCTGCCAATGCCGTCACGTAGACGGGATCAGCGCAGGCATCGTAAACCCATCGTTGGCCAAGAACCGAGTGCTGCATGGTTCCTACCAACCATGATTCCCAGCCGGCCAAGGGCTGGGCCCTGTACGTGAGCGGTACTTGAAAGATGGATCCCGCCGCAGAGACGATAATCGTCTCGATGCCGACCTCGCCAGCAGGGTCGTCGAACCGGTAGGAGCCTACTTTGCTCAGCCCCGCGGCGCCGGACTCCGGGAACCACGGCTGGCTGGGCAGCCACTCTTCGAGGAGTTCGAGTTTCGTCGGCTGCAATTCTGCTTGGTGGATGATCGCCATGACTGCAAGCCTAGCTGCGGCCGCCCGAGCCGGATACGGCGCCGCTGGATCCGAGCTTGTCAGATCCAAACTTCTCCGCCGCGGAGCTCTCCGTCCGCCGTCGATTAGGTTGAACCCATGATGATCGCAAAGCTGCACGACTCGGAGCCCGACATTGACACGGGCCAGGTGGGCCTTTTGGTCGCGGATCAGTTCCCCGAGTGGGCTGGTCTGACGCTGGAGCCGGTGGCTTCCACCGGGACGGACAACGTCATGCTCGCGCTCGGCGACAGGCTCGTCGTACGGCTTCCCCGCACGGCAGACGCGGCGTCCTCGCTATCCAAGGAGTGGAAATACCCGCGCATGCTCGGTCCCCAGTTGCCTGTCCCGGTACCAATTCCCCTGGCACAGGGCGTCTCGGGCCGGGCCTACCCGTGGCCGTGGACGGTGTCCGGCTGGCTGGAAGGGGAAAACCCTGCCCCGGGCCACGCGTACGGAACCGACCTCGCGCTTGATCTCGCACGCTTCATCCGCGTACTGCATGGCGCCGACGTCGGGACTGAAGCGCCCGAGGAAGCGCTGTGGTCCTACCGTGGCGGCCAGTTGGCCGCCAGGGACGCGGCGACGCGTGCCGCGATCGCGAGCTGCGCAGGACTCCTGGACGTCCCGCTCCTTTCAGCGGCATGGGACGCGGCTCGGCAGGTGGCGGAGGGCGCCGGGGAGCAGACCTGGATTCACACGGACCTGCAGCCCGGCAACCTTCTGATCGCCGAGGCACGGCTCGCCGGTGTCCTCGACTGGGGTGGAATCGCCATTGGCGATCCGGCCGTGGACCTGATCGTCGCCTGGAACCTGCTGGAGGATAAGGGGCGCGCCGCATTTCGCGACGCAGTGGGCGTTGACCAGATGACCTGGGAGCGCGGCCGCGCCTGGGCCCTGTCGATTGGAATCATCGCCTATCCCTACTATGTCCACACCAACCCGGCCCTTGCGCGGGTTTCCAGGTATCAAATCGAGCAGGTCGTTGCCGACATCTCGCAGACGGTGTGAGGCTGGGCTTGCCGTTCGCCAATTCCCTATTGGAGGGAGGCGGTCAGGCGATACAGGTTGTCGAATACTTTTTGGGCTAGGGGTCGACGGAGCCAGTCCTCGAGCTGCAGCTCACGGCTTTCCATGCGGTACCCGTCTTCGATCCCCCGAATTGCGTCCACAAAACCGCGCCCGTGCACAAGTACGGATACCTCCATGTTGAGGCTGAAGGAACGGACATCCATGTTGCTGGACCCAATGACCGCAACCTCCTCATCGATGGTGAAGTGCTTCGAGTGCAGCACTTTGGGTGACCGGTAGAGGTAGATCCTGACGCCGGCGCGGAGCAGTGCCTCGTAGTATGAACGCTGCGCGTGGTAGACCATGCTCTGGTCTCCGACCTCGGAAACAAAGAGCTCGACGCTGAGCCCCCGCGCCGCTGCCGTGACGATAGCCATCAGGATGGATTCGTCCGGGACAAAGTATGGACTCGTGATGCTGACACGCCGCTCAGCTTTGTGGATGAGTGTCGCGTAGAGCTTCAAATTGTTGTCGTTGTCGAAGCTGGGGCCGCTGGGCAGGACTTGCGCGTCAATGAGCACAGAACTGTGGCTGACGCCTATGGGGTTTGAATCCAGTGGCAGTATCACATCCGTTTCGCTGTACCAGTCCGTCGCGAAGACCGCATCCAGTTCCCGGACCACAGGTCCCTCAACGCGCATCATCAGCTCGTGCCATTGGAGCCCGCGCTTCAGGTTGGCCTTCGTGTCGTAGCTCGCGTCGATGACGTTCTGGGATCCAGTGAATCCCACGCGGCCATCTACAACCAGGATCTTCCGGTGATTGCGCAGGTCCGGCCTCTGCCATTCGCCACGCCACGGCCGCACCGGCAGCATGGGGCGATATTCCGCCCCTATCTCCTGGAGGAAGCTCAGGGTTTCTTTCCGGCCGGGGAACTTCAGGCCAGCCAGATGATCGGACAGAACCCGGACGTCGATGCCGCGTAGTCTTGCCCGGGCCAACGATTGAAAGAACGGCGCTGTGGTTGCGTCCAGCACCAGGATGTAAAACTCCACGTGCACGTACTGGGTGGCCGAATCAATCTCAGCGATCATGGCATCGAAAGCGCCGTTGTAGTCGCCCAATAGGGTCGCACTATTGTCCGCGACCATAGGGAGCGCCCCAAGGTTGCTGTTCAACACCACCGCCGAATGCAGCCAGTCCGGCCAGTCAAGGCCGCGGCTGACCAGCGGGCTGCCTTCAGTCCGCGCCAGGACAAGATTGTTGATTTCGCGCTGTTTGTCGCGGCGGGCCTTGGGCAGTTTCGAGTAACCGACAAAGAAAAAAGCGACGGCACCAAGGACTGGGATGAAAATTATGGCGAGCACCCAGGCAATAGCGGAGGATGGACGGCGATTCATCGACACGAGGACAGTTGCGACGGTCACGAGGACTATGTGGATCGCCAGGAGGAGTAAGGCCAACGTTTCCGGGTCCTGAAAGAATTCGCGCACTGCTTCCTAGCCGTTCTTCAATGCTGCGAACGCCATCAGACCAGCACCCGGCTCTTGGTTCTTTCCTCAGGTAAGAACAGGGATGCTGTGAAGAACCAGCAGAAAGTGTCCCAAAAGTTTTCCCAGAAACCCATTTGTCTTTCCTGCTCTCAAAAATGCTTTCTCGTTTCCGGGACGCTCTGTCCCTCAGCCCTGTCCATGGAGGGTATGACTTATTGTTGGCGTCAAGTCCGGGGTGGGCCTCACCCGGTGCGGGTGAAATCCCGGAAATCTTGGCATGCGGGCCAAAGGAGCCCAGAGTTGCCCTCCGCTAGAGTCGGACCATGAAACGGGCAGTGATCCTTGGAGGTACCGGTGTCCTCGGGCGCGCCATCGCGTGGCGGCTGATCAGAGCCGGCTGGGCCGTGGAGATCACAGGCCGGGACCGCAGAAAAATGCCGGTTGAACTGACGGAAGCCGGGGCACGGTTCATCGTCGCCGAACGTCGTGACGACGAAGCCCTGGCTCGTGTAGTCGGCGGCGGTGCGGATCTGCTCGTGGACGCCGTGTGCTACACGGAGGCCGACGCGCGGCAGCTCCTTCCGCACCTTCCCGCCGTGACCTCGGCCGCCATGCTCTCGAGCAAGGCCGTCTACGTTGACGCCGCCGGCAACCACGTCAATTCCGATGCGCCGCCCCGCTTTGACGCCCCCATTCTCGAAAGCAATCCGACTATGGTGCCCGGCGCGGGGAAGTACGACTCCCGTGAAGGCTACGGAGCAAACAAAGTCGCAGCGGAGCATGCCCTGCTGGACAGTGGCCATCCGGTGACGGTGATCCGGGCGTCCAAGGTACATGGCGAGGGCGCGGCCATGCCGCGGGAGTGGATGTTCGTCAAGCGGGTGCTCGACCGGCGCCCGGCGGTGTTCCTGGCCCATGCCGGACTCGGCGGGGACCATACGACGGCGGCAGTCAACACGGCCGCCCTCGTGGAACGGGTCGCCGCCGAACCCGGGCCGCGCGTCCTCAACAGCGCCGATCCGGACGCCCCCAACGCCCGACAGATCGCGGCAGCAATCGCCCAGCATCTGGGCCACCAATGGGAAGAGGTGCTGCTCGATGCCACCGCCCCCGCCGGGCTGGGGGACCACCCGTGGGATTTCCGGCCGCCGTTGGTGCTCAGCACGAAGGCCTCCCTTGACCTGGGCTATGAGCCCGTTGGGACATACGCCCAGACCATCCCGCTTCAGCTCGACTGGCTGGTGCAGGCGGACGCTGCCGGAGCCGTGCCGGGAACCGACGATCCGTTCTTCGAGCACTACATCGACTACGCCCCGGAGGAGCAGTTCACCGCCAGTCGTCCCGGGCGGACACGTTAACGCGCACTACGAGGGCAAACATGGTTTGTCGACGAGGATGGCAGCCTGCGGGTGCTTCTCTGTCGTTCGGGGTGTGCGCACAAGCTGCGCGCGCATCTCAAATCCTTGCTCCGTGAACCGGAGCGCCACGTCGTCGGGGGCATGCAGTTCCGCGCGGAGCTGGACGTCGTGGCCGTAGGCGCGGTCAATAATGCGGTTGCCGCTGCCGGCGTGGAAGGCGATGAGCGCCGAGCCGCCCGGGCGGAGCACCCTCCAGAACTCCCGCGCGATCGCCGGCAGGGTTGCCAGGGGAGAGTGGATGATCGAATACCAGGCGAGGATGCCGTCCGCTGACGCGTCGGCTGCCGGCAGGTCGGTCAGCTCTCCCACTTCGAAGCGCAGTTCGGGATGGAGCCGTTGTGAGACCCTGACCATTTCGGGCGACAGGTCGATGCCGCTGACGTTCAGTCCGGAGTGGCTCAGGTAGCTGCTCATTCGTCCGGCACCGCATCCGATGTCGATCACCAGCCGGTCTGCCGTGGCGCGCATGTGTGCTGCGAAGTGGTCCACCATGGCCAGATCCAGGGGCGCCTCGAAGCTGGTATCCGGCAGCGCCGTCGAATAAGCCTCGGCAACCGTGTCATATGCGGATCTGACGTCTAGCAGGGTCTCGTGATTTGCCATTGATCGAGCCTACCGGCCATGGACGGCGGATTCCTCTTGCCGCTGCAGCCGCCCACGAGAGCCGGTGAGGGAACTGGGGAGGTAGTCCAGGTCCCGGCTGCGGTCGGATTCTTACGTTATGCAACGGGTCCGTGACGTGCTGTGTCGCTGCGCGACTGTGCGTTTCAACCGGGCTTGGGAACCGGGTTCCGTGGTGGTTGATTGGGGCTACCAGCGTCGAAAGGACTCGCCATGACGGAACAATCTGACCTCAGCCCGAAGACACTCCGCCACATTCTCGGACACTTCGCCACCGGACTGACGGTGATCACAGCAGCAACAAAGCACGGACCGGCCGGCTTCACCTGCCAGTCCTTCGCGTCCCTGTCCCTGGAACCGGCGCTGGTCACGTTCAGCCCGGCACGGACCTCCAGCACCTGGCCGCTGCTGCGCGAGGCCGGCCGGTTCACCGTCAATATCCTGCCCGCAGAACACCAGCACCTGGCGGCGCAGTTCGCCCGCTCGGGAGCGGACAAGTTCGCCGGCGTCGACCACTCGCCCTCGCCCCTGGGCAACCCCGTCCTGGACCAGGCGCTGGCCTGGGTCGATTGCGAACTGCACCAGGAGTACGACGGCGGCGACCACACCATCGTCGTGGGCGCGGTCCGCGCGCTGAGCGCCCGCCCCGACGCGGAGCCCCTGCTCTTCTTCAAGGGCGACTATGTGGGTGTCCGGTCCCGGGCCGGCGCGCTGGAGAGCGTGGCATGACCGTGAGCGCCGCCTGGATCGTCGCGGCATGTGGCGTGCTGCTGGCCGGCGCGGGCTTGTGGGCGGCGTGGCCCTGGACGGCGGCGGTGCCAACCGTTCCGGCCCAGGGGCTCGCGCCGGAGGACGCGGAACAGCCGTTCCCGAGGACCGGGGCCCACTGGCTTGATGGGTATGTCATCTTCGGAAACACCTACCTCTAGGAACGCCGGCCGCGCGGACAGCCACCTCCAGGAAACGTAAACCCAGCTCACGCCGGGTGCGCCCGATTCCGGTGCCCGTTCCCCGCCGGCCCGGCGCCCCAAGCATGGCCGCATGCCGACCGGCGTCGGGCGCGCCGCGCTGGCGTAAGATGGAAGGACCCGCTGACCCCGGCCGCGGACGGTGCGAACCGGCCCGGTACGGATCACGGCGACAGACCATATTCATACTGGAGGGGACCAGAGGCCCGCGGGCCAACACCATGACTGAAGCAGCGAACGGCAAGGCCCGGTTCAGCGCCGGAGAGCGCACCGCAGGGGAATTCCCCCACTCCCTACCAGGGTTGCGGACGGAGGTGGTCTTGTTCGACGACTCAGAACAAATGGTCCAGTCGCTGGGCAGCCATGACGAAGCCTTGCGGTTCATCGAAAACCAGTTCCCTGCCGTCGATTTCCACGTCCGGGGGAACGAGCTCGCGATCAGCGGCCCGGCCGCCGACGTGCCGCGGATCATGCGGCTGCTCAACGAGGTACGCGGGCTGGTCGCCAGGGGCACCGTCATCACCCCGGCCGTCCTGCAGCAGCTCGTCTCGCTGCTCCGCAGCCAGTCGCTGCAGAACCCGGTGGAAGTGCTGACCACCAACATCCTCTCCACCCGCGGCAAGACCATCCGGCCCAAGACGCTGAACCAGAAGAACTACGTGGACGCGATCGACGCCAACACGGTGATCTTCGGGATCGGGCCGGCCGGTACCGGCAAGACCTATCTGGCGATGGCCAAGGCCGTCCAGGCCCTGCAGCAGAAGGAAGTCAGCCGCATCATCCTGACCCGTCCCGCCGTCGAGGCGGGGGAGCGGCTCGGCTTCCTGCCGGGTACCCTGAGCGACAAGATCGACCCCTACCTGCGGCCCCTGTATGACGCCCTGCACGACATGATGGACCCGGAATCCATTCCGCGCCTCATGGCCGCCGGCACTATCGAGGTGGCACCGCTGGCCTACATGCGCGGCCGGACGCTGAACGATGCCTTCATCATCCTCGACGAGGCACAGAACACCACGCCGGAACAGATGAAGATGTTCCTGACCCGCCTGGGCTTCGGCTCCAAGATGGTGGTCACCGGCGACGTCACCCAGGTGGACCTGCCGTTCGGCACCCGCTCGGGGCTAAGGATCGTCGAGGAGATCCTGCAGGGAATCGATGACGTCAACTTCTCGGTACTGGACGCCTCCGACGTCGTCCGGCACCGCCTGGTCGGGGACATCGTCAACGCCTACAGCATCTGGGATGAAGTCCAAAGGAACCGGGTCAAGCACTCCGTAGCCCGGGAAACGCGGGGAGAACGCGCATGAGCATTGAGGTCAACAACGAATCCGGCGTCGTCGTCGACGAGGCCGAACTCGTGGCCCTTTCGCGTTTCATCTTCGAACGCCTGTACATCCACCCGCAGGCGGAACTCTCCATCCTGCTGGTGGACGAACCGGCCATGGAGAAGCTCCACCTGGAACTGATGGATGAGCCCGGCTCCACCGATGTCCTCTCCGTGCCCATGGACGAGCTGACCCCGGGCACCCCGGACAAGCCGACACCGCAGGGCATGCTCGGGGACATCGCCATCTGCCCCCAGGTGGCCAAGGTCCAGGCCCGCAACGCCGGCCACTCCACCCAGGACGAGATGCTGCTGCTGACCACGCACGGCATCCTGCACCTGCTCGGCTATGACCACGCGGAGCCGGAAGAGAAGGAAGAGATGTTCGGGCTGCAGCGCGAACTGCTGACCGCCTTCACCGGCAAAGCGGCCCCGTCCGAGACGATTCAGTGACCCCACTGATCCTCGCCGGCATGGCGCTGGTGTTCCTTGGCGTTGCCGCGGTGCTCACCGCAGCCGAATCCGCCTTCAACTTCCTGCCCCGGCACGACGCCGAGCAGGCGGTCCTGCACAGCAGGGGCACGTCGCTCAAACGTATCCTGGCGCAGCCCGTGGGGCACATGCGCGCCCTCCGGTTCTGGCGGGTCTGGTTCGAGACGGCAGCCGCCGTCGCCGTAACCGTCCTGCTCTCCAGCATGCTGGAGAACGTCTGGCTTGCCGGCCTGGCGGCCACCGGCATCATGGCGGTGGTCGGTTTCGTGATCGTCGGGGTGTCCCCGCGCCAGCTCGGCCGGGTTCACTCCGCCGCGCTGGTCCGGTTCAGCGCCCCGCTGGTCCGCTCGCTCTACGCGGTGCTGGGCCCGATCCCGGGTTGGCTGGTGCGGCTCGGCAGCGTCGTGGCCCCCGGCGCGCCCGCCGACAGCGAGGCGTTCTTCAGCGAAGAGGAATTCCGCGAGCTCGTGGACCGTGCCACCGAGTCCGACGTGATCGAGGACAACGAGGCCGAGCTGATCCAGTCCGTCTTCGACTTCGGAGACACCCTGGTCCGCTCCGTCATGGTCCCGCGGACCGACATCCTCACGATCGACTCCGGTTCAAGCCTGCGGCGCGCGATGTCAATGTTCCTGCGCTCCGGGTACTCCCGGATCCCCGTCATCGGCGAAAACACGGACCAGATCCTGGGCATTGTGTACCTCAAGGACGTCGCCGCCTCGCTGCACAACCTCGGCGCCGACGAGCAGCCCCCGGTGGTGGACGACCTCGCCCGAGAGGTCCGCTACGTGCCGGACTCGAAGCTGGTCAGCGACCTGCTGCGCGAACTCCAGAAGGAATCCACGCACGTCGCGATCGTCATCGACGAATACGGCGGAACGGCGGGACTGGTCACGCTCGAGGACCTCATCGAGGAGATCGTCGGCGAGATCGTGGACGAATACGACACCGAAAGCGCCGAAGCCGTGGCGCTCGGCGACGGAACCTACCGGGTCAGTGCCCGCATGAGCATCGAAGACCTCGGCGAACTCTTTGACCTGGAGCTCGACGACGACGAAGTGGACACCGTCGGCGGCCTGCTCGCCAAGGCCCTCGGGCGGGTGCCGATTGTCGGCAGCGCCGTCCAGGTCCACGGACTGTCCCTCCGCGCCGACCGGCTCGAGGGCAGGCGGAACCGCGTCAGCCACATCATTGCGGCCGCCGTAGCAAAAGAAGAAACTGACCTTGAAGACCTTCTCGACGAGGCCGCACCAATCCAACAGGGAGTCTCACGTGAGCAAGCAGAATAAGTCCGACGGCGGCGCAGCCCAGAGCGGCTACCGCGCCGGTTTCTCGGTGCTGGTCGGGCGGCCCAACGCGGGCAAGTCCACCCTCACCAACGCCCTGGTCGGCCAAAAAGTCGCGATCACCTCGGCCAAGCCGCAAACCACCCGCCACACCATCCGCGGGATCGTGCACCGGGACGACGCCCAGCTGATCCTCGTCGACACCCCGGGCCTGCACCGCCCGCGCACCCTGTTGGGGAAGCGGCTGAACGAACTCGTCGCCGACACGCTCGCCGAGGTCGACGCGATCGGCTTCTGCCTGCCGGCCAACGAGAAGATCGGCCCCGGTGACAAGTTCATCGCCGCCCAGCTCGCCGCCGTCGGCAACAAACCGATCATCGCGATCGTGACCAAGGCCGACACCGTGGACCGCCAGGCCCTCACGGAGCAGCTGCTCGCCGTCGCCGCCCTGGGCCGCGAGGTCCTAGGCGAGGAGGGCTGGAAGGACATCGTTCCGGTCTCCGCCACCGACGGCTTCCAGGTCGATACGGTCGCCGACGTGCTGATCAGCCACATGCCCGCGTCGCCGCCGCTGTACCCGGACGGGCACCTGACGGACGAACCGGAAGCGGTGATGATCGCCGAACTCATCCGGGAGGCTGCCCTCGAAGGCGTCCGCGACGAATTGCCGCACTCCCTGGCCGTCGTCGTCGATGAAATCGTTCCGCGGGAAGGCCGGCCCGAGGACCGGCCGTTCCTGGACGTCCGCGTCAATCTGTTCGTCGAGCGTCCCTCCCAGAAGGCCATCATCATCGGCAAGGGCGGCGCCCGGCTCCGCGAGGTCGGAACCAACGCGCGCAAGGGGATTGAGGCACTCCTGGGCGCCCGGATCTACCTCGACCTGCACGTGAAGGTTGCCAAGGACTGGCAGCGCGACCCGAAGCAGCTGGTCAAACTGGGCTTCTGAGCAGGGCCTTTACCTGGCCAATTGCCCGCCTCGCCGCTCCCAAGAGCGTGACCATCGGGGTTTTCTCAGATTCGGACACTAAAATGGGCAGACTCCCGTTCGTGAAGGAAGGCTCAACAAGTGGTTCGACCCCGTGACAACCGTGCCGCCGGTTCCACCCCGCCGGCCCGGTCAGCTGCCGCTGCCCGGCACACGGCCGACGCCTCCGTTGGCCCGGCCCGCCACCTCGGGGCCGTCCGGCGAACCCCCACCTGGCTGAAAGTCACCACGGGAGTCATCGCGGTGCTCCTGGTCGGCGTGGTCGCATTCGGCGCCTACTGGACCATCCGGCTCCAGGGCAACCTCACCAAGGCCCCGCTGAGCGCCGGCAATGTCCAGTCCGGGAGCGCCGTAAACGACTCGACGGACCGGATGCAGATCCTGATCCTCGGCTCGGACACCCGCGACGGCAAGAACTCGCAGTACGGCACCAGCGATGACTCCACCGGTTACGGCCACTCTGACGTGATGATGCTCATGGACATCTCCGCGGACAACAAACGTGTCAACGTCATCAGCTTCCCGCGCGACCTGCTGGTGGACATCCCGCAGTGCACGGATCCGAAGACGAACAAGGTCTACCCGGCCCAGAGCGGCGTCATGATCAACTCGGCGATGTCCGAGGCCGGCATCGGCTGCGCGGTGGACACCGTCAACAAGCTCACCGGCCTGCAGATCGACCACTTCATGATGGCCGACTTCAACGCCGTCAAGGAACTCTCCAACGCCGTCGGCGGCGTGGAGGTGTGCGTCAGCGACGCCGTATATGACCCCGATTCCAAGCTGAGGCTGCCCAAGGGCAACTCCACCGTCCAGGGCGAACAGGCACTGTCCTTTGTGCGCACGCGGCACGCGTTCGGCGACGGCGGCGACCTCGGCCGCATCAAGGCCCAGCAGGGCTTCCTCTCCGCCCTGACCCGGAAAATCAAGGACGACGGCACGCTCACGAACCCCGCCCGGATGCTCGGCATCGCGGACGCGATCACCAAGAACCTGACCATCGACGACGGCCTCGCCTCGGTTCCGACGCTGCTGACTGTCGGCAACCGGCTGAAGAACATCGACGTCGGCAAGGTGGCCTTCGTGGCCACCCCGACGGTCCCCGCCGAAACGGACATCAACCGGCTGCAGCTGGCTGAGCCCGCGGCGTCCCAGCTGTTCGACGCCATGCGCAGGGACGTTGACCTGACCGATCCGACGGCGAAGCCGGGCGCCTCACCAAGCGCCAGTGCCACCCCGACGCCAACCGCCACGGAACCGGCCTACGACAAGACCCTGCAGCCCATCACCGTGGCCAACGGCTCCGGTGCGCCGGCGCGGACCCAGGAAATCGTTCAGGCCATCAAGGCGGGCGGGTTCTCCAAGGTCGGCCAGCTGGCGGCTCAGCCCGTCGCAAAAACCGCGGTCTACTACGGTGCGGAGTACGCCGACGTCGCCGCGGACGTGGCTGCCCTGCTCGGCGTGGCGCCGGGCCAGGTGCTCCCGGCTGCCGGCGTCGTCGGAGTCCAGGTCTACCTGGGCGGCGACTTCGCCAACGGGACGCCGACGGCAGATGCCACGCCGCAGCTTCCCGCGAACATCGTCAACCAGACGGCAGGCGACACGGTCTGTCAGCAGGCGAACCCGGCGCTGATCACCCGCTAGGTCCCGAACGCGGAAAGGCCCCCGTTCAGATTTCTCTGAACGGGGGCCTTTCCGCGTTCTCACCGGATGAACGCCGGGGTCACCAGATGCTGACGCGCTCCTGTGGCGCCATCCACATGCCGTCCCGATCCGTGACGCCGAATGCCTCGTGGAAGGCGTCCAGGTTCTTGGCGATCTCGTTCGTGCGGAACTCGTTCGGCGAGTGCGGGTCAGTCGCCAGCCGGCGGATGGCCTCTTCATTCCGGATGACCTGCCGCCACCCTGCCGCCCAGGACGCGAAGAAACGCTGGACCCCGGTCATGCCGTCGAGCACCGGGGATTCCTGCCCGTCGAGGCTGATCAGGTAGGCCTTATACGCAATGGTGAGGCCACCGAGGTCGCCGATGTTCTCGCCCAGAGTCAGCTTGCCGTTGACGTTGTGGCCCGGGGCGGCGCTGGGGGAGAGCGCGTCGAACTGCGCCACCAGCTTCGAGGTCAGTGCCTCGAAGGCGGTGCGGTCGTCCTCGGTCCACCAGTTGCGCAGCAGGCCGCTGCCATCGTACTGCGAGCCCTGGTCATCGAAGCCGTGGCCGATTTCATGGCCGATCACGGCACCGATCCCGCCATAGTTGACCGCGTCATCGGCGTCGGCCGTGAAGAACGGAGGCTGCAGGATGGCGGCGGGGAACACGATCTCGTTCAGCAGCGGATGGTAGTAGGCGTTGACCGTCTGCGGGGTCATGAGCCACTTCTCCCGGTCCACGGGCTTGCCGACCTCGTCGAGGTGACGGTCGACGTCGGCGCTGTGCGCGCGCTCCACGTTCCCCAGCAGATCTGCGGGATCCACCTGCACCGCCGAATAGTCGATCCACTTGTCCGGGAAACCGATCTTGGCTCGGAAGGAGTCCAGCTTCTTGAGCGCCTCGAGCTTCGTGGCCTCGCCCATCCAGTCCAGCCCGGTGATGGATTCCCGGTAAGCCTCGATCAGGTTGGCCACGAGGGTCTGCATGCGAGCCTTATGGCCCTCGGGGAAATGCTCGGCCACGTAGATCTGGCCGACGGCCTCACCCAGTGCCGCCTCGACCACCGCGACGCCGCGCTTCCAGCGGTCCTTGATCCGCGGCGTCCCGCTCAGCGTGGTGCCATAAAAAGCGAAGTTTGCGTCCACGAACGCCGAGGACAGGTACGGGGCGGCCGAGCTGACGACGCGCATGGCCAGCCACTCCTGCCAGGCCGCCAGCGGTTCTGTCTCCAGCAGCGACGCGGCGCCGGCGAAGAAATCGGGGGTGCTCATCACCAGTTCGGTTCGCTTCTCCGGCTCGATGCCGGCGGCGTCGAACCAATCGGCCAGCAGCGGGAACAGCTCCGCCGCCTCGGCGGCGGACTTCAAGTTGTACGTCTTCTGCGGATTCCGCAACGTCACATTGTCCCAATGGTGTGAAGCCAGCGCGGTTTCCAGCGCCACCACGCGGCCTGCCGCGCCCTCGGGGTCGGCCACGTCCGCGAGGCCGAGCATGGCCTGGACGTGCTCGCGGTAGGCCTGGACCATCGGGGCGAACTTCTCTTCCCGGTAATACGACTCATCCGGCAGGCCGAGGCCACCCTGGCCGGTGTACAGCAGGGTCCGGTCCGGGTTTCCGGCGTCCGGAGCCGGGTAGATGTAGAACAGCCCCGAGACGTCGGCCCGGAAGAGCCGTCCGGCCAGCGTAACCAGTCCGGCCACGGACTCCGTGGCAAAGACCTCCGCGAGCCGGGCCCGGAGCGGCTCCAGGCCCTTGGCCTCCACCGCGGCTTCGTCCATGAAGCTGTTGTAGAGGTCCCCGATCTTCCGCTCGATGCCGGTGGCGTCGGCGCCGCGCGCGGCGGCCCGCTCGATAATCTCTTTCACGGCGAGCTCGGAAGCATCGCGCAGCGAAGTGAACGTTCCCTCCAGCGGCCGGTCGTCCGGGATGACAGTGCTCTTGAGCCAGCCGCCGTTCACGTGCTGGTACAGGTCATCCTGCGGACGGACGCTGGCGTCGATGGTGGACAGGTCGATCCCCGAAAGTGGCACGTATGCTCCTTTGAGAGGCAGTCCGGCACCGGAGCGTGTGATCGGTGCACGGTCTGCATGGTGGACGTTACGGTGGTCTGGCTCCTTCATCTTACGCACCCGTGTTACTGTGAAATGGTGCGCGCAGAACTGCTTCTCCTTAGCTGCCGCGGCGAGGCCTCAGACGCGATCTAGCGCAAGGCCCACCCTCGCTGCGGAGTTTGTGTTGCCCGGCCACCCTTTCACCAAGAATCACAGAAAAGGCCCCGATAAGTAATGCGAAACGCACAGAAGCCCTCAGGAATGCCGGTCCACCGCTACATCCCGTTCCAGGACCAGATCACCGTTGAACTGCCGGACCGCACCTGGCCGGACAAAGTCATCACCAAGGCCCCGCGCTGGTGCGCAGTGGACCTGCGGGACGGTAACCAGGCCCTCATCGATCCGATGAGCCCGGCCCGCAAGCTGAAGATGTTCCAGCTGCTGGTCCAGATGGGCTACAAGGAGATCGAGGTCGGCTTCCCCTCCGCGTCGCAGACGGACTTCGACTTCGTCCGGCAGCTGATCGAGGGCAACCACATCCCCGACGACGTCAYGATCCAAGTCCTGACCCAGGCCCGTGAACACCTGATCGAGCGGACCTATGAGTCCCTGGTCGGCGCGAAACAGGCGATCGTCCACCTCTACAACTCCACGTCCGTCCTGCAGCGCCGCGTGGTGTTCAACCAGGACGAAGACGGCATCCTGGACATCGCCCTGCAGGGCGCCCGGCTGTGCAAGAAGTACGAGGAAACCCTCGTCGATACGCACATCACCTACGAATACTCGCCCGAGTCCTTCACCGGGACCGAGCTGGCCTACGCCGTTCGGGTCTGCAACGCGATCGCCGACGTCTTCGAGGCATCCGCCGACAGCCAGGTCATCATCAACCTGCCCGCCACCGTTGAGATGGCCACCCCCAACGTCTACGCCGACTCCATCGAGTGGATGAGCCGCAACCTGCACCCGCGGGAGGGCATCATCCTGTCCCTGCACCCGCACAACGACCGCGGCACCGGCGTCGCCGCCGCCGAGCTGGGTTACATGGCGGGCGCAGACCGGATCGAGGGCTGCCTTTTCGGCAACGGCGAACGGACCGGCAACGTGGACCTGGTGACCCTGGGACTGAACATGTTCGTCCAGGGCATCGACCCCATGATCGACTTCTCAGATATCGACGAAATCCGCCGCACGGTGGAGTACTGCAACCAGCTGCCCGTGGCCGAGCGGGCCCCCTACGGCGGAGACCTCGTCTTCACCGCGTTCTCCGGCTCGCACCAGGACGCGATCAAGAAGGGCCTGGAGGCACTCGAAAAGGATGCCGCCGCGGCCGGCAAGGACGTCGCCGACTACACCTGGCAGGTCCCGTACTTGCCGGTGGACCCGAAGGACCTGGGCCGGAGCTACGAGGCGGTCATCCGGGTCAACTCGCAGTCCGGCAAGGGCGGCGTCGCCTACCTGCTCAAGAACGAACACAGCCTGGACCTGCCGCGCCGCGCCCAGATCGAGTTCTCCGGCGTCATTCAGAAGCGGACCGACACGGTTGGCGGAGAAGTCAGCGGAGCCCAGCTGTGGCAGGTCTTCCAGGATGAATACCTGCCCTCGGGTTCCGCCGACGCGCAGTGGGGACGCTACGCCCTCGGCTCGATCAGCACAGAGACTGACGAGGACGGCGACATGACCCTGACCGCCGCGTTGAAGATCGACGGAAACCTGGTTCGCCGGAGCGGCACCGGCAACGGCCCCATCGCGGCCTTGCTGAGCATCCTGCGCGAGGACGGCGTGGACGTCCGAGTCCTGGACTACAGCGAACACGCACTCTCCGAGGGCGGCAGCGCCCTGGCCGCCGCATATGTCGAATGCGCCGTGGGCGAGCGCGTGCTCTGGGGCGTGGGGATCGACGCCAACACCAGCACGTCCGCCCTCAAGGCCGTCATCTCGGCCGTGAACCGCGCCATCCGGGACGCCCGCGCCTGATTTGGTCCGCCGACACGGCAAGCCCCCTCACTGAAGAACTGCGCCGCCGGATCATTCCGGCGGCGCAGTTTTTTGCCGTCACGTTGTTTACGCCCGGAAGTGATTCCAGCACAGCAATGTTTTCAGCTCGGCAGGGCGTTACGCGCGCCACCGTGATCAGGCATAGCTGGCGGTAACGGTCTTGGCCTTTCCGTCGAGTCGGATTCGCCCGCCGTAGGGGAGGATCCACTGCGGCCTGGTGTGGCCGAACGGGACTCCGATGCAAACGACGGCGTCCGGGTTGTACCGGGCGACTTCGGTGATGACCACGTCCCGCTGTGCATCGCGCAGCCGGGCCCGTTCGGCGCCAGGCGGAACCTGCCCGTGGCTGCTGACCGGTGGCCTGGCGACCATCACGCCGTCGACCGCCCCAAGGACACCACGTTCGCCGAGCGCCCGAATCCATCGCTTGACCCAATCTGCGGGAGCCAGCAGTTCGCTGGTTTCCAGGAGCAGGATGGCGCCCCGGAGCGCGTCGACGGAAGGCAGCCTGTCGGCGATGCCCAGCTGGTCCAGCACTTCGATGCAGCCACCCCACGTGTGGCCGGAGACCGCGCGTTCAGGACCTGTCCACGCCCAAGGTTCGGTCGGTTCGCGGTCGCCGTACTCGACCAGTGCCCGCGGATCGAGCCAATCTGGCCCGAAGTCCTCCGATTCCCCGGGATCGGTGATCTCGAGCTCGCCCCCAGTGAGCAGCGCAGCGCGCAGGGAAGCGACATGGACGTCGTCCGCACCGGGCCCGGCGCCGAGATGGACTTGGGTCGAACCGCCATAATATGCGGGTATTCCCAGTGACCACAGCCAGTTGAGCAGGTTGGTGTTGTCGCTGTATCCGATGAAAATCTTGGGATTCGCCGCAACCACCGCCTCGTCGAGATGCGGCACGACCGTGATCTGGTCGTCGCCGCCGATCGTGGCGAGAATCGCGTGGATGCCGGGATCGGCGAACGCCGCATTGATGTCCGCAGCCCGCTCCTCGGGACTGGATCCAAGTTTGCGGGTCGTCGGGAACTCCACCGGAACCAACCCCGTAGCCGCAGTGAGCCGCCGCATCGCCTGCTCATGCACGGCGGGGGCGAATCCGGGCGCCGCGAACGAGGGGGAGAGTACCGCCACCCGGCCGCCCGGAACGAGCTTCGGAGCGGACAAGTTCAGCTGCGAATAATCCCTCCAACCATCGAACCAGATTGGGCGCGCGTCCGGGCAACCGGAGGCCACGACCTGCCGGTGAAAGGATCTTCAGCGTGCTGCGGCGTTGGGTTTAGGGCAACAGCGCCTTAACCGGCCATCCGACGCTGCGATTCGTGGCCCATGCCATGAATCAACAGAGACAGTGCGAAGATTAACTGTGGCCCAACAATCCTTCGCAGCGCGCGCCTACCGTGATGACGCCGTCGTACTGCGTACCCACAAGTTGGGCGAGGCGGACCGGATCATCACCCTGCTGACGAAGCACCACGGCCAGGTCCGTGCGGTGGCGAAGGGTGTCCGCCGCACCAGCAGCCGATTCGGCGCCAGGCTGGAACCCTTCATGGTGGTCGATCTGCAACTGGTTTCCGGACGCACCCTGGACGTTGTTACGCAGGCCGTGGCCAAGGGCGCCTACGGCTCAAACATCGCGGCCGACTATGGCCGGTACACCGTGGCGGCCGCCATGACGGAAACGGCGGAGAAGCTCACGGACGTCGACGGCGAAGCCGGAACCGCCCAGTACAACCTGCTGGTGGGCGCGCTGGCGTCGCTGAGCCGTGGAGATCATGCCTCCGAGCTCATCCTGGATTCTTACCTGCTCCGGGCCCTTGCAACCGGCGGCTGGGCGCCCAGCTTTACCGACTGCGCCAGATGCGGTGCGCCGGGCCCGCACACGGCTTTTTCCGCACCGCTGGGCGGCATGGTCTGCCCAGCGTGCCGGCCGCCGGGATCCCCGGCGCCGGCACCGGAGACGGTGCTCCTGCTCGGTGCCCTGCTGACCGGGAACTGGACGACGGCGGATGCCTCGCAGTCCGTCCACCGCCGGGAGGCGGCCGGCCTGGTGGCAAGCTATCTCCAGTGGCATCTGGAACGAGTCCTGAAATCCCTCAAACATGTGGAGCGAACGTAAAAGTGGCATTGGGAAGAAGTCTGGGAAGGAACCTGGATAAGAGCCAGGCGAAGCAGGGCAAAGTCCGGCAGCGGACCACGCCGGTGGTGGCTCCCTATCCGCACCCGTCCGGCGCGGTGCCGCCGGCCATCCCCGCGGAGCTCATTCCGAGGCACGTGGCGATCGTCATGGACGGAAACGGCCGCTGGGCCAACCAGCGCGGCCTGCCGAGGATCGAGGGCCACAGGGCGGGGGAGCCTGCCCTGTTGGACGTCGTGGCCGGCGCGATCGAACTCGGTATCGAGCACGTCAGCGTGTACGCCTTCTCCACTGAGAACTGGCGCCGGTCCCCCGAGGAGGTGCGCTTCCTCATGGGCTTCAACAAGGACGTGCTGCGCCGGCAGCGGAACCAGCTGGACGAGTGGGGCGTGCGCATCCGCTGGTCCGGGCGGCGTCCGAAACTGTGGGGCTCGGTGATCCGCGAACTCGAAGAGGCCGAGGACTACACCCGGGGCAACAGCACGTGCACCCTGAACATGTGCGTCAACTACGGCGGACGCGCCGAGATCGCCGACGCCGTCTCCGCGATCGCGGAGGAAGTGGCGCAGGGCCGGCTCAAGCCGGGAGCCATCACCGAGCGGACCATCCAGAAATTCCTGGATGAGCCGGACCTGCCGGACGTTGACCTGTTCCTGCGCAGCTCCGGGGAACAGCGGCTGTCCAACTTCATGCTGTGGCAGTCGGCCTACGCCGAGTTCGTGTTCCTGGACACGCTGTGGCCGGACGTGGACCGCCGGACACTGTGGGACGCCGTGGAGATCTATGCCCAGCGGGACCGCCGCTACGGCGGAGCGGTCGACGCCGCCTCCGCCGCGGGCGGCGAAGTCACCTGACCGGCTTGCCGGTACTCGACGGCGTCGCGGTCCGCGTCAATCGAACACGTACGCCCTGAGCCACCGGGACAGCCGGGAGTAGGCGTCCGCGCGGACACGAGGTGCGGACAGGAAGACGTCGTGCAGGGCGCCGTCAATCCGCTCCAGGGTGACGGTGCGGCCCAGGCTGAGTGCGCGCAGGGCGATCGTGTTCACGTCCAGGACCGCGTCGGTGCGGCGCATGGACTCTTTCCAGAACATCCCGTTGGCGCTGGCACCGGAAATCAGCACGAGGATGGGTACATCGATGTTCAGGCCGCGGGCCACCTTGGACTGTCCGCTTAGCACGGCGCTGAGCCAGCCGGCGCGGACCGGAAAGGCGTGCGGCGGGCGGTAGGCATCGTCCAGGGCCCATTCGCCTTCCGCGGCGCTGCTGATGCTGCGCCAATAGAAGGCACGCTCGGGTAGCCGGATCACCGACTCCGGCCAGAACCTGGCGAACGGCTCCACCATGGTCCGGGCGGCGCGGCGCAGGGCCGGGCTGCCGTGGACCTCCAGCCACGGGCTGTCCAGGACCAGATGCGATGCCACTCCGGGATGCCGGTCGGCCCACAACGCCGCGATCAGGCCGCCGGTGGAGTGACCCATCAGCGTCAGTTGCGGCGCCGCTCCGGCCGGTCGGAGCGAGCCGATGATGCCGATCGCCGCCGTAATTTCGGCGTCGTAGTTGTCCAGGTCGGCCACGTACCCGCCGTGGGTACCCGGCCGCAGGCTGCGGCCGTGGTTGTGCATGTCGAGGGCGAAGAACTCAAAACCCTGCCCGGCCCAGAACTCGGCAAGTTCCTCGTTGAAGAAATAGTCACTCCAACCGTGCAGGAACAGCACGGCCCGGGCCGGCAGCGCCGCGGGCTGCGCCGGCCCGAGCGGGACGTAGCGGACCAGGGTTGCGGTGCGCAGCACGCCGTCGGGCCCGGCTGCCTCAAAGGCGCATGCCTGGAAATCGTCCCCCAGTATGTCCGTCCGCCACTGCATCGACTCTTCCTCCTGCGCTGCTTTCTTGTGCCGCTGGTCTGTGCTGCTGGCCGGACTGCTGACCTATGCCGCCGAAGCCGCGGCGCGGCCGGCCGAACGCCCGGAGAAGAGACATCCGCCCAGGAACGTGCCCTCGAGTGCCCGGTAGCCGTGGATTCCACCGCCGCCGAACCCGGCGGCCTCACCGGCGGCGTACAGTCCGGGTACGGGCTGCCCGGCGGCATCCAGGACCCGCGACTGCAGATCCGTGTGCAGGCCGCCGAGGCTCTTGCGCGTCAGGACCGAGAGCCGGACTGCAAGCAGGGGACCGTGGCGCGGATCCAGCAACCGGTGCGGCGGCGCCACCCGCATGATCTTGTCGGTGGCGAAACGGCGTGCGGCCCGGATCGCCGCCAGCTGCGGGTCCTTGCCCAGCCCGCTGGAAAACTGCCTGTCCCGGGCCCGGATCAGGTTCTCGAGGGACTCGGCGTCAATGAGTCCTTCGCCGGACAAACCGTTCATTTGTTCGGCCAGGCTGGCGGGATCCGCTGCCTGCAGGAAGTCCACACCGTGGTCCAGGAAGCGTTGCAGCGGGGTGTCGCTGCCGGGCATCAGCCGGGCGGCCAGCAGCCGGACATCCTTGCCGGTGAGATCGGGGTTCTGCTCCGATCCGGAGAGCGCGAACTCCTTCAGGGCGATGGCCCTGTTAAGGACGAACCATGAATGGGCATGTCCCGTGGCCAGGATGTGGCGAAGCGCCCCGAGCGAATCGAAGCCCGGATACAGGGGAGCGGGGAGCGGCCGTCCCGTGGCATCGAGCCACATGGCCGACGGTCCGGGCAGGATCCTGATGCCGTGCCGCGGCCAGACGGGAGCATGGTTGTGGATGCCCTCCGGGTAGTGCCACATCCGGTCGCCATTGATGAGGCTGCCGCCGGCCCGGCCCACGGCCGGGAGGAAATCCCCGTCCACGGAAGCGGGCACGCCGCTCAGCATACGCTCCGGCGCCACGCCGCCGGGCCATTGCCTGCGGACCGAATCGTGGTTGCCGCCGATGCCGCCGCTGGTCACCACCACGGCCGCGGCCGCAGCCTCGAAGGCGCCGGCCGGGCGCCGCGAAGACTCTTCGCCCCGCCCCGCACTGCTGTCTTCGAGCAGTTCGCCGCGGACACCGCTCACCCGGCCCGCGGTTTTCACGAGCTCGGTGGCACGGTGCCGGAAATGGAAGGAGACCCGCCCGGCGGCTTCGCCTTCGCGCAATTTGGCCAGGAACGGGGCCACCAAGGCGGGGCCGGTACCCCACGCGACATGGAAGCGCGGGACAGTATTGCCGTGGCCGTCGGGGCCGTAGCCGCCGCGTTCGGCCCACTGAACCAAGGGAAACAGCCTGACGCCCAGGGCGGCGAGCCAGGCACGTTTCTCCCCGGCGGCGAAGTTCACGTACGCGGCCGCCCACTTCTTTGCCAGCGCGTCCTCCGGCCGGTCGAACCCGGCGGACGCGTGCCAGTCTGCGAGGGCCAGCTCCTCACTGTCCCGGACCCCGAGCCGCCGCTGTTCGGGGGAGTTGACCAGGAACAGGCCGCCGAAGGACCAGTGCGCCTGGCCGCCGACGGAGGCTTCGGGTTCCTGCTCGAGCACGGCCACCCGCCTGCCCGCGGCGTAGGCCTGGGCCGCGGCGACGAGTCCGGCCAGGCCCGCGCCGACCACCACCACATCGGCCTCGATCAAGCGGCCCGGCACGCCGCCCCCCGTTCCGACACCTTCATTGCTGGTCATGGCTTCATGCTAACTCGGGCCGGCGCCCTTCCGGGGCCCGTCCCACGGCGCGACCCGCCATACACGCACGGGCAGTCACAACGTCAGTCACAACTCCCGCCCGCCGGTGCGTTGGTTTGGTCTGCGCGGGCCGAACCGGAAAACTAGAGGCATGCGCGTATATCCCACCTTCTTCCGGCTCGCCTTCTCCTGGATGGACGCCGAACGCGCCCATAAGATCGGGTTCAAGGCCATCCGGCTCGCCCACAGCAGCGGCGCAGGGCGACTGCTGCACAAGTTCACCGCCCCGGCGGCGTCCCTGCAGACCCAGGCCTTTGGCCTGACCTTCCCGTCGCCGTTCGGGCTCGCGGCCGGCTTCGACAAGGAAGGCCACGGCATCGAGGCTCTGACCGAACTGGGCTTCGGCCATGTCGAGGTCGGCACCATCACCGGCCATGCCCAGCCCGGAAACCCGGCGCCGCGGCTGTTCCGCCTGGTCGAAGACCGGGCCGTCATCAACCGCATGGGCTTCAACAACGACGGCGCCGCGGCGGTCGCCCCGCGGCTGAAGTCCGCCCGGGCCGCCCTTCAGCGGCAGCACCCCGGCGTGCGGCCCGTGATCGGTGTGAACATTGGCAAGAGCAAGGTGGTTGGGCTCGAGGACGCGGTGTCGGATTATCTGATCAGCGCGCGCAGCCTGGCCCCGGCAGCGGATTATCTCGTGGTCAACGTCAGCTCGCCCAACACGCCGGGCCTGCGGCTGCTGCAGGACGTTGAGACCCTTCGCCCGCTGCTGGCAGCAGTGGGGGAGGAGGCGGACAAGGCGGCCGGCCGCCACGTTCCGTTGCTGGTCAAGATCGCGCCCGACCTCAGCGATGAGGACATCGACGACGTCGCGCGCCTGGCGCTGGACCTGAAGCTGGACGGCATCATCGCCACCAACACCACGATCGCCCGCAGCGGACTTTCCTCCAGCCAGGACAAGGTCGAAGCGTGCGGCGCCGGCGGGCTTTCCGGAGCACCGCTGAAAGCACGGTCCCTCGAAGTGCTGGCCAGGCTCAAGTCCGTCACGGGCGGAGCCCTGACCCTGGTCTCGGTGGGCGGCGTCGAAACCGCCCAGGATGTGCAGGAACGGCTGGACGCCGGTGCCACCCTCGTCCAGGGCTACACGGCTTTCCTCTACGAGGGCCCCTTCTGGGCCGCCCGCATCAACCGGCTGCTGGCCAGCCACCCGAGCCGCCGCTAGGCGTTCCGGGCGAGCGGACCCGGACGCTGCGGCGCAACTCAAAGCCCCGGGTTAACAGGGAAGCCCCCGGCAGTTCACTGAACTGCCGGGGGCTTCCCGATTGAAGAATTCTAGGAGCGGATGATCAGGCGGGGAACTGGCCGCGGTTGACCTGGGGCTTGGGCAGGCGCAGGCGGCGGAACTGCAGGGAGCGCATGGAGCCGTACCAGACGGTGCCGCGCTCCACCTCGCCGAACTTTTCACCCAGCCGCTTCTTGAGCTTGCGGGAGAGGATGAAGACGTCCACGAAGACCGCCAGGAACATGACCCAGAAGGCGCCCAGGACGTAGATCATCTGCGCGCTGGAAGCAGGCACCAGCAGCGAGATGACAACGAACAGCAGGGCTCCGAACATGAGGTACTCGCCCAGGCTGAACCGCGCATCGACGTAATCACGGGCGAAGCGCTTCTGCGGACCCTTATCGCGCACGGGCAGGAACTTCTCGTCACCGCTGTCCATGGCCTGCCGCATCTTGAGCCGCTGGTCCGCGACGGCGGCGCGCTCGGCGGCCTTGGAAGCCTTGCGGTCCTCCGGCACGAGCGGGCGCTTGCGGGCCGCCTCCTGGGCGCTCCGCTTGGGCGTGGGTGCGCCCTTGCCGGTCACGGCGCCCCGGGCTGCTGCCTCGGCCGCCTGCTGGTCAACTACGTCCTGCGCCGTAGGCGCTTCCTTTTTACGTCCAAACACCCCTAAAGAATACCCCGCAGACACAGGCGCGAGACCCAGCCCACACGGCGTCGGGCCAGTGATGACTTTGTTCAAGGTTTAGCGTGATCCAGCGCACGGGTAGTGTTTTGGCCATGACATCTTCTACCGCGGGGAACCCGCAGACCGCACTGGACCACGCCGGCACCATCGACGCCGAAGCCCTCCGTCAAGCCGTTACCGAATCGTTCGATCAAACGATCAGCCAGTTGACGGATCTTGTTGCCATCCCGGGCATCGCCTGGCCCAGCTTTGATCCTGCCCCGCTGAACCGCAGCGCCGACGCCGTCGCCGGCCTGGTGCGTGCCAGCGGATTCGACGACGTCCGGATCCTCCGCTGCGACAAGGAAGACGGGACGCCCGGCGGGCCCGCCGTCGTCGCACGCCGTCCGGCCGCCGAGGGCAAGCCGACCGTTCTGCTGTACGCCCACCACGATGTCCAGCCGACCGGCGACCTGGCGCTGTGGGACACCGACCCGTTCACCGCCGTCGAACGCGACGGCCGGCTCTTCGGCCGCGGTGCCGCGGATGACAAGGCCGGCATCCTCGCCCACATTGCTGCCTACTCGGCGGTGACGCGTGTGCTTGGCGAGGAACTTGGCCTGGGCGTGACGTTCTTCTTCGAAGGCGAAGAGGAAGCCGGTTCCCCGACGTTCCGGTCCTTCCTCGAGACCCACCGCGAACTGCTCCGCGCCGACGTGATCGTCGTGGCCGACTCCAGCAACTGGAAGGTCGGCATTCCGGCGCTGACCACTAGCCTGCGCGGACTGGTGGACGGCACCATCGAGGTCAAGGTCCTGGACCACGCGGTGCATTCGGGCATGTTCGGCGGCCCGGTGCTGGACGCCCCGACGCTGCTGGCACGCCTGATCGCGACCCTTCACGACGACGAGGGCAGCGTTGCGGTCGAGGGCCTGGTGAGCCGCGATGACGTGCTCGTGGACCTCACCGAGGAGGAGTACCGAACCGACGCGTCCGTGCTCGACGGCGTGAAGCTGGCCGGAACAGGGAGCATTGCGTCACGGATGTGGACCAAGCCCGCCCTTTCCATCATCGGCTTTGACGCCCCCGCCGTGGACGTGGCCTCCAATACCCTCCTGCCGCGGGCTCGGGCCAAGTTCAGCCTGCGCCTCGCCCCCGGACAGGATCCGGCGGCGGCAATGGACGCGGTCCGCAAGCACGTTGAAACGAATGCCCCCTTCGGCGCGCAGGTCGTGTTCACCCCGGGGGAGAGCGGCAACTCCTTCCTGACCGATACCAGCTCGAAGGCCGCGTCCGTGGCCATGTGGGCCCTCGGCGAGGCCTGGGGCGTGCCCGCCGTTGAAATGGGGATCGGCGGGTCGATTCCCTTCATCGCGGACCTGACAGAGCTCTACCCCGACGTGCAGATCCTCGTGACCGGGGTCGAAGATCCCGATTCCCGCGCCCACAGCGCCAACGAATCGCTGCACCTCGGTGACTTCCGGAACGCCATCGTCGCCGAGGCCCTGCTGCTGGCGCGTCTCAACGAGGAAGGTGCGCTCTAGCCACCAACCCGTCCCGGGCCGGCCGGGGGAACATCCAGCCGTCTCCCACAGTTACGTCAGGAGTTAGAGCTACAGGGCTGCGCGAAGTAGCATGTAGCTATAGCCCATACCGTTTAAGTAGGGGCGGGCACCGTGCGAACGGGGCCGCCACCACCGTTGCAAGAAGGTAGGCCATGAGCACTACAACCAATGAAAACAGCGCCGACGCCACTGCCGCTGAGGCCGGCGAGCTGGCCACGCATGAGGTCAAGCTGACCGACGTGGCAGCTGGCAAGGTCCGCAGCCTGCTCGAGCAGGAAGGCCGCACCGATCTGCGCCTCCGCGTTGCCGTGCAGCCCGGCGGTTGCTCCGGCCTGATCTACCAGCTCTACTTCGATGAGCGTTTGCTCGATGGGGACGCAGTGCGCGACTACGACGGCGTGGAGGTCGTGGTCGACAAGATGAGCGTTCCCTACCTCAGCGGTGCCAGCATCGATTTCGAGGACACCATCTCCAAACAGGGCTTCACGATCGACAATCCCAATGCCGGCGGGTCCTGCGCCTGCGGAGATTCGTTCCACTAATTCTTATCCACTAAGGCCGGGCATTTTGCCCGGCCTTAGTGGCGCAGGATCCTCAACGAGCGGCGGCCATAAAAAGCTCCCGACGCACGGTGCGGACATGTGGGCGAAAACTCCCGGGGAGCGGTAAGCTCTACACCGAGTAGTAAAACTTTTCGTTTGCCCTGCCCGTAATTCGCGGGGCAACAGCAACAAGTAGGAAGGGCCGTCTGTGAGTTCGCAGAACCGAACCGGCAGCCGACGCAAACAGATCACTACGATCACTGGCTTGGCACTAGCCGGCGCGTTGGCTTTGACTGGATGTTCACCAGAGGTACAGAGGGGCTGGTTGCCCACCGAGCGTGACACCACAAATCACACTGGCCTCATCATGGACCTCTGGGTCAACTCATGGATTGCCGCGCTGGTCGTCGGCATCATCACCTGGGGCCTGATGATCTGGTGCGTCGTCGCCTACCGCCGCCGCAAGGGCACCGTGGGCTTCCCCCGCCAGAACAGCTTCAACCTTCCGCTTGAAGTGTTCTACCTGACGATCCCGCTGTTCATGGTCCTGGTGTTCTTCTACTTCACCGACCGCGACACCGCGTCGATCGATGACCGCTCCAAGCCGGCCGACGTCGTCGTCGACGTCCGCGGCAAGCAGTGGGCATGGGACTTCAACTACAAAAAGGGTGAAGTCGTCACCGGGGACGTCCACGAAGCTGGCGTCCAGGCCCACCTGACCGGCAACGACGTGGACAAGGAAAAGCTGCCCACCCTGTACCTGCCGGTCAACAAGTCGATTGACCTCGAGCTCAACTCCCGCGACGTCATCCACTCCTTCTGGGTACCTGCGTTCCTGCAGAAGCGGGACATGATTCCCGGCAAGACCAACTACATCCGGTTCACCCCCACCAAGGAGGGAACCTACGACGGCAAGTGTGCCGAACTTTGTGGCGAGTACCACTCCGAAATGCTGTTCCGCGTGAAGGTTGTCTCCGAGTCGGAGTTCCAGGCGCACATGAACAAGCTGCGCCAGGACGGGAACACCGGCCTGCTCGGTGAAGAGTACGACCGCAACCCGGCCCCGACCGAAACCAAGTAAGGCGAGCGACGTGGCAACTTACACTCAATCCGCCGGGATCCTCGAGGCTCCCGTAGTACCGAAGTCCAAGGGGCGCATCGTCGTCAACTGGATCACCTCGACCGACCACAAAACGATCGGGTACATGTACCTGATCGCGTCGTTCGTCTTCTTCTGCTTCGGCGGCATCATGGCGCTGCTGATCCGTGCCGAACTCTTCGAGCCCGGCATGCAGATCCTGCAGACCAAAGAGCAGTACAACCAGCTTTTCACGATGCACGGCACCGTGATGCTCCTGATGTTCGCGACGCCGCTGTTTGCCGGCTTCACCAACGTCATCATGCCGCTGCAGATCGGTGCCCCCGACGTCGCGTTCCCGCGACTGAACGCGCTGGCCTTCTGGTTCTTCCTCTTCGGTTCAACCATCGCCGTGTCCGGCTTCATCACCCCGCAGGGTGCCGCGTCGTTCGGCTGGTTTGCCTACGCGCCGCTGTCTAACACGACGTTCAGCCCCGGCGTGGGCGGTGACCTATGGGTCTTCGGCCTGGCGCTTTCCGGCTTCGGCACCATCCTTGGCGCGGTCAACTTCATCACCACGATCATCTGCATGCGCGCCCCCGGCATGACCATGTGGCGCATGCCGATCTTCACCTGGAACGCCCTCGTGACGTCCATCCTGGTCCTGATGGCCTTCCCGCCGCTGGCCGCCGCCCTGTTCGCCCTCGGCGCGGACCGCCGCTTTGGTGCCCACATCTTCGATCCGGAGAACGGCGGTGCCGTCCTCTGGCAGCACCTGTTCTGGTTCTTCGGCCACCCCGAGGTGTACATCATCGCGCTGCCGTTCTTCGGCATCGTCTCGGAGATTTTCCCGGTCTTCAGCCGCAAGCCGATCTTCGGCTACAAGGGCCTGGTGTACGCGACCATCTCCATCGCCGCCCTGTCCGTGACCGTGTGGGCCCACCACATGTACGTCACCGGCTCGGTCCTGCTGCCGTTCTTCTCCTTCATGACGATGCTGATCGCCGTTCCGACCGGTGTGAAGTTCTTCAACTGGATCGGCACCATGTGGCGCGGTTCCATCACCTTTGAAACCCCCATGCTCTGGAGCATCGGCTTCCTGGCAACGTTCCTCTTCGGTGGCCTGACGGGCATCATCCTGGCCTCGCCGCCGCTGGACTTCCACGTCTCGGACTCCTACTTCGTCGTGGCCCACTTCCACTACGTGGTCTTCGGCACCGTCGTGTTCGCCATGTTCGCAGGCTTTTACTTCTGGTGGCCCAAGTGGACCGGCAAGATGCTGAACGAGCGCCTCGGCAAGATCCACTTCTGGATGCTGTTCCTCGGCTTCCACGGCACCTTCCTGATCCAGCACTGGCTGGGTGTCGAGGGTATGCCCCGCCGCTACGCCGACTACATGCCGCAGGATGGCTTCACGTGGATGAACCAGTTCTCCACCATCGCCTCATTCGTCCTCGGTGCCTCACTGATCCCGTTCTTCTGGAACGTCTACATCACCTGGCGCAGCAACGAGCGCGTGGAAGTTGATGACCCGTGGGGCTTCGGCGCCTCGCTCGAGTGGGCCACGTCCTGCCCGCCTCCGCGCCACAACYTCACCTCCCTGCCCCGCATCCGCTCCGAACGTCCTGCCCTGGACCTGCACCACCCGGAGCTCTCCCAGTCCTACACCGTCGACTCGCCTGCTCCGGCAGCAGCAGCCCTCGGTAACGCCGACCAGAAGGACACCGCCAAGTGAAACTCGAATCAAGAATTTTTGGCTTCGGCGTCTTCTTCTTCGTGCCGGTGGCGTTCATCTACGGTTACCTGACCCACTGGAGCGAATGGGTAGGCATCCTCGGAATCCTGCTCGTGGGCGGTCTTGCCGGCATGATCGGCGCGTACCTCGGCTTCACCGGCAAACGCGTGGGCATGCGCCCCGAGGACCGCAACGACGCCGAAATCCATGAGGGAGCCGGCGAGCAGGGACACTTCAGCCCCTGGAGCTGGTGGCCGCTGATGCTGGGCCTGTCCTGCGCAACAGGCTTCCTCGGCCTGGCCGTTGGCTGGTGGATCGTCTTCATCGCCGGCGGAATGGCAGTAGTCGCCCTGGTCGGCTGGGTCTACGAATACAGCCGCGGTGACCACGCGCACTAGCGTCCACCCGGACTAAAAGTTCATATTGCACGACGGCGGGCCCCACCTTTTGGTGGGGCCCGCCGTCGTATGCGTCCGGGACGCGGGTGCTGCGCGCGGGAGGGTGTCAGGCGGCTGCTGCCGACTCCAAAAGGACTCCCAGTTCCTCGAGCGCGGTCTGCGCCTCCGTGAGGCTGCAGAGGGCCGGGAGGGCCTCCGCAGCGACGGCCAGCTCGACTTCGCAGCCGCATTCGAAGTCCTCGGTCATGACTTCCAGCAGCGAGCGGGCGTCGACGCCGGGCCTGCCGTCCTTGCTGATGGTGACCGGGAGTCCGGTGGCCGTGACGGCCCGGACAAATACGGCCGCCGGCCGGGCGTGGAGGCCGATGGCGGCCGTGACGATTGCCTTGCGAACTGGCAACGGGACTCCCTCATGCTGGTGTTGGTTCTGCAGGTGGTGCAAGTGGACGGGTGCCGTCGACGACGGATTGGTCGGGAAGGCGGGGATTCATCAGACCGGGGGGCTCCGTTGCCCGTCAGCAGTCTGCAACTTCAAGGGTAGCCGCGGGGGAGGGGCCGGCACGACATGAGACGGCCCGGTGGTCTAGACCTGCAGGGCAACGGGCTTACCCTTGAGATATGAATGTTTTACCCGCGCCTGAGCCCAACTGGAGGCTGACCCATGGCGTCCTCTAACGCGTCCAGGATGATTGGCGAGATCGACCGTGAGAGCGGCGTGCCCATCTACGTGCAGCTGCGGGAAATACTGCGTGCGCACATCGCGGCCGCCTGCCCGCCGGGATCGGCGCTGCCGTCCGAGCGGGACCTTGCCCAGCGCTTCGGCCTTGCCCGGATGACCGTCCGCCAGGCCATCGATGCCCTGGTGGGCGAGGAAGTGATTGAGCGCGTCGTGGGGCTGGGCACGTTCGTGCGCAAACCCAAACTCGATCTCCAGGTCAAGCTGACCTCCTACAGCGAGGAGATGCAGCGCCGCGGCATGGTCCCGGCTGCTAAGGTCCTGAGCTTCGAGCAGATCGCCGCCAGCGCCTTCCTGGCCCGTGAGCTTCAGCTGGAGGAAGGGACGCCGCTGGTCCGGTTCCGGCGGCTCCTGCTGGCCGACAACGAGCCCATGAGCGTGGACGAGAACTTCATCCCCGCCCACCGGGTTCCCGGCCTGCTCGACGGCGAACCGCCCACCTCCCTGTACAACGTGCTCAGCGAACGCTTCGGGCTGGTCATGGAATGGGGCGAGGACATGATCGAGGCGACGGCCGCATCGCCGTCGACGGCCCGGCTCCTGAACGTCGAGGTCGGCACCCCGCTGCTGAAGATCCAGCGCCACGCGTTCGTGGCCCGCGCCATGGTGGACTACTCCGTGTCCTACTACCGTGCCGATCGCTACAAGCTCTGGGTGCCCCTGCAGCGCCCCGGCGTCCGGCCCACGCGCAACTACGCCTCGGGGTACCGCCCGTAACCCAGACCAACGCGGGGTCCCTTTGCGCCCATGAAGCCCCTGGGATGGGCGCCAAGTGACAACCATAGAAGGATCTCCGCGTTGCTGTTGCACTCCGGAATGCAGGAAGGCCCGGTCCCCAAGGGGACCGGGCCTTCCGATTATCTACTTGCAGCCTCTTAGTGGCTGAGCGACTTCGACTCTGCTGCTTCGATCGCTTCGTGCGCGCCGTGGTGGCCGTGGGCGGCCTCCAGCTCGGCGGGCGTGGCCGGGGCAACCCGGTCCTCGAAGAACCAGCGGGAGAGCGCAGCGCGGCGCTTTTCCTTGCGGTCCACAACGCCGTGTTCGTTCGGCACCGCGGGCAGCGGGGCCGGCGACTCGAAGCCCACGAGCTTGTAGCGCTTGTACTCGTCCAGCGGGGCGTGAACCTCGATGAACTCACCGTGCGGAAGGCGCACGATGCGGCCGGTTTCGCGGCCGTGCAGGGCAATCTCGCGGTCCTTGCGCTGCAGCGCCAGGGCGACGCGCTTGGTCACGATGAAGGCGATGACCGGGCCGATGAAGAACAGTGCGCGCAGCCAGTAGGTGACATCGTTCAGGGCCACGTGGAAGTGGGTGGCGATGAGGTCAGAGCCTGCGGCGGCCCACATTACGCAGTACCAGACGAAACCGGCCATGCCGATCGCCGTACGGGTCGGAGCATTGCGGGGACGGTCCAGGACGTGGTGTTCGCGGTTGTCCTTGGTGACCCAGCGCTCAATCCACGGGTAGGCGAACATGACCGTGAAGAGGATGCCGGCCGGGACGAGTGCCGGAAGCAGGACGTTGAACGTGAACATGTGGCCGAACCAGATCTGTTCGACTTTCCAGTCCCCGATCGTGCCCGGCATCAGGCGCAGAGCACCGTCAACGAACCCGATGTACCAGTCAGGCTGAGTGCCGGCGGAAACCGGCGAGGGGTCGTACGGACCGTAGTTCCAGATCGGGTTGATGGTGAAGAACGCCGCCATGAGGGCAACCACACCGAATACGATGAAGAAGAAGCCGCCGGCCTTGGCCGCGTAGACCGGGCCCAAAGGGTAGCCGACGACATTGCCGTCGTTGCGGCCGGGGCCGGGGTACTGCGTGTGCTTGTGCACAACCACCATGAAGAGGTGCATCACGATCATCAGCAGGATGAGTGCGGGTACCAGGAGGATGTGCAGCATGTACAGGCGGCTGATGATCATGGTGCCCGGGAACTCGCCGCCGAAGAGGAAGAACGAGGTGTAGGTGCCGATGACGGGGATGGACTTGATAACGCCGTCGATGATGCGCAGGCCGTTGCCGGAGAGCAGGTCATCGGGGAGCGAGTAGCCGGTGAAGCCTGCAGCCATGGACAGGATGAGCAGGACGCTGCCCACCACCCAGTTCAGCTCGCGGGGCTTGCGGAACGCGCCGGTGAAGAACACGCGGAGCATGTGCACGGACACCGAGGYGACGAACAGCAGGGCCGACCAGTGGTGTACCTGGCGCATGAACAGGCCACCGCGGACATCAAAGGAGATGTTCAGGGACGAGCTGTACGCCACAGACATTTCAACGTTCTTCAGCGGCGTGTAGGAGCCCGCGTAGTGCGTTTCCGCCATGGACGGATCGAAGAAGAAGGTCAGGAACGTGCCCGAGAGCAGCAGGATGACGAAGGAATACAGCGCCACTTCGCCGAACATGAACGACCAGTGGTCCGGGAAGACCTTCCGGCCGAACTCGCGGAGGATGCCGGAGCCGCCAACACGCTGGTCGACGAAGTCAGTGATGCGGCCGCCCGTAGTCTTGGCGACGAAGACGGGGGCATCAGGCGTTAGGGATGAGGACATGCTGCTCACGCTCCCAGTAGCTCGGTCCAACGGGTTCATGGAAGTCGCTCGTGGCGACCAGGTAGCCCTCGGCGTCGACTGCGATAGGCAGCTGGGGAAGAGGGCGGCTGGCGGGGCCGAAGATAACCTTGCACTGTTGGGTCAGGTCGAAGGTTGACTGGTGGCACGGGCACAGCAGGTGGTGGGTCTGCTGCTCGTACAGGGCAACAGGGCAACCAACGTGGGTACAGATCTTGGAGTACGCAACGATGCCGTTGTAGGCCCAATCGACGCGTTCCGGGGAAGGGTGGAGTTCGCTCGGGTCCAGGCGCATGAGCAGGACAACAGACTTGGCCTTCTCGTTCAGCTTGCCTTCACTCAGCTCGTTCAGCCCTTCCGGGATGACGTGGAAAGCAGAGCCGATGGTGACGTCCGCGGCCTTGATGGGAGTGCCATCGGGGTCGCGGGCAAGGCGCTTCAGTCTGCCGTCCGGAGCCGGCGCCCACAATGTGTGGGCCAGCGCGAAGTCCGGCCGGGGGCCAAGGTCACCGAAGATAGCCAATGCCGGCAGGGGCGCCAGTGCGACCGCGCCGAGCAGAGTGTTGCGGATCAGCGGCCGGCGCTTGATGCCGGTTTCTTCCACAATGTCATCAACGATGCGGACGGCGGCCTGGCGGTCTTCTTCGGTTCGGATCGCGTGGCGCTCTTCCGAGACCTCGTGGTCCGGCATCAGGGCCTTGGCCCAGTGGACGATGCCGGTACCGATGCCCAGCATCGCGAACGCGGTGCCGATGCCCAGCAAGGCATTCTGGAGGCGGATCGTGGCGATCGAGGAATCATTCCCCAGATCGATCGCGAAGTACGACACCAGGAATATCAGGGTGCCAACGACCGAGGTCCCGAACAGAAGGGCTACCTGCCGTTCTGCTTTCTTTGCGGCCCTCGGGTCCGTGTCAGCCAGGCGCAAACGGTGCGGGGGAAGTCCAGGATCCTGGAACTTCTCCACCCCATTCTGACCAGCCGTAGCTACGGTGCCCGAGTGGTTCGGACTGCCGTCACTATGGTTGCCCATAATTCGCCTCATCCTTCTCTCGTCTCGGCTTCTGCCGAGTTAGGTTTCAATTCGAACTGCTGACGTGTCAGCAGAAAATTCTTACAGGTGTAAGGCCCGCTTACGAAGTGCGGGACGTGAGCCAGATCGTGAACGCGATGATGACGCCCAAGCCGGCAATCCAAACAAAGAGACCTTCGGAAACCGGTCCCAGGGCCCCAAGATCTGCGCCGCCGGGTGAACCGTTGGCTTCAATCTGCTTCAGGTAGGTGATGATGTCGCGCTTGCCCTCGGGGGAGATGTTCGCGTCACTGAAGACCGGCATGTTCTGGGGACCAGTGACCATGGCTTCGTAGATGTGCTGACCGGAAACTCCGGCGAGGGCCGGGGCAAACTTGCCCCGGGTGAGGGCACCGCCGGCAGCTGCAGCGTTGTGGCACATGGCGCAGTTGGTGCGGAACAGCTCTCCACCCTTAGCGGCGTCGCCCTTCTCGTCGAGCACACCCGCCTCGGGAATGGCCGGGCCGGGGCCGAGCGAGGCAACGTAAGCAGCGAGCTGCTTGGTCTGTTCCTCGTTGAACTGGGCGGGCTTCTGCTGGGCCTGGGGGCCGTTCATCTGCATGGGCATACGGCCGGTGCCGACCTGGAAGTCAACAGCAGCGGCACCGACGCCCACAAGGGAAGGCCCGGCCTGCGAGCCACTGGCACCCATGCCGTGGCAGGTGGCGCAGTTGGCGGCAAAGAGCTTGCCGCCTTCCTCTACGTCACTTGCGCTGTAAGTGGTGGTGTCGGCCTTGGCCTGGTTGACGGTGGTGGCAACGGCGTACAGCCCACCCGTGACCAAGAGGCCCATCAGCAGCAGTGCTATTGCTGCCAGTGGGTGACGTCGCTTCTGCGAGAGTGCCTTCACGTGGTGGTTCCTTTTTTCGATCCTGCGGTGGCTCCGGGAGCCGCTTCTATAAATTCTGCCTCTTGTAGAAAAAGAGTCAAACCTGCTACTTGAGGACGTAGATGACCAGGAAGAGGCCAATCCAGACGACGTCCACGAAGTGCCAGTAGTACGAGGTGACAATCGCCGAAGTTGCTTCAAAGTGCCCGAACTTCTTCGCCGCGAAGGAACGTCCCATGATGAGCAGGAAGGCAATCAGGCCGCCGATCACGTGCAGGCCGTGGAAGCCGGTGGTGATGTAAAAGGCTGAACCGTAGGCGTTGGAGGACAGCGAAACATGCTCGGAAACGAGCATGGCGTACTCGGTCGCCTGGCCGGCGACGAAGAAAGCACCCATGAGGAACGTCAGGATGAACCATCCGTTCATTCCCCACTGGGTGAAGCTGAAGCGTCCGCCGGTCCGGCGCGGCTGGAGCCGTTCGGCAGCGAAGACGCCCATCTGGCAAGTAAAGGAACTTGCCACGAGGACGATGGTGTTGACGAGCGCAAACGGGAAGTTGAGCTTGGCTGTCTCTTCGGCCCACATCAGTCCGGAAGTCGAACGGAGTGTGAAGTACATGGCGAAGAGACCGGCGAAGAACATCAACTCACTGGACAGCCACACAACGGTTCCTACAGAAACCATGTTGGGGCGGTTCAGCGTCGGGTGCGCCGGGGTACTGGGGGCATGGGTCGCAGATGTCACATAGACATTATGTCTATAAAACTCCGTACTGCCCAACGCAAACCGCCTTTTCGGAGGACTTTTTCTACAAAGACGCGAATTCGCGCGGAAAAGTTCCCGGAGGGGTTCACATTGGTCATCGCGGGGCCGACCTCGATAGCATCGGGAGGTGACTTCTCAGGCATCCGCACCGGCGGCAGGCAACACCTGGCCGCGGCTCATCAACGCACTCATCGGCGGCGCAGACCTCACCGCCGGGAGCACCGAATGGGCCATGAACTCCATCATGTCGGGCGAGGCGACGCCGGCCCAGGTGGCCGGGTTCCTGGTGGCGCTGCGGTCCAAAGGCGAGACTGTGGATGAGTTGGCTGGCCTGGTGGAGGCGATGATCTCCAATGCCAACCCCATAGACATCCCCGGTGAGAAGCTGGACATCGTCGGCACCGGCGGCGACCAGCAGAACACCGTCAACATCTCCACGATGGCCGCCCTCATCGCGGCCGGCGCCGGTGCCAAGGTGGTCAAGCACGGCAACCGCGCGGCGTCGTCCTCCTCGGGATCCGCCGATGTCCTGGAAGCCCTCGGCGTCCGACTGGACCTCCCCATTCCCCGCGTGGCACGCAACGCCGAGGAGGCGGGAATCACTTTTTGTTTCGCCCAGGTTTTCCACCCCTCGATGCGCCACGCCGCCGTCGCCCGCCGCGAACTCGGCGTTCCGACTGCCTTCAACTTCCTGGGTCCCATGATCAACCCCGCGCATGTCCAGGCTTCGGCCGTGGGCGTCGCCAATGAGCAGATGGCCCCCCTGGTGGCCGGAGTGCTGGCCAAACGAGGCAGCCGCGGCCTCGTCTTCCGGGGGAACGATGGCCTGGATGAGCTCACAACCACTGGCCCGTCGCGGGTGTGGGAGATCCGCAACGGTGAGGTCACGGACAAGATGTTTGACCCGCGCGATCTCGGCATCCGGCAGGCCACTTTGGAAGAGCTGCGCGGCGGCGACGCCGAGGCAAATGCCGCCGTCGTCCGCGCTGTCCTTGGCGGCGCGCCGGGGCCGGCCCGCGATGCCGCGCTGCTCAACGCCGCGGCCGGGCTGGTGGCGTTCGACCTCGACGCTGTGGGTCCGCTCACGGAACGCATGGCAGCCGCGTTCAAGCGGGCCGAGCAGTCCGTTGAATCCGGTGCTGCGGCCGCCGTGCTGGACAGGTGGGTCGCTCTGTCTCAGTCCGCCTGAGCGAACTCAGGCGGCCCTGACCACAGGCACCGCATCACCGCAAGGCACGCCTGACAATAAAGCACCCACTACAACGACGGGCCCGGCAGATTCTGCCGGGCCCGTCGTTTGTGTTGCTTGCGCTGCCAGTTGCCGGCTACTGCTCGAAACCGAGGGCGAAGGCCGCGTCGAGGTCGTGCTGGGAGTACGCGCGGAAGGCGATTTGCGTGGTGGTGTGGGCGACGCCGCGAACTTTCGAGAGCTTGTCGGCGATGACTTCGGCCAGGTCTTCATGCTTGGCGACCCGGGCGATGGCGATCAGGTCCCACTCGCCAGTTACGGAATAGACCTCGCTGATGCCGGAGATGGCGGAGATTTCCTCGGCGGTCTCCGGGATGCGTGAAGCGTCTGTCTTGATCAGGACGAATGCGGTGACCACGTGTGAGCCTTTCCGGATCGGTTGCGCCGTTTGCGGGCCTGTCGGCGGCCCTTGCCCGGGCGCTGCCATCTTCTGCAAGCCTAGTGCATCAGCCCTTGCGGGGGCGGGAACGCAACCGCCGAACGCCCGCGACCACAAGACGGTATCCCAGGAGGAATACGGCGAGGCTGAGCAGGGCCACGATGATGAACGGCAGCACCACCGTCTGGCCCGTGACGGCCCGCAGGATCATGCCGACACCGACGGTTCCGAGCCAGACGGCGACGCCGGCGGGCCACACCCGCAGCGGGTCATGCCACAGCCGCAGGGCAAGCCATGCCACGGCCGCACCCGCCAGGAACGGCCAGGCCGTCGCAAAGACTCCGGTGATGATCTCGCCGCGCTGGTGCGCGTCGCGACCGATCGCCGCGAAGAGCAGAATCAGGAGGGCGTCCGCGCTTGCGGCCAGGGTGGCCGCCTGCGCCGGCCGGAGGCCGGTTTTTTGCGCGTCCGGGGCTGAGGGGTGGGGGAGGCTCGGGGTTGGAGAGGGCATACCTCCAAGCCTAGTCCCGTCCGGCTGGGCTGCGCGGGGCGGGGCAGCGGCCGTGAGCTTCCTCCGGCGGTGGTCCGCGGGGCGCCAGGGACCCGTTGTGCGCAAAATCACCGTGGGGCTAGGCTCGGTCCCAAGCCACTGATCGCCGCCGGAGCCACCCGGCGGCACGGGCGAACGCAAGGGGAGCGCTGTGAGTGAAAAGATCACCACCTGCCTGTGGTTCGACAACCAGGCCGAGGAGGCGGCGGAGTACTACGTTTCCCTCTTCGACGGCGGCAAGATCCTCGATGTTTCCCGGTACGGCGACGCCGGTCCCGGGCCCGCCGGCCAGGCAATGACCGTCCGCTTCCAGATCGACGGGCGCACCTTTACGGCGCTGAATGGTGGACCAGTCTTCACTTTCACCGAGGCAGTGTCCCTTGTCATCGACTGCGCGTCGCAGGAAGAAGTTGATCGCTACTGGTCCGCCCTGACCGACGGGGGCGAGGAAAGCCAGTGCGGGTGGCTCAAAGACCGGTACGGGCTCTCGTGGCAGGTGGTGCCGTCCGTGCTGGGAGAACTGATCGGAGGCCCCGACGCCGATGGCGCCCAGCGCGCCGTGCAGGCAATGCTCGCCATGCGCAAGCTGGACATCGCCGCCCTTCAGGAAGCGTACGACGGCGCCTGACGCGCCTGGGGTCCCGGCGTCGGCTGCCCTGAAGTCAATGCCCTGGCCAAGCTGTCAGTGCCCCCGATCGGCGTGGCCCCCGGGCGCAGCAGTGGCCGGCACATATGATCGTGGCATGAGTAGCGACGCCGTTCCGGAGGCTGTTGTCCCGGTGCAGCTGGATCCTCAGCTGGCCGGCCAGCTGAGCATTAACGACATCCTGCTCGAACTCGGCCAGGCCCCCGTGGTGCATCCTTCCCCGGACGCGGCCAGCGAGCTGCACTTCTTCTAGTCCCAGCCCGTCCTCGTCTTCCGGGACATCTTTGCGGACAGCCTGCGGCCTGGCTGGGTGAAGGCCCTGTGGATTCTTGGCGTTCTGTTGTTCCCGCTACTCGGCTGCCTGGCGTACATGATGTTCTACGTGCAGCAAATGTCCATCCGGCAATCAGCGCGGCAGGACGTTGCGAAGGACGACATGGCTGACTACATCCGGCGGACCGCCAACGCCAACCCGGCCGAGCAGATCGCCGCTGCCAAGAAGCTCCTTGATGAAGGAACCATCACAGGCGAGGAATTCCAGATGCTCAAGGCCAAGGCGATCGGCTGGGAGGCGCCTGGTTCGGACCGCATCCGCGGTGGTATGGGGCCTTGACCTCGGCAAATTCAGGCCTTATGGTCCTAACCGCCGGTTGCCCGGAAGACTACTTTGGCGCCTAAGGGGGATGCCAGTGGGGCTTCCTCAGAACGAAAGGATGGCTCCCGTGGAGCAATTCTGGAACGTCATTTGGCTGTTCTTTTGGGGATTTGCGTTCGTCGCCTACCTTTTCGCGCTGTTTGCTGTCATCACGGACATTTTCCGGGACCGTGACCTGAACGGCTGGCTCAAGGCCGTGTGGATACTGTTCCTCGTCTTCGTGCCGTTCCTCACCGTGCTGGTGTATCTGATTGCGCGGGGCCGCAGCATGGCCGAGCGCCAGGCCAAGGGCGCGCAGGAGGCGCAGGCGGCCACAAACGAGTACATCCGCTCGGTCGCCTCAGCGTCCCCGACCCAGGAAATCGCAAAGGCCAAGGAACTCCTCGACGCCGGCACCCTGACCCAGGCGGAGTTCGATGCTGTCAAGGCCAAGGCGTTGAGCCAGGCCTGAGCTCTTCATTGCCCCGGACGAAGCTGAGCCGGCCCTGCAGAACCTCATCGGCCGCCTGGCGAAGTGTCAGCGCATTGGCGAATGCGTGCGCGCGCAGCAGCAGGAGGGCCTCGGTGGCGGTGGTTTCTGCCTGTGCGAGGACCATGCCGGTTGCCTGGTGGATTTCCCGTCTGGACATCAGGGGAGCATCCACCGTGGGATCCGTGTCGGGGGAGTGCACAGCGAGAACCCTGCGGAGAAGATGCCATGCCGTTTGGCCGGCGAGCACCCCCGCCTTCGTCGAGTCGGCGTAACTGAGGCTGCCCGGCGCTGTGTGGTGAAGTTCCACGACGCCCAGGTCCAGTGCTCCCAACGTCAGTGGGAAGACGAAAATCGCTGCGACTTCTGTCTCCAGGAGAGCCTTGCTAAATACCGGCCACGAGTACGGCTGGGTGTATCGCACGTCGGGGACGAGCACTGGGAGCCGCCTGCGAAGAGCCTCCCATCGTGGCCCTTCGCCAAGGTCAAACTGCAGCTCATCAAGCCGGGCCGCCAGTGCATCGGTTGCACAGACCAGGGTCTCCGGGGCGGCGCCGCCGAACATGGATACCGCAGCACCGCTAATGGGCAGCTCGTCCAGGAAAGGAGAGCACAGATCACCGCCGTCCTTGCTGGCCCCGGTCTGGACGCCGGAATCAGCCATGCGCAGCACCGCGATGAATCTGGGCTGGCACCCGTGCGGCGTGTGCAACGTCCATTTTCGAGCCTCAGATCCCATCATCCCGGTACGGCAGAATCCGGTGCACACTGAACCGGACAACTGCTCTTAATCGCTAAGAATAAACCCACCCTGCAGGTCATTGCAGGTCGCGATCAGTGCGAGGACTGCCTGCTACCGCCCCACGAGACCCATGTGCAGGTCGTTGTAGCGGTTACCCTGCACACCAATCCGGCCAGCTACGGCATCCAAGTCTGCGACCTCGTCAGCGGAAAGCGCGACGGCGGTTGCGGCCGTGTTTTCCTCGAGGCGCACCCGGCGACGGGTGCCTGGGATCGGCACGATCCACGGCTGCTGGGCCAGGAGCCACGCCAGCGCCACCTGGCCGGGTGTTGCGCCCTTGGCGGCGGCCAGCCCGGCGACGTGGTCCACGAGTGCCTGGTTGGCGGCCCGGTTCTCGGCGGTGAAACGCGGGATGGTGCCCCGGATGTCGCCGTCTGCAAATGGCGTGGACGGATTTACGGTGCCGGTGAGGAAGCCTTTGCCGAGGGGGCTGAAGGGTACAAATCCAATACCCAGTTCGGCCAGCGTTGGCAGTACCGCCGATTCCGGGTCGCGTGTCCAGAGGGAGTACTCGCTCTGGACGGCTGTCACCGGGAAGACTCCGTGCGCGGCCCGGATTGTTGTGGCTGAGGCCTCCGATAGCCCGAAGTGGCGGACTTTGCCGGCCTGGACGAGTTCGCCCACTGCGCCTGCCACTTCCTCGATGGGAACATTGGGGTCGACCCGGTGCTGGTAGAAAAGATCGAGGCTGTCTACGCGCAGCCGGCGCAGCGACTCGTCCGCGACCCGTTTGATCCGTTCGGGGGAGCTGTCGAGTCCCACCGATTTGCCGTCCTCGATCCGCCAGCCAAATTTCGTCGCGATCACCACCTCGTCCCGCATCGGGGCCAGTGCCTCACCGACCAGTTCCTCGTTGACGAAGGGGCCGTACACCTCTGCGGTGTCGAAGAAGCTAATTCCGAGATCGACGGCGTCGCGGAGCACCGCGATCATCGCCTGGCGGTCGCCGGGGTTCGGGCCGTAGCCCTGTGACATGCCCATGCAGCCAAGGCCGACAGCCGAGACCTGCAGGCCCTGTCCGAGAGTTCGCGTGTGCATCGTGTCTCCTCAGTTTGTTGTGCGCGGGGTGTGGACCCAGCGCCTCCAGTCAACCTGCCCCAGGGACTGTATGGGAGTCCCTGATGAAAGGTGTACTGGCAGGGCATCCCCCAAAGCGTGCTGATCGGAGACACATAGGTGAATCGAAGGAGCCACCTGCGCAAGAGGAGGTACTGTGAGGCGCATGGAGATGCGCCTTGAGGTCGTACAAGTACCTGTCGCCGATGTGGACAAAGCCAAGTCGTTCTACACCGACCGGCTCGGTTTCGTCCTGGACCACGACGTGGAATACATACCGGGCATGAGGGTGGTCCAACTCACCCCGCCTGGTTCCGCCACTTCCATAGTCATCGGCACAGGGATGACCAGCATGCAGCCTGGGATCCTGGAAGGCCTGCAGTTGGTGGTCCCGGACATGGCCTCGGCGCGGTCTGAGCTTCTCGAACGGGGGGCGGAGATCAGCGAGGTCCAGGACATGGGCGGGGTCCTGTTCGCCTATTTCGGTGACCCGGACGGCAACCGCTGGGTCCTCCAGGAAGCCACCCGGCCGGACGCCACGGAAGTCCTTCAGCCTTAGGCACAGCCGCCCGCCGAGGCGTCAACTGCCCGCCGCGGCAGCACGAGGATCGGTCTGAAAGCAGGGCCACGATGACGCAGTTTGTCGAAAATATCCTGAACTTCCCGCCCCTCCTGGCGTACGTGATCGTGGCCGGCCTCGTCTTCGCCGAGGACGCGCTGTTTGTGGGCTTTGTGATCCCGGGGGAGACTGCTGCGGTTCTGGGCGGAGTCGTCGCCAGCCGCGGAAACGCACAGCTGTGGCTGATGATGGTCCTGGTGGTCATGGCCGCTGTCGTAGGGGATTCGGTGGGATACGAGGTGGGCAAGCACTTGGGCCCCAGATTCCTTGAGTTGCGGGGTTTTCGGAAGAAGCGAACCAGACTGGATGAGGCGCAGGATTTTCTCCGCCGCAAGGGAGGGGCTGCCGTTTTCCTGGGACGCTTTGTGGCGTTCTTTCGGGCCGTGATGCCGGCCCTGGCCGGATCCGCCCGGATGCCCTATCCGCGTTTTCTCGCCTTCAACGTCGCCGGCGGCATTCTCTGGGGTGTGGGGTTCGTCCTGTTGGGGTTCGTGGCCGGTAACTCCTATGAAGCCGTGGCCAAAGCGGCAGGGCGGGACATCGCCGTCGTCGTCGGGGTGTTGGCGGTGATTGGCCTGATTATCTGGCAGGTTCGCAGGCGGCGGCGGAAAGCCGAGGGAGCTTCGGGCGTCCGCTAATTTTCCCGATGCTCGCTGGGCGCCCGCGAAGGGGGTACTGGCAGTACTCGTAGCAGGGGGCGCTCCCTCATTCGCGTTGATTGCAGTTTGCTGGGCAGGTGAGCGTTACGAGCGTCTCTTCCCCGATTCTGAACGACAGGACAGCAATGGCCATCAGCGCAGCAGCCCGCAAGAACCTCGACGAGCTCTTCCCGGGGCGCGTCTCAACCCTGGCCGTCACCGACCCGGAGCTCATCGAGTCCTTCGGCAACTTCGCCTTCGACGAAGTGCTCGGCCACGGAGACCTGGACACGAGGACCCGGCTCATGGTCCAGCTCGCGTCGATGATCGCCTCGCAGGCGCTGGGGCAATACCGGGTGATGCTCGGCGCGGCGCTCACCGTCGGCGTCAGCCCGGTCGAAGTCAAGGAGATCGTCTACCAGGCCGTCCCCTACGTGGGAATGGCCAAGGTCTTCGACTTCATTCACGCCACGAACGAGGTCCTCACCGAACGCGGGATCGAACTGCCCCTGCCGGGCCAGTCCACGACTACGCCCGCCGACCGTGCGGAGAAGGGCCTCGCCGTCCAGAAGGTGATCGCCGGTGCCGGCGTCATCGATGCGATGCACGCCTCGGCGGCCGACGACGAGAGCCACTTCCAGCGCTACCTCTCGGCCAACTGCTTTGGCGACCACCTGACCCGCGCCGGCATCGACGTGCCCACGCGCGAGCTCCTCACCCTGGCGATGCTCGTCTCGCTCGGTGGCTGCGAGCCGCAAGTCAGGGGCCACGTGGCCGCAAATCTCAACGTCGGCAACGGCCGCGCCCGGTTGCTGGAGGTCATCACCGCGCTGCTGCCCTACATCGGCTACCCCCGGACTCTCAACGCGCTGCGGGTCCTCAACGAAGTCGTCCCGGCATGACTGACCCCACCGCGGTCCTTGTTGTGGGTGCGACCGGCAGCATTGGGCATCTGGTGGTCGAAGAGGCTCTCCGGCACGGGTACCTCACCCGCGCCCTGGTCCGCGATCCTGGCAAGGCCGGGCAACTGCCTGCCGGGGCCGAAGTGGTTTTCGGGGATCTCACGCGGCCGGAAACCCTGGCCGCTGCCGTGGAGGGGATCGACGCCGTCGTGTTCACCCACGGTTCCCACGACGGCAAAGCCGGGGCGGAAAGCATCGACTACGGCGGGGTGCGCAACGTGCTGACCGCACTGGGCTTCCGCACGGCGCGCATCGCCCTGATGACGGCGATCGGCGTCACCAACCGCACGGGCGCCTACAACCTATCGACCGAGGCGCACGACTGGAAGCGGCGCTCCGAGCGTCTGGTGCGGGCCAGCGGGTTGCCCTATACGATCGTGCGGCCCGGATGGTTCGACTACAACGCGTCCGACGAGCACAGGCTCGTCCTCCTGCAGGGCGACACCCGCCAGGCCGGAAATTCCAGCGACGGGGTCATCGCACGCCGACAGATTGCGGAAGTCCTGGTCCGGAGCCTGGGCTCGGGCTCCGCGCTGCGCAAGACCTTCGAACTGGTGGCAACCGCCGGCCCGGCACCGGAGGACTTTGACGCGCTGTTTGACCGGCTTGAAGCGGACGCCGCCGGCGCACTCGACGGCGTCGGCGACGCGGCCAACATGCCGCTCGCCGACGAGCCCGCACGGGTGCGGGACGATCTCGGCGCCGCCGGGCACTAGCTCCCCGGGACGCTGGCAGCATGGAAAACGGTCGCCGACGTCGGGATAGCCGGCTGACCGGGCGGGACAGCCCCTCGCCGGTTCGGGGGGCCGCCGCAGCGGCCGACACGGTGGGTCTTGATCCTCACGCGGCGTGAGGATCTACGGTTGTCCACATGAAAGAGACGAGCGGCGCGGCAGGTCAGTGGAGCATCGGCGAACTCGCCAGCGCGGGTGGCGTCACGGTCCGGACCCTCCATCACTACGACGACATTGGTTTGCTCTCGGCAGGCAAGCGGACCTCTGCCGGCCACCGCCGCTACACCGAGGAAGACGTGCGGCGGCTCTACCGGATCCGTGCACTGCAGATGCTTGGATTCCCGCTGGCCGATATCGGCCCCGCGCTGGGGACCGCCGCCGATGATATGGACTCGCTGCGCACGCTCCTGGAGAGGCAATTGCAACACACTCGCCGGCAGGCCGAGCAGATCCAGGCAGTCCAGGACCGGCTACGGGACCTGCTGTCACGCATCGACCCCTCACACAACGACGCTTCATACGAGGACGGGCCCGCCATGCCGGACCCGGAACAGTTCCTATCAACATTGGAGATGATTGCCGTGCTCGAAAACCACTTCACAACCGAACAGCGCCAGGAACTGGCCGACCGCAGAACAGAACTCGGCGTCGGCCGCCTCGAGGCGGCCAAAACCCGGTGGACCGCGTTGGTCGAGGAAGGCCTCCGGCACGCAGGGAACGGGACGCCGGTCTCGGATCCGTCGGTCCGGGAGTGGGCCAGGGCCTGGGAGGAAGTCGGATCCTTGTTCCACTCGGGCGAGCAGACCAAAACCGCCGCCCGCTCCATGTGGCAGGAAAATAGCGCCGCCCTCAGCGCCGATCTGCCATGGTCCGCGGAGCAACTGACCGGACTGATGGCCTACCTGGAAAAGGTAAGAGCGCAATCCTGACAACGTCCTTTGGCCGAGCTTTTTCGCGGTGCTTTTTGGAAGCGGCGGATGCAGAATGGAAGGAAGCCGGGCTGATTCCGCAGCCCCCTCCAGCATCGAGGACGGCACATCATGACGAGCAACAGGGCACGGACTGCACTTGTGTTGGCAACGGTTTTGATAGGGCTGAGCGGGTGTGCCGGAGGTGGCGGAACACCGGCGCCGGCCACGACGGCCGCAACCTCTGCCCCGGCGGCGTCGACCGCGCCAGGAACGGGGAGCGGGGCGGCAACCGCCGCCGCGGCGGCCATCACGATCAAAAGCTTCGCCTACGAGATCCCCGGCTCGGTGGCTCCCGGTGCTGAGGTGAAGGTGGTCAACCTGGATACGGCCGAGCACACGGTGACGGCTGACCAGGATGCGACACTCTTTGATGTCGAGGTCAAGGAAAACGGCGGTACGGCCACCTTCAAAGCACCTTCACAGCCGGGCACCTACCCCTTCCACTGCAGGTATCACTCCAACATGCACGGCTCACTGACCGTTAAGTGACCGCGGACTTGAGCTCAGCACGGGGAGCATATGCGTCGTGCGGCCCCGGCAGTGCGGTTTCGCCCATGGGAAAAACCGTCCGCGCGGGCGGAATGACGGCCGTTCTCCTGTTCGCCTTGTCCTCGTGTGCCACGGCACCGGCGTCGACCGATATGGCTAGGGAAGCGGTGTCGACCGTGGCGTGTCACGGTGCCTATGTCGCGGATATCGACACGAGTGTCCCGGGGGATCCGACGCCTGAGGCGGCCGCTGCGGGGTGGGCCAAGTTGGTGGTCGCGCCTGCCGGGGCCCCAACCGATGAATGGAAACAAGTTGATGAGCAGACGGTGCGCAGTGGTGACTGGATCGTGGGTGTCAGCCGCACCGTTCCTGGTGGCTGGGTTGTTTCCGGCCTGGGGTGCGAAGCCCTTCAGCGCTGACGTCGTCTGGCGCGCGGGCACGCCGGATATGGCCTGCTGCCGTCCGGTTGCCTGTTGAAGCTACCCCTGCGGCGCGGGTTCGACGCACTCCACGGCGTAGGGTTTGGTGGCCGAGCGCTGCAGTGGACGGCGCAGCCGCACCTGGTAGGGGCCGCTCAGGAACGTGGCGCGGGGGTCCAACTGGACAACCAGGAGTGGTTCGTCGCGGGCGGCCTCAACCCGCACCACCATGCCGTCCCGCCGCCCGCCCACGAGCAGCGGGGTTGCCGGCTCCACCGCGGTCTCCTTGAGTCGTTCCTGATGTTCGGGCCCCGCGGCCAGGAAGAGGATTCCGTGGGCGACGCCTACGACCGTCAGCGGGATCACGGCGTCAGGCTCCAGCGTGGTTCCTGGACGGAGGGGGGATTCCGGTTCGGGCATCGCCCTGGCTGCTTTCAGGTGCCGGTCGCATTCCTGGCACGGTGTACGCGCCCCGGCGTCCGCGAACCGGGTAACGAGCAGTCCCCGGGGTGCGTGGCTCCATTTGTCGGCCACGACGGGACACCACGCCGTATGGTATTCGGTCCCGTACTTCATCACGTAGACCTGGTCATGGCCGAGAAGCGGCAGCCCTTCCCGCCGGGCGGCCGGCTCGACCGGCTTGAGCTCGCCAAGGCCTCCGGCAGCAGCACGGGCGGGCTGGCCGGCTTTGAGGTACTTGAGGATCAATGGATTGAGTTGCCGTTTTGGTTTCGGAATTGCGGGGCCTTCCTGTGCGGCTGGAGCGCGTTCGGCTCTCCTTGGTTACCCCCTATCTAGCTTGCGGGCTTTTCCGCTGAGTTGCCAGTCGGGACGGCGGCATCTTCATGCCACATCCGGGCACAATCGGCGAGACCAGCAGAAAATATTCATCGACGAGGTCCTCGTTCATGAGTGCCTTGATGAGAGCGTCGGGCTGCCCAAAACGCTTCGGATCCTCTAGACCCTGCTCCTGCGGCCGGCAATAGCGCCGAAGATCAGCAGGACAATGACTATCAGGCAAGGCCCGTGGCCCGGCGTCAGGGAACACACCTTCAGCCAGGGTTGTTAACAACTACAGACCAAAAATGAGAACCGCATACACAGCACTGATAATTCCATCTCAACTCGCCGAACCTATCCGGATTGAATCTGTTGAACCCGGCCTTCAGCCCCTGCAAAGCCTGGTTGGCGGGGACATTGAGGACGTGACACGCGGTGACTGGCGTGTCTTCCTCAACGCCGAAGGCGTGATTGTGAACCTTCCGCCGAACCTGCGCGCCGCCCAGCTGATGGATGACTGCGGCCTGGATCTGGCAGGGGTAGCACGCGGCACCGCTGTGTTTCTGGGCCGCGGCGATCTCGGCGAGGAGGCAGACGTCCCCGAGCCTTTGATCCGGCGGGCAGAAGAAATGTTCGACACCCGGCTGGTTGCCTAACGGGGGATCGCACGGAACCTCATCCGCGGCTGGTCAGCCGGATTGTCCGCGCGCGGTGGATGGCTACGAGCGCAATGGCGCTGGCCGTGAGCCTGATGGCGTGAATCCGGTACCACCGCGCCAGCAGGGGTTTGCGGCGCATCTCGCTCAGCGGGTGGGGGCTGAAGAACAAGCGGGGGTTGATGGACCGGAGCAAGTACGCGGTGGCGGCCGCACCAGTCGCGGAGCCCACGGCAGCGACTATCAGCCAGCCTCTGGTATTGGAATGCTTCCAGCCGGCCACGACGGCAGCGACGGCGACGGGCGCATTGAGCGGTGCGATCGGGGCGTAGTAGCGGCCCGGGCTTCCCGCTCCAAAGGGCGACCGGGGGAGTTCAGGGCTTGCTTCCGAGGCGGCGACGCGGTGCGGGACCTTGACGATGGCCTCGTAGAGGTTGCCGAAGAACCAGTGGGCGTGGCTGAACTCGGCAATGCCCAGAAGTCCGTCAGCGATCGTTTCCCGGCGGCCGGAGGAAATCTGTTCCATGCCCACAATCTACGCCCTGGCACTACGCCGGGCCATCTGGTCCGTGGAAGGTGCATCTAGCGGAATTGAGCGAAGACGCGCACGGGCTCCGGAGTGAAGTCCGACCCTTCGGTAAACCCCATGGCCTCATAGAAGGCCCGTTGCCCAGGCTCATTGTCGGTGATGAGGACGGTTTGACGGACGTGCTGGTATCTCGCGGCGACCTTCTCAACCAGGGCCCGCCCAATTCCCGCACCTTGGAATGCCGGGTGCACCAGGATGTCCTGCAAATAGCAGATGCTCGCATCATCGGAAATCGCCCGGGCGAGGCCGACAAGGCCGCCCTTCCCGTCCCGAGCCGTGACGACATACGAGGAACTTCGGATGGCGCGGGCGAGCAGTTTGGGGTCCCGTGTGTAGGCAGTCCACCCCACGGACTCGTAGAGGGACAGGACTTCGGCGTCGGAAAATTCGCCGGAAGAATCGATGCTGAACGCGGCCATCGGATCAGTGTTGCACGGCTGTCCTCTCACCGGAGGGTATCCGGTCACGGTTCCTGCCCAGTAGCAGTTTGCTCGATCGTGACGGTACCGGCGTCGCCGTCCACGCGGATCCGCTGCCCGCTGGTGAGCCGCTGGGTGGCCACCCCGGTGCCAAGCACGGCGGGAATGCCATACTCACGGGCCACGATTGAACTGTGGCTCAACGGGCCGCCGACGTCGGTGACCACCGCGGAGGCCATCGCAAACAGCGAGGTCCAAGCCGGCGTCGTGATGCGGGCCACCAGGACGTCCCCGGGGACCATCAGGGCAAAATCCTGGGGCCCTCTCAGGACGCGCGCCGGAGCGGTGACCCGACCCGCGCTTGCGCCGACGCCCTTGATAATGTCGCCCGGCTGGTTCTGTGAGCCTGCGGGCATCATGCTCCCGAAGGCCCGCTGCATCCACCGGCTCTCCGGGAGCAACTGCGGGGCAGCGGCCTTGGCTTGGCCCCGCCAAAGCATCTTGCGCTCCTCGACGGCGTCCGCGCGGACGGGCCGGTCCGCCCCGGTGATTGCCACTGCGGGCGGTTCGCCCGGCGCGGCAAGGCCGAACTCGACGGCGCTTCGCAGTTCCTGCTCGCGCAGCCAGAACACGTCGGCCGGTTGGGCAATGACCGCGGAGTGAACCAGACGCTGCCCGAGTTCCAGCAGCATGCGCCGCAGCAGCGGCCAGGCCAGGCCGACGTCGGCCAGGGCGTCCTCGCGGATCGGAGCCGCGCTCTGCGCCCACCGCAGCAACCGGAAGAAGCCGGCCCGCCGCTTTGGCCCGAGCCGGCTAACCGCCAGATTGGTGTGGTCCTCCCTCCGTGCGGCCGACAGCCGCTGGCGCTCGTGCGGGTCATTGCCCTGCCCGCGCAGGTAGAACTTCACCGTCTCCAGCAGCGACGACGGATCATCGGCCGGCACCGGGGTGAGGAAATCCAGGTTGAAGACCGCATGGCCAAACCGGTCCAGGTGGGCCTGGAAGCGCGTCTGCCACTGTTGCCACAGTGTCTGGTCGAAACCGGCCGGGATGGACCCGGTGCGCTGCGACTCAACCAGTGCCGCCGTCGGCATATCGAGGATCGCCGGTGCAAGCCCTGGAACTCCCCGGGCCCACACCGCGAGGTCGTACAGTGACTTCTCAGCCCGGATGGGTTCGCTGTCGTAGCCGAGGAGGAACGTCTGCGCCGGGGGATCCCCATCGCGGCGGACGAGCCTGTCGTAGTACGCCCGGAAGGTGACTTCGCTGGTCGCCGCGATCGGAATGATCGACTGCACCGCCGTGTAGTACACCGTGCCGGCGTCCAGCAACGCCTGCACACCCTCAAGCAGTTCCTCACCGGAAAGCTCCCCGACCCGCTTCGCCGACCAATCCTGGATCACCCGCTCGTAGCGCGGATGCGAAAAGTCCCGCCACCCGGCCACCCCCATGTGCGCCTTGCCGCGGGCCAGCGCGCGAACCGCGGTCAGCGACTTGCCCATCACCCGCCACATACCGGAGTTGCGGTAGTAATAGTAGGCGTAGCCGTTCACGGTAGGCAGTCCGACGTCGTCCTCCCGGATGACGTTCTGACCGACGGCCTCGGCCATCAAGGCTCTCAGCGACCGGGTGACGGAGCCGTCAATGAGGTCGGCGAACAGCGGCGAGAGCGGGTCCGGCAACTGCTCCACGATGCTCGCCCGGAAGTACATTCCCTTCGGGTAGGGCACCGTCCACACATCGGGGGTGTCGGCCGCCGGTTCAGGCAGCGCCGTGATCGGCCGGGACTGCAGGATGAAGAACTCGTCACCGGCCCGCGCCCACTCAATGTCCTGCGGCGTACCGAAATGGTCCGCAATCCGTGCCCCGTAAGCGGCCAGCACGGCCGCGGCACGGTCATCCAGAACTGGCTCACGGCGGCGGGACGCCGGCACGGACTGCTCCCTCGTGCCGTGCTCCGCGTAGACCGTCATGACCTCCTTGTCAGCAGTCCGGCGCGACAGCACGCTGCCCGCCGCCGCTTCGACAACGACGTCGTCAGTGGTGACAGTTCCGCTGACCACGGACTCGCCCAGGCCCCACGCGGCACTGATCACAGTCTGGTCGCGGCGTCCGTTGGCCGGATTGGCGGTGAACATGACCCCGGCCGCCTCGGCCTCCACCATCCGCTGGACCACAACCGCGAGGCGGACCGCGTCCGGTTCGATGCCTTCACGTGCGCGGTAGGCCATGGCGCGCGCAGTCCACAGGGATGCCCAGCAATCAGTCACAGCCGCGGCCACGGCCTGCACCCCGCGGACGTTGAGGTAGGTCTCCTGTTGGCCGGCGAAGCTGGCCGAGGCCAGGTCCTCGGCTGTGGCGGAGGAGCGCACCGCCACGGCCGTATCTCCGTCGCCGAGAAGCCCGTAGGCGGCGCCGAGTTCTGCTGCGATTACGGCCGGCATGGTTCCGCCGGCGAACAAGGCGCGGATCCCTTTGGAGGCATCCTCGTAGTCCCTTGGCGTCGACTGCGGCGACAGGGAGGCTAGCTCCCGGATGCCCGCTGCGAGGTGGTTGGCCGCCACAAAATCCGCATAGGCTGCGGTGTTCAGCACAAACCCGGGTGGGACAGGGAGTCCGGCCCGTACGAGGCCTCCCAGCCCGACGCCTTTACCGCCGGCCAAGGCGACGTCGCCCTGTCCCACATCGCCGAAGTTGATGATGTAGGTCATGACTGCGCGTCCTTTCTGCCCGGAACGGGGCTGCCCTGATTGAGCCTGATTCCCAACATACTGACACCACGGCAGGCAAGAGGCCATAGCTGCTCCGCAGGTCCGGGTAGGAATGTCCGCACGACCCGGGGGTCCCCGGAGCCATAAGATTGGGTTCGGGCAGAATAGGCCCATGAAACTATTCGAGTCCGAGATATCAGTAATCCAGGCGGCGGAAAATCTGGCTGTCAGGCTCGGAACCGACCCGAACCACACGATCGCCGCGGCTGCCGGCTTTGCCGGGCGGACACCAAAGCCGTTGACCTAGCTCTCCCGGTCGATCTGAAGGTAGCTGAGTCCGCTGACGTCGAGCCAGAACTTGGTGGGCGTCTCAACGAGACGCAGGAGGACGCCCCCGCAGGAACTGCAGCGCACAACGATTCCCGGAGCGTCGGCGTAGACGGCTGCTTCCCCGAAGACCCTGACGGCGCCACAGTTCTTGCATCGACCGATCGCGGCGACGATGTCAATGCGGAACAGTTCCCACAGCTGTCCTGCCGCCGCGTTTCCATCGAGGTGAGGTATTGGATTGCCCGGGGTGCCGGCGATGTCCTGGTCCTCGAGGCGCGGGTCCTCGGCGCCAGGGGAAGAGCCGTTGCTGCCAGTCACCGGATTCCTCCCGTTCCGCCGAAGCGTTCGGTTTTGATTGAGGCGGCCGGATAGCCCACCTTCACGAGCCAGTCTGTGACCGTTTCGACAAACATCGTCTGGCCGCAGATGAAGATATCGGGGGCAGCCTCCGCCGGCAGGATGTTCGCCAGCAGTGTTTCTGCGGTGAGTCTCTTCGGGGCGCTTGGCCAACCCTCTGGCACTGCGCGTGTGTATACATGGTCGACGGTGAGCTTTGGGGATTCCCGGCTCAACGTAAGTAACTCGTCCCGATAGAACCCGGTCTCCGGCGACTTGAGTGAGTAGAGCAGCCGGAACTGTGAAGGATTCTTCGATGCCTCGTGGGCGCGGATCATGGCCATGAGCGGGACGACGCCGGAGCCTCCGGCGATCAGCTGTACCGGGTTCGGGTCGGTTGGCCGCCAGACGAACCAGCCGCCGACGGGGCCCCGGATCTCCAGCTGGTCTCCGACCATGAGGTCCCTCACGAGATATGGGGAGACCTCCCCGTTGGCCAATTCGTCAACCGTGATCTCCAGGATTTCGTCCATTCCGGCCGTCGCCACGGAGTAGGACCGCACGGCTGTGTAACCGTCGTCAGCCGTGAGCCGGACATCGATGTGCTGGCCGGCAAGGTTGCCGTTCAGACCGTCCACGCGCAGCCCGATGGTTCTGGATGATTCCGTTTCGGGAACTCCACTGACCACCTCGGCGACGCGCCACAGGGTGCTCATATGTCCTGCCTCATGAGTAGCGCTCTTCGCGCCACGGGTCGCCGTAGATGTGATACCCGTTGGATTCCCAGAATCCGGGAGCATCGTGTGGCATGAGTTCGATGCCGTTGATCCACTTCGCGCTCTTCCAAAAGTACAAGTGGGGTACCAGCAGCCGGGCAGGTCCGCCGTGGGCCCGTTCCAGTGGCTCACCGTCGAATTCCCAGGCCACCCATGCCTGGCCGTCCAGCAGGTCCTGCAGGGGAACGTTGGTCGTATAGCCGCCGTAGGAGTGGGCGGTGGTGAATTCCGACGACGTTTCCACGTCCTCGAACAGGGTGTCCAGGGACACGCCCCGCCACGAGGTGCCCAGCTTGGACCAGCTGGTCACGCAGTGAATGTCGGTCCGGATGTCATCCTGCGGCAACGCCATGAACTCATCCCAGGACCAGGCACGGCGCTGCCCCGTCTCGGATGTGATGAAGAATTTCCAGTCCGTCGGGGCGATATAGGGTGCCGGGCCTGCCGTCAGCACGGGAAAGCTTCCCGTCTCGTATTGGCCGGGCGGTAACGCTGGATTGCCGGTGCGCCGTTTTCCATGAAATCCGGACGAGATGATTCCCATCATGTACCTCCGATGCGGAGATCCGCAGGTCGAATGTAGTCGGTGCCCCAACGATAGGGCAACGTCCGGACAGGGTCCAGACATGCAAACATTCCGGCCCGGTGCCACGGCCCTGATGACCGGCTCGGCTTCCTCCTCTCGCCAGCCCCTTTCCATGGCGCTGCTCCGTCGGTGCTCTCGTGGCAAACTGTCTGCCATGGACCCAATGGACTGTCTGGTCATCTACGTCCCCACCGCAGCTGCGGAGGCGGTCCGGCAGGCCATTGGCGACGCCGGAGCGGGGAGGCTGGGCAACTACTCGCACTGCTCGTTCAGCCTCGAAGGCACCGGGCGCTTCACTCCGCTGCCCGGCGCGAACCCGACAATCGGCGTCGTCGATTCCCCCGAGGAGGTGCCTGAAACCCGGATCGAGGCCATTTACCCGCGCTCCCGGCGCAGCGCCGTCGTCGACGCCGCGCTGTCCGCGCATCCGTACGAGACGCCGGCGTTCATGACCTTCCCGGTCGATACCAGCCTGCCGCGGCGTTGAGCCACGGTCAGCGACGTCACCCCTCAGATGCTGGGAGACGCTGAGTAACTATTTCGCCACTGCGGGCGAGATGTTCGGCAACGTCCCGGAGCTTGAGGTTGGATCTGGAACTGGCACGGCTGAGGAGCAAAAAGGCCTGCTCGGCCGTGATCTTGTACCGCTCCATCAGGATGCCTTCGGCCTGGCCGATCAGCTGCCGGGCCACCAGGGCTTCGCCGAGCTGACTGATTTTCTGGGAATCCGCGAACGCTACGGCGGCATGCGCCGCGACCAGCAAACCGATCTGTTCGGACTCGCCGTCGAAGGCATCGGGACCCGCTCCATAGAGGTTCAGGGCGCCGAGCCGATCATCTTCAACGAACAGCTGGAACGAAAGCATGCTTCGCGCCCCGAGTTCCACGGCCGCCCTGGCGAAATCGGGCCAGCGGTCCTCCAGACTGAGGTCTGGGACACGAACCACCCGATCCTCGTGGGCCGCGTCCATGCACGGCCCCTGCCCGGTGGAACTCTGCAGGGCATCGACCCGGCGTGCAAGCTCGCCCGAGGCGGCTTTGGAGTCAATTGTCTTCCGCCCTGTCGCGAGGCTGATGGAAGCATGCGCGGTACCAGGAATCAGGTCCAGGGCGGCATAGACAATGCCGGAGAGGACGGCGTGGACGTCATCTTCCTGCTGCAGCTCCCGGGCGAGTTCGCTGAGTTGGGTGGCCAGTTCGGCGCTGACGGGACTGTTTTCCTGCCGGGTGGTGTCTGCATCTGGTCGGTCCACGCCCATCGCTGGCCTCCGCTGCTCGGTGTTTTGCTTGATCCTATACGTCCGCGCCGCTTCCGCGCCCGCCGTGTGGTCGCGGACAGTTCCAACGCCGTGCGTCCCGAGCAGGAACCCACTCAGGACCCCATTGCTGGCCCTCCGGCGCCGGCGTAGGCTCGCCCGCAGGAGAGGCCGTGCCCACTGCCCCCCGGCAACTGAAGCCCGGCGCTGCGGACATCCACTGCCCCTGCAATCGCCTTGGTTCTGAGGGCACGGCCCCGACCGGGAGCCTCGGGACGAGTCCGGCACGGAAAGGACCTGCGATGGACGCCATTGACGATCCTGGCACCCACAACGGGTGGCCCCGGCTGCGGGTCGATGATTGGATTCAGACCCGCGACACCGTGCACATGTGGACTCAGATCGTCGGCAAGATCCGCATGGCGCATTCTCCAATGCTGAACCACTGGTGGCACGTGACCCTGTACGTCACGCCGCGAGGACTTACGACGTCGACAATCCCTCATGGGCGCGGGGCCTTCGACATGGAATTCGATTTCTGTGGCCACCGGCTGAACGTCCGCTCCAGCGATGGCTCCGCCGGGAGCATCGTCCTGGAGCCCAAGTCGGTGGCCGAATTCTATGCGGAGGTGTTCGCGACCCTTGCCAGGCTCGGCATCCGGTCATCCATCCGTGCAGTCCCGAACGAGGTGGACCCGGCCATACCCTTCGACGATGACCACCGGCACGCATCCTACGACCCAGATGCCGTCCGAATCTTCTGGGAGCAGCTGGTTCAGGTGGACCGGGTCCTGAAAGACTTCAGTTCGTACTTCAGAGGCAAAGCCAGCCCTGTCCACCTCTTCTGGGGGTCCATGGACCTGGCATATGCCCGCTTCTCCGGACGCGAAGCCCCCACCCACCCCGGAGGTGTCCCAAACTGCGCGGATTGGGTCATGGTGGAGGGCTATTCCCATGAGCTGAGCAGTTGCGGGTTCTGGCCCGGGGTGGGGGATGAAGGGGCCTTCTACGCTTACGCGTACCCTGAACCAGCAGGGTACGCGGAGTACATCCGGGAAACCGATGGGGTTGTCTACCGCCGGGAGGACAAGCTCTACCTCCTGCCCTACGAAAATGTCCGGACCGCGCCGGACCCCGACAGCACGCTGTTGCGTTTCCTCCGCTCCACGTACGAGGCGGCCGCGGTGACAGGAAACTGGGACCGCGCGGGACTTGAGGTGGATCCCCGCCGTTGGCGGCGGTGATGTAACCCCCCCCAGGCAGCAGAACACGCGAGGCACGATCCGCCCCGGAACCCTTTCCTGCGTTGGGATTGGCTGCGAGAGTAGGGTGGAGCGTGAGTCGAGGGCGCGGATCCGAGGGGGAAGCCACATGGACGCCATCTCTGGAATCGAAGTGTCGGTTCCACCCAGCGGGACCGGTTGCGTTGAGTGCCTGGCCGGCGGAGGGTGGTGGCTGCACCTTCGCCGTTGCGCTCAATGCGGTCACATCGGCTGCTGCGATACCTCGCCGGCCCAACACGCCACGGCACATGCGCGATCTACTGGCCACCCGGTCGTCCGTAGCTTTGAGCCTGGCGAAAGCTGGTTCTACCACTATCCAAGCTCCTCATTTATTGACGGGCCGGACCTTGAACCGCCGGCCCACCACCCAGAAGATCAGAGCGTTCCGGGCCCAGCCTCGCGTGTGCCCAGTGATTGGACGCAGCACCTGCACTGATGACGGGCGGAGTCAGCCGGTGATGAGGAGCTTGGCCGCTGCGATTGYGAGCCAGTCCTTCAGTGGGATGTTCTGGTGGTGGTCCCGCTCGGAGTGGGTGACCCAAACCTTGCCTTTGCCGTCAAAATCGATGTTTACCAGGTTGTCCAGGGCGGTCCTGGGCCAGCGGGCAATAGCCACGTTGTCGGTGATTTCGATCAGGCGCTGCGGGGCAGCCGTCCAGGCAGGTTCCTTTCCTGGTTTGCGGGACGGCAGAGAGATCACGCGGCCCGACGCCGGGACCAGCTCCTTGGGATTGACCAGCTTCTTTACGGCACTACCGCCTTCGAATGTACTCAGAATGGTGTCCATGCTCAGGAACTCGTCTCCGCCGAAGCTCGTGGACTGGCGGTAGAAGCAGATGCGGCCGTCGACGGTCAGGAATGCAGTGCCTTGGTGCTCGCTTTCCAAGGGCCAGCCGAGGGACTGGGCCACGAAATGCCAGGCGGTCCAATCGGTTCCGGTGGTGACGACGGCGAGGCTCGTCGGTACGGAGCGCTTGAGGAGTCGCTTGCTGGCGTGTCCCAGCGCGCGTTCCATGCGGTCCGCGGCGGCGCGGCGGGCGGACTCGTAGATGCCGGGGACGGCTTCATTGGCGGCTCTTGCGGCAGTAGATTCCATTGTGGCCGCCCATCCCGTCTGGGTTGTTTGGATTGTCTGGTTTGATCGCCGCGGGGCAGGTTTCCGCTTCATTTTATGGCGCTGGTAGAGGCCGGAAGCCGAAGGACATCCAATGTTCATCGACCGGTCACCGGCCGCGGGCAACCCTCGAGCAGAAGATGAGGGTGTTAACTGGGAGGGTGACCTCCCTACCGTCGGCGCGTACCCAGAGGCTCGTGCTGTGGATCGCGATTCTCGCGTCCTTCGTGTCGTTTCTGGACAGCAGCGTCATCAACGTGGCGCTGCCGGCCATTTCCCGTGAACTGGGCGGCGGACTGACGACGCAGCAATGGGTTGTTGACGCCTACCTGATTACCCTGGGTTCACTGATCCTGGTGGCCGGTTCGCTCTCTGATCTGCTCGGACGCGTTGTGGTCCTCCGCGCTGGCCTGATCGGATTCGGCGCAACGTCGGTGATGTGTGCGCTGGCCCCCACGGAGGAGTTCCTGATCCTGGCGAGGGCGCTCCAGGGCGTCGCGGGCGCCCTGCTGGTGCCCAGTTCCCTCGCCCTGATCACCTCAAACTTCGACGACGCTCCCCGGGCGAAAGCTATCGGGCAGTGGACCGCCGGTACAACCGTGGCGTTCATCGCGGGCCCGCTGCTTGGGGGAGTGCTGGTGGACTCGGTGGGATGGCGTTGGGTTTTCGGAATCAACGTCCTGCCCATTGCTTTGACGCTGTACATGTTGGGCGTGTTGCGGGCCAAGGATGTTCGGGTCGCTGGGGTGCGCATCGACTACCCGGGCGCCGTGCTTTGTGTTCTGGGGTTGGCGGGTCCGGTCTACGCGCTGATCGAACAAGGCAACTATGGCTGGCGGAGCCCGCTTATCCTGATGCCGTTCGTCCTGGGCATCCTGTGCCTCGCCGGATTCATTTGGCGGGAACGGACCGCGCGGCAGCCTCTCCTGCCACTCAGCCTCTTCTCCGTCCGAAACTTTGCCGTCGGCAACGTGGCGACGGCCTTCGTCTACGCGGCGTTGTCGATCGGGGGATTCATCATCGTGCTCTTCCTGCAGCAGGTGGCCGGGTTTCCGGCGACGTTGGCTGCTCTGGCGTTGCTTCCGGTCAGTCTCGTCAACATCCTCCTGGCATCATGGTTTGGCTCACTGGCCGGGCGGTTCGGGCCGCGCTGGTTCATGGCCCTGGGACCCGCGCTCGCAGGAGTTGGCTACCTCCTGATGCTCGCAACTGAAATCCCGGTCAACTATTGGACCCAGCTGATGCCTGGAATCCTCCTGTTCGCAGTCGGGCTCTCAGCGACAGTCGCACCGCTCACCGCCGCCATTCTCGGCTCGGTGTTAGAACAGCAGGCCGGCATCGGCTCTGCAGTAAATAATGCCGTGAGCAGGGTTGCGGGTCTGGTCGGCATCGCAGTGGTCGGCCTGGTTGTGGGCGGCAAACTTGAACTGGACGGATTTCACCGGATGCTGGGCGTGACCGCCGTCCTGCTCATCCTCGGAGGCATAGTTTCCGGCGTCGGTATCCGGAACCATCCCATGCCGCAGGCGGGCCTGTTACGACACAAAGCCGGATCGAAAAGCATCCGGGGCAACCGGCAGACACGGCCGGGCTGACGGCAAATCGGAGGCCCAGAGCCGGCAGGGCAGACCCCACCCCTGACTCGGCCCAGTGGGGCCCGTCAGCAGGCCTTGCCCGGGTATGACGCTCCTGCGACGATGGCAAGGTGAACAGGCCTATCGGATACTGGGTCAAGCGCCTGGACGCGGCGCTGGAGGCACAACTCGATTCCACGCTGGCCCGCGTCCACCTGACCAGACGGCAGTGGCAGGTCCTCAACTTGTTGAGCTCGGCACCCGCAACTCCGGCGGAGATATGGGATTTCTTGCGCCCCTTCGACACTGGCGACGGAGGACAGGAACGCGACCTGGCCGCGCTCGTTCGCAGGGAGCTCGTTTTCCTCCTCGATGGCCGCCTCGCCCACACCGGGGCCGGCTACGCCTTGCATTCGGAGGCCTCCAGACTGGTCGAAGCGACCCGCCATGAGCTCACGGCAGGCATCGGAGCCGATGAGTACGCCATCGCTGTCAGCGTTCTCGAACGCATGACCAACAACGCCGACCGGCTCGCGGCGAGATAACTGCTTTTGGGGCAGCTTGCCATGGTCAGGGCTTCTGGGACGCCGCCGCGGACGGGTCAAGGTCCGCGAGGGTTAGTGGATGCGCCGGCGCCTCCGGGAAGGGGAACGTGGCCGTCACGGCCAAATCCGGATCAACGTGCACCATTTCGCCGGGACCCATGGGACGCCACCCCGGGTTGGGATCCATGGGCTCGGTGGCGATGAGGACATGCGCGAAACGGGACAGATCCCGGCTGTGGGCGTGGATGCGGGCGCTCCGTGCATCCAGGGGCGCCGGCTCGGCGCCCGCGGCGGGCTTGCGTTCCAGCACGTGCAGCTCATGGGTGGCCGGGTACCTGACCGCCCAAAGGTCGGTCGCCGTCGTCACGATGAAGTTCAGGCTGAAGACGGGCAATTCCTCGGCAACCCACCGGATGGCCCGGGTGATGCCTTGCCCGACATCGCCGCCTGCGCGCCGGCTCTCGGCGGTGATCAGCGCAAAGAGGCGTTCGCTGTCCGTCTGGCCGTGCACCAGATCGGCGACGCCGAGCCCGGCCAGGCGCTGATTGAGCCGCCCCAAGTCGCCGAAGGCGCCGTTGTGGGCGAACAGCCGCCCGTCCTGCTCAAACGGGTGCGTGTTGACCATGGTGTGTGCGCCGGTGCTGGCGTACCGCACATGGGCAAGGAAAGTGGTGCTCTTCAGGACCCGGGCCTCGCGCGCGAAGGCGTGGTCCTCCCACGCCGCAAGCGGTTGCTTTGCCACGTGGGCCCTGCCGTTCGCGTCAAAGGTGCCTATCCCGGCGCCGTCGGGCTCCCGACGGCTTTGGGCCGACAGGCTGTCCGGGGCGTCCAGGAGCCAGAACGTCGCCCGGACCGGACCAGGCCCGGCGTGCAGGCCGAACAGTCGGCACATGGGCCCTCCTCCTTATGGTGTGTCGGCCGCAGCCGCGGCACGACCTGCCTGTTGGTCACGCTACCCGCGGCGGCCGTTGCGCCCAAGCCAATTGCCCTCCACCCTTCCTGGCCTTCGTCATGTACATCATTGCGTGAATACATGTGCGGCTGTACTTTAGAATCATGGAGACCCTCACGCATGCCCCGGTGCTGGCACGGTTCGGCTACGCGGTTTCGGACCCTACCCGGGCCCGCACCTTGCTGGCCCTGGCAGACGCGCCGGCGTATCCGTCCGATCTTGCCGACTCCCTCGGGGTATCGCGGCAGAGCATGTCCAACCATCTGACCTGTCTTCGCGGCTGCGGGCTTGTGGTTGCGGTTCCGGATGGCAGGCGGACCCGGTATGAACTTGCTGATGCCCGGCTGGGCCATGCCATCAAGGACCTGATCGGCGTGGTACTCGCGGTCGACCCGTCCTGCTGCGCCCCGGACGGGACGTGCCTGGCATGACGGCCCTCCTGCACGCGCCGGCGCCTGAGCGCCGGGCTGTCCTGACCAGGCGGATCCGGCTGTTCGCCGCCGCAACCATCACCTACAACGTGATCGAGGCCGTCGTGGCCCTGTGGGCGGGCGGCGTAGCGGACTCTTCGGCGCTGATCGGGTTCGGACTGGATTCCGTGATTGAGGTTGCGTCGGCACTGGCGCTGTCCTGGCAGTTCTCCGCGAAGGATCCGGAGCGGCGTGAGCACCTGACGCTGCGGATCATCGCCATTTCGTTTTTTGCCCTGGCGGCCTTCGTCACCGCAGATTCCGTCCGGTCCCTCACCGGCGGGGGCGAGGCGCAGCACTCCGTCCCGGGCATCGTCATCGCCGCCCTGAGCCTGGCCATTATGCCTGTCCTTTCCTGGCTGCAGCGCCGGGCGGGCCGGGAGCTGGGTTCCAGGACCGCGGTCGCCGACTCCAAACAGACCCTTCTGTGTACCTACCTTTCCGCGGTCCTTCTCGTCGGCCTGGTGCTGAACAGCACCCTGGGCTGGTGGTGGGCGGACGCCGGCGCAGCCCTGGTCATTGCAGCGATCGCCGTCCGCGAGGGCATCAACGCCTGGCGCGGAGATGTTTGCTGCGCCGTTCCGCACGGGGCGAATGCCGGTGAGGCCTCTCAAACTGGGGCCGATCCTGCGCCCGGCGCCGGTTCGGGCTGCTGCGAGGGCTGCGGAACCGGGCCCGGACCACAGGATGTGGAATTGACGTTGGCTCCCGGAAGCACTGAGTTGTAGGCCTGCCGGGTCCCCGGCGGGCCGGTCAGATGGCGGGGGAGCGGCGCTCGATCAGGACGGTGTCACGCCACTGTCCGGTAAGCGGGCCGTGGGCCATCCTGGCGATGCGGCTCCTGCGCCCGACGACGACGTAGCCGTTGGCCAGGTGGAGTTTGAGGCTGGCTTCGTTTTCGGGGAAGACGCTGGCCTGGATGGTCCAGATCCCGTCACTCTCCGTGGAGTCTGCCAGGGCATGCAGCAGCGCCGCGCCCAGGCCGCGACCGCGTGCATCGGCTGCGACGTAGACAGAGTGCTCCACCACGCCAGCGTAGGCAGGGCGGGCAGAGACGGGGGCGACGGCGGCCCAGCCAAGGATCCGGCTGTCTGCGGTCTCTGCGACGAACCGGTGGCGCGGCAGTCTTGAAGCGTTGAAGCGTTCCCAGTCGGGCGCCTCTGCCTCGAAGGTGGCGTGGCCGGTGGCGATTCCCTCACGATAGATCCCTTGGACGGCCGGCCAGTCGCCGTCGTGCATGGCGCGGATCGTGATCGCAGACAGTTCGAGCGCGGTCACAGGGCCGCCAGGAGTCCGGCTGTCCGCTCCAGGGCGCCGGGAACCAGGGAGTAATACGCCCACGTGCCGCGCTTTTCGCGGTGCAGCAGCCCAGCGTCGACCAGGATCTTCAGGTGGTGGGAGACGGTGGGCTGGCTGAGGTCCAGCGGTTCGGTCAGGTCGCACACGCAGGATTCGCCGGAGGGATCGGCCTTGACGATGGAGAGCAGCCGCAACCGGTTCGGGTCGGCCAGCGCCTTGAAGACCAGCGCCTTCTGCTTCGCCTCCTCAGCACCGAGGGCAGGCACTCCTGCCGGGGTGCAGCAGGTTTCCCCGGTGGCCGGTTCGAGGACAGGGAGCAAGTTCATGTACCTATTATGCCCGGATATTGATAATCATCAATGTACAAAAGTGTGAGGAGTCGCCCGGCGGCCGGCGAGGCTAGGTGCGGGCTGGCTCGGAACTGTGCGCCAGCACGACGTCGTCCGCGGTGCGGGCCGCCGAGGGGAACAGGATGAGGAGGAGTCCGAGACCCGCTGCCGCGCCTACCAGCTGTGCCGCGACGAAGCCGGGAACGGAGGCGGGTGCGATGCCGGCGAAGGTGTCAGTGAAGATTCGGCCCACCGTGACGGCCGGGTTGGCGAACGATGACGAGGAGGTGAACCAGTAGGCGGCCCCGATGTAGGCGCCCACCGCCGGTGCCGCGAGAACGCCACGGGATGTGGCAGCGAGGGCGAAAATGAGAAGGATGAGCCCGGCGGTACCGACGACCTCGCCCAGCAGGTGTCCCGTGGTTGCACGCTCCTTGGTGGAGATGGAGGTGCCTACCTCAAACATTGCGTTCGCGACCAGGCTGCCACCGACCGCACCCACAGTCTGGGCAACCACATACGTGCCAAGCTCCGGCAGGCTCAATCCGGTGCCATTGCGCCGGCCCAGGATCCAGTCGGCGGCCGAGACCGCCGGATTGAAGTGCGCACCGCTCACGGGCCCGAGTACAAGGATCAGCACCGTCAGGCCGAGGACGGTGGCGGTGCTGTTCTGGAGCAGCTGCAGGCCCGTGTCATTGGGGGAGAGCTGCTGGGCGGCGATTCCGGAGCCGACGACGATCATCACGAGCAGGCTGGTGCCGAGCAGTTCGGCGGTGGCGCGGCGCCATAACGGCGGCTGGTTTGAAGTCATGGCAACAGCTTGACTGAAAGAATTGCCTCAATCAAAATTGAACCAATGAATATTGAGACAGCAGGCGCTTTCCGGGCGAGGGTCGCCAAGCACGCGGCCCTCGCTGATCCTGCGCGCCTGCGCATCGTTGATCTGCTGACGCTGGGTGACTTCTCCCCGACGGAGCTGCAGGCGGAGCTAGGGATGCCGTCAAATCTGCTCTCCCATCACCTGCGCGCCCTGGAAGAGGCTGGGCTGACAACCCGCCACCGCTCCGAGGCCGACCGGCGCCGCAGCTATGTTCAGCTTGTTGCCGGCGCCCTGGAAGGCCTGGTGCCCGGGGCTGAGCACGGGGCCCGCCGCCTGCTGTTCGTCTGCACACGAAACAGTGCCAGGTCCCAGCTGGCCGCCGCGCTCTGGGGGCATGTCAGCGAAATCCCCTCGACGTCGGCGGGAACGCATCCCGCGGAGAGCATCGCCCAGGGGGCCATTGAGGTCGCCCGCCGCCACGGCGTCGATCTGGCAGACGTTCCACCGCGCAAGCTGGAGCAGGTGGCGGGGGAGGGGGACTTGGTGGTGACCGTGTGCGACAACGCCCATGAGGAACTGGCCAGCCTCGGCGGTGTGCACTGGTCCGTGTCGGACCCGTTGCGCCTGGGTACCGATGAAGCCTTCGAGCAAGCGTTTACGGATATCGCCCACCGCATCAACGGCCTCGCACCCCGCGTGATCGCCGCCTAAAACCCGAACCCACAAATATTGACAAGTATCGATTTATAGTTCGATACTTCAAGCATCGACAAGCATCAATGTCTACGCAGTCAAGAGTGGTGCGGGAACGACGACCTCATCAAAACCGATCCACACCTAACTGATTCCAGGAGAAACCCGTGAGCACCGAAACCGCCAAGAAGCCCTCCGTCCTGTTCGTCTGCGTCCACAACGCCGGCCGCTCCCAGATGGCCGCCGCCTTCCTGACTACCCTCGGCGAGGGACGGATCGAGGTCCGGTCCGCCGGTTCCCAGCCCGCGGACAAGGTCAATCCGGCGGCCGTGGAGGCCATGGCCGAACTCGGGATCGACATGTCCGCCGAGATCCCGAAGATCCTCACCACCGAGGCTGTGAAGGAATCCGACGTCGTCATCACCATGGGCTGTGGTGACGAATGCCCCTATTTCCCCGGCAAGCGGTACGAGGACTGGGTCCTGGAAGACCCCGCCGGGCAGGGCGTGGACTCCGTCCGCCCGATCCGCGACGAGATCAAGACCCGCATCGAGGATCTGATCGCGTCGCTCACGACCGTCGCCAAATAGCCCCCCCGCTGAGCATTGGGAGATTCGGACCCGCAGGCTTCTCCCAACTGAACCGCCACACCTACGGATCAAACAGAGGAAACCATGGATTCTGCGAAGAACCTTCCCGTTGCAGTGATCGGCGCCGGGCCCGTGGGCCTGGCGGCCGCGGCCCACCTGATCGAACGCGGCCTGGAACCTCTGATCTTCGAGGCCGGCCCGTCCGCGGCCGCGGCCATTGAGCAGTGGCGCCACATCCGGCTGTTCTCCCCGTGGCGGTTCAACGTCGACGCCGCCGCCGCCCGCCTGCTCGAAGCCTCCGGCTGGAAATCGCCCCGCCCCACGGCCCTGCCCTACGGCGGAGAACTCATCGATGACTACCTCGCCCCGCTGGCCGCCCTCCCGGCCATCAGTTCAAAGCTGCAGACCGGCGCCAGGGTCATCGCCGTGACCCGCGCCGGCATGGACAAGACCCACACCCGCAACCGCGACAGCACGCCGTTCGTCCTCCGGGTCCAGCACACGGACGGAGAAACCCGCGACCACACCGTGGCCGCGGTCATCGACGCCTCCGGCACCTGGTCCACCCGCAACCCGCTGGGGACCTCCGGGCTCCCCGCCATCGGCGAAGACTCCGCCGCGGACCGGATCTCCGCCCCGCTCCCGGATGTCACCGGCCGCGGCCGTGCCGCGTTCGCCGGACGCCGCGTCCTGGTGGTCGGCGCCGGTCACTCCGCCGCCAACACCCTGATCAGCCTGGCGGACCTGGCCAAGGATGAACCGGACACCCGGATCCTCTGGGCGGTCCGCGGCGCGTCCGCCGGGAAGGTCTACGGTGGTGGCGACGCCGATGGGCTGCCCGCCCGTGGCCAGCTCGGTGCCCGCCTGCGCCGCCTCGTCGAGGCAGGAAGCATCGAACTGCACACCGGCTTCGGCATCGGGTCGCTGAAATCCCTCGATTCGCACGTCTCCGTCGAGTCCGTGGACGGCCGCACCCTCGAGACCGACATCGTCGTTCCCTGCACCGGGTTCCGCCCGGACCTGGACATTCTGCGTGAACTCCGGCTGGACCTGGACCCCGCCGTCGAAGCACCCACCGAACTCGGCCCGCTCATCGACCCGGAATTCCATTCCTGCGGCACCGTCCCCCCGCACGGCGCAGCACTGCTGGCCCACGCGGAGAAGGACTTCTACATTGTCGGCATGAAGTCCTACGGCCGGGCTCCGACCTTCCTGCTCGCCACCGGCTACGAACAGGTCCGCTCCGTCGCGGCCGCCCTGGCCGGCGACCGCGAAGCGGCCGACACCGTCCAGCTCGAACTCCCCGAAACCGGCGTCTGCTCCTCCGACGCCGGAACCAGCTGCGACGTCCCGGCCGCCCCCGCGGCATCAGAGTCCTCGTGCTGCGCGGCTCCTGAACCGGTGCTCGTCGGGTTCCCCACAGGACTGTCCCACGGCCGCTCCGGCGAAACCGGCTGAAGCGGGCCTAGGAGCTGGTGCTGGACGCCAGCACGCCCAGGCCGAGTGCGGCGATGATGCCGCTGCTGCCGCGTTCGAGCCACCGGCTTACGCGGGGGCGCTGCAGCCATGCCATTGCTTTCGCCGCCGCGATGGCGACGGCCGCCAGATAGAGGAAGCCGATAATGCTTTCGATGGCGCCAAGCACCAGAGCGGTGTCCAGAGTGTTGCCGCCGTGGGGAATGAACTGCGGCACGACGGCGAGATAGAACAGACCCACTTTGGGGTTCAGGAGTGTGGAGAGTGCGCCGGCGCCAAACCCTGCCCTTCGGCTGTGGCTGCGGCGCGGAGGGTGTCCGGCCGTTGTGGTGGTGGTTGTCCTGCCGCGGGCACGGATCAGCGACGAGATACCCAGGTACAGGAGGTACAACCCGCCTGCGATCTTCAGCCACCGGAACACTTCCGCGGAGTCCTCCAGCACGGCGGCGAGCCCCACGCCCACCAGCGCCGCCCAGACCATGGAGGCCAGCGCCGAGCCGAACGCCGCGGCCAGGCCGGCCCCGGCACTCTGCAACGAGATCCGGAGCACCAGGAAGGTGTCCGGGCCCGGAGTGACGGAAAGCAGCAGGCACAGCCCGGCAAAGGCCAGCAGGGTTACGGCAGTCATGAGGACCATTGTCGGGGTGCCGGCCGCCTGGTTGCAATTACCGCGGAACTGTAAGACGTCGTCGGACGCGTTCATAACCAGTTCACATCTATGGGTGCCCTGCCAGGGAACCCCATGCGCCCCGAACACCTCCTAGTGTTGTCCTATGACCGCAGAGAACCGGGAAGAAGTTCGTGAGTTCCTCACGACGCGGCGGGCGAAGGTGCAGCCGCAGCAAGTGGGACTGGCCCCTGGCACGAACCGGAGGGTCCCCGGGCTCCGACGCACCGAGGCCGCGCTTCTGGCCGGAGTGAGTGTTGAGTACTATTCGCGGCTGGAGCGCGGGGACCTCGCCGGCGCCTCGGACGCGGTTCTTCACGCCATCGCGGATGCGCTCCTGCTGGACGACGCCGAACGCGACCACCTCTTCGACCTCGGCCGTGCCGCGAACGCGTCGCCGGCCCACCGAAAGCGCCGTTCGCCTCGCAGCCGGACGGTCCGTTCCGGCCTTCAGCTGGCTCTCGACGCGATAACGGGCGGCCCCGCCCTGGTGCGCAACGGCAGGCTGGACATCATCGCCGCGAACATCCTCGGCCGGGCACTCCACGTCGAGGCGTATGCCGCTGCAGAACGGCCCGTAAACCTGGCCCGGCACGCCTTCCTGGACCGTGGGAAGGCCGAACTGTTCTATCCGGACTGGGATGCCGCGGCCGATGCGATCGTCGCGATCCTTCGAACCGAGGCGGGCCGCGACCCCTACGACAAGGGCCTCCAGGATCTCGTCGGCGAACTGTCCACCCGCAGTGAGGAGTTTCGGGCCAAGTGGGGCGATCACAATGTCCGCCGCCACGCCACCGGCATTAAGCGGTTCCACCATCCGATTGTCGGTGACCTCGAATTCCTCTTCGAAGGCACCGAGCTGATGGCCGACCCCGGCTGGACCCTCCTGATTTACACGGCCGAACCCGGGACACCCACCGCGGAGCGGGTGCGTCTCCTGGCGAGTTGGGCTGCAACCCAGGAACGGGAAAGCGCGCCCGAAGCCCCGGCCCGCAGCGAGCTGGGCAGCGCGTCCTAGCTACACGGCGGGAGGCTGCAGGGCGGGGATGACCAGTCCGGTGCCGCCGTCCACGGTGACGCGCTGGCCTGTTGTGAGGATGCCGGTGCCGTTGCGGGTGCCCATGACGGCGGGAATGCCATATTCACGGGCCACGATGGCGGCGTGCGAGCCTATCCCTCCGGTGTCCACCACGACGGCGGCGGCCCGCTGGAACAGGGGTGTCCAGGACGGGTTGGTGTAGGGGCAGACCAGGATTTCGCCGCTGCGAAGGTTACCGAATTCCGCCGGCTGCAAGATGACGCGCACCGCGCCGGTGGCCGTGCCCCTGCTGGCGCCCGATCCTTTCACGAGCGCATCCGCGTCCTGCGCCGCCTCCCCGAAAAGATCGCTCAGTTCCAGGAGCGGAACGGCTTCGAGGTCGCGGCGCTTGGCGGTGCGCGCGATCACGAGGCCGCGCCACCGGACCCGTTCGGCGGCCGTGAGGCGGTCAGGGTCGGCTATGGCGCAGAGCTCTTCGAACCGCAGGTGGAAGACCTCGTCCGGCCGGTCGATGATCCCCGCAGCTTGCAACCGCTGGCCGAGGCTCAGGAGGGACCTGCGCAGCGGGGGAAGGAGCGCCGTGGCGTAAAAGTGCGTGTCCTCCCGGAAGGCCATTCCTGCCTTGGCCTGCTCGACTGCGTTCAGCACCAGGCGCCGGAACCGGGGGCTCTTCATGGCCGGGTGGGCCAGGAGCGTCCGGAGCGCGTTGCCGGTCTGGTCCGTTTTCGCGGGCGGGGCATCAACCAGGACTTCGACCAGTCCCAGGACAACCTCAGGTACCTCGGACCAGGTGGGTGAACTGCTCAGCACCACGCTGGCCGTCTCCCGGTGGCCATACGTGCGCAGGAAGTCCCCGAAACGGCCCGCGAAGTCCGTGTACCGTGGGTTGGCCAGGATGGCCGCCAGATCCGGGGCGCCGGGCTTTTCAAACAAGGCCCGCAGGCCGGGGTCGGCGCGCACCAGGCCGGCCAGGGTTTCCAATTCCTGGTTCGCGGCGCTGGTTTGGGTGGGTGCGCCGGCGTCCAGGGCGGGGGCCAGCCGTGATTGGCCGAGCAGAAGCAGCAGCGATCTCAGCCTGGCCTGGGAGATCAGCAGGCCGGGAAAATACGAGACGCGCAGGTCGGTGACCGGTGACAGCCCCGCGAAAATGCGGCGCACGTGCTGGAGGGTCTGGGGCCAGTCCAGTTGACTGGGATCCTGCGTGTTCATCCTGTCCACCTCTGCTAGATAGGCCGTGAGCCGGGCGTCGCTGGTCCAGTGCGACAATTTGAAGCGCCGGCTCCTGGCCAGGATCAGCACCGGCGCGCCCAGGATCTTGAACGTGGGGCGGGGTACGGGCGGCACCAGCCGGACCACCACGCCGTCCGCTTCGGGAAGGATCTGCGCGACGGCGGGAAAGCCAACGCCGATGCTGCCGGCCATCTTCCCGAGCATGTCGAACAGCCCGAGTCGAAGCCACCCGGAAACATCCAGCGGATAGGGCCGCTGGTTGAACATCTCGACATACGTGGGGCCGATTCTCTTCTGCAAGAAGTTCAGGCCCACCGGCTCGGGCGGCAACGCCGTCATCGGACGTGCCTGCAGCAGAAACACCCTGCCGCCGGACACCGCCCATTCCATGTCCTGCGGTACGCCGAAAAGGTCCACAGCGCGCGCACAAAGTCCTGCCAGCCGGGCGAGCTGGTCCCTCGCCAGCGCAGGCTTGCTGGTCCCGTCCATGGCGGCACTGGCACTGGCGCTGGCACTAACGCCGGGAATGGATCCGGCACCGGTGAGCACCGCAGCGCCCCCGGGCTGCCAGCTCAAGAGCCTGCCGCGTCGGTCCATCACGAAGTGTTCGGGGGTCACGGTCCCCGAGACGACAGCCTCACCCACACCCAGGCCGGCGTCCAGGAGGATCCGGTCCCGTCGCCCCGTGATCGGGTCTGCGCTGAACATCACTCCGGCGACGTTTGCGTCCACCATCCTCTGGACGACGACGGCGATCGCCAGGCCGTCCGGGGTTATGCCCTGCCGTGCCCGGTAGGAAATCGCCCGGTCGGTCCACAGCGACGCCCAGCAACTTTCGACCGCCCTGAGGAGCTCCTGTTCTCCGACGACGTTCAGGAAGGTGTCTTGCTGACCGGCGAAGGCGGCTCCAGGGAGGTCTTCGGCCGTGGCGCTGGAACGGACGGCCACAGCACCGGATCCCAGGCGCCGGTAGGCGGCAGTGATCGCGCCGCGTATGCCCGCGGGCATGGGCGCACCGCTGAAAGCTGCCCTGATCCGTTCTCCCTCCGCCCCTTCCCGCAACAGGCCGCTGAGGGTCTGGGCCAATCCCGTCTCTTCGAGCATCAATCCATAGGCCACGGTGGTGATGACGAACCCGGGAGGCACCGGAAAACCGGCCCGTATCAGCTCGCCCAGGTTCGCCCCTTTCCCGCCGGCGACGGATCTGTCGCCCGCGCCGACGTCGGCCAGGCCAGCCACAGTGCCGTCCGGAGCCGCCACCCTGCCCGCTGCGGGGCGCTCGCCAATCATGGGGGCGCGCTAGTCGCCCGCGGCTTCACGGCCGCGACGCACTATGAGCCGGTCAGGGCTGTGGACCACTGATGTGTCCTTGTCCTCGTAGTCGAACTGGTTCAGGAAGTAGCGCATGGCATTGATCCGTCCGCGTTTCTTGTCGTTGAACTTGATGGTGATCCATGGTGCGTGGTCAGTGTCGGTTCGCACGAACGTCTCTTCCTTGGCCGCCGTGTACTCCTCCCACCGGTCCAACGAGGCCAGGTCTATGGGGGAGAGCTTCCAGCGCCGCACCGGGTCTATTTGCCGGATCGCAAAGCGGGTGCGCTGCTCATGGCGGGTCACCGAGAACCAAAACTTGGTCAGGTGGATCCCGGAGTCCACCAGCATCCTCTCGAAGAGCGGCGCCTGAACCATGAACGTGTCGAACTCCTGCTCCGTGCAGAAGCCCATGACCCGCTCCACGTTCGCCCGGTTGTACCAGGAGCGGTCGAACATCACGATCTCCCCGGCCGATGGCAGGTGCTGGATGTAGCGCTGGAAGTACCACTGGCCAAGTTCACGGTCGGAAGGTTTACTCAGTGCCACCGCCCGGGCCGAGCGGGGATTCAGGTGCTCGGTAAAGCGTTTGATGGTGCCGCCCTTGCCGGCCGCATCCCGGCCTTCAAAGACGATCACGTGCCGCAACTCCTGGTCCTGGCCCCAGTACTGGAACTTGAGCAGCTCTACCTGGAGCCGGTATTTCTCCAGCTCGTACTCCTCGCGGGACATCCGTTCCTCGTAGGGGTAGTCCTCCCGCCACGTCTGCACGGCCGAACCGCCGGGGTGGATCAGTTCTGGATCCTCCCCTTGCCCGCCGCGCACCGTGTAGCCCATCTCCACCAGGTGGTCGATGGCCTCCCGCAGGTTTTCCCGGAGCCAGCCCTGATCCTCGGGTGTCCACGTCCTATCCGCCTGCGACATCCCAGGCCCCCTCTCGCCTCGCTGAACCGTCACCTGAAACATACGGTGCCGACTGCGTTCGATACTCAGCTGAGACACAACCGAGTTCATCGAATGCGACCAGCGTAAGCCGCCGGGTGGAACTGAGGATAGAGACCAGCCGGGGGACTGGCCGCCGCACCGCCACACCCGCCGGGACCGGCTGGGGCGGCAACGCGGGAAGGGGGCCGAAATTCCATGGCCTTCGGCTCAGGCGAGCGTGATGCCCGTGAGCTCGGCAAGCTTGGCGGTGAGCCTGTCCTGGAAGCCGAGGTCGGTGACCTCGGGGGCGGGCTTCCGCTGCCGGCGGTGGTGCCAGTAGCCGCCGGAGACCAGCGCGGCGGGGTCCTCGCTGACCGCCAGCCAGCTCTGGGTGTCGTGGCCCATTGCAAGGTCATCGGGCGCCCCGGGGCCACCCATCCTGGTGGGGACCCAGCCGGGGTCGACGGAGTTGCTGAGCACGGAGGGCCAGCGGCGGGCCACCGCGGCGGAGAGCGCCGAGACGTAAAGCTTGCTCTCGGAGTAGGCCGCGCCGGCATTCCAGCGCCGCCCGGTCCAGTCGATGTCCTGGAGACTGCTGCCGGCACCGTGGTGCATCCCGCTGCTGACGTAGATCAGGCGGCCGGGACGAGCCATCATCGCGGTGAGCAGGTAGGGTGCGAGCACGTTGACGGCCAGCGTGCGGGAGTGTCCCTCCGGGGTCGCCATCCGCCCGGCCGAAAGGTAGACACCGGCGTTATGGATGACGGCGTCCATCCGCCCGTGCGCGTCGACCTGTTCGGCGAGGTGCCGGGTTTCGGCGGCGCTGCTGAGGTCACCAATAACAACGCCGGCCGCTAGCGGGGCGAGTCCAGCGAGGGCGGCCGCACGTTCCCTGGAGCGGGCGTGCAGCAGGACCTCATGGCCGTCGTGGATGAGCGCCCGGGCGGTGGCGAGGCCGAGTCCGTCGGTTGAGCCGGTAATGAAAATGCGTGCCATGGCGCCGGCGGTCAGAGTGCTCCGCCGGCGGCCTCCGGTGTTCCGGAGTCGTGGTTCCCTCCGGCTTGCCCGGTGTGATGGCCGCCTGATCCGTGGTGTCCGCCGATACCGCCCTGGTCGCCGACGCGTTCACGGGCCAGGAAGTTTTCGACGTCGAAGAGGTTGTCCGCGCGGCGGGCAATGTTCAGCAGCGTGGTCATCGAGGCGACCTCTTCGACCTGCTCTTTGAGGAACCAGAGCATGAATTGTTCGCCCAGGGCGTCGTTCTCGGCCCTGGCCGCGGCGAAGATTGCCTTGATGTTCTCGGTGACTTCCAGTTCCTGCGCGAGGGCAAGGGCGAGCGGTTCCTCGACGTTCGCGAAGTCGTTCCGGACCGGATCGATTCCGGGGATCTCGATCTTCAGTCCGCGGTCCAGGATGTAGCGGACCATCATCATGGCGTGGTTGCGTTCTTCGAGCGACTGCCGGTAGAAATGCTTGGCCAGTTGCGGAAGGTCCTGCCCGTCAAACCATGCGGCCACGGCGACATATTGGTGGGAGGCGGCGAATTCGTTGCCGACTTGGCGGGTCAGCAGTTCGGTGAAACTGGCGGTTCCCATCAGGGTCTCCTCGCGTTGTTGGTGTGCCAAATCGCGGCAGGACCGAGGGGACGGCCGCTTCACCGCTGGACTGGACTCTTTCGAGACTCCCTGATGCGCACGGGCCGGTCAATACCTTCCAGACCGCGCGGTGCTGCGGGTTCTCGGCGGACACCGTCCCATTCTTCGCTAGGGCGTGTCCGCCTATGCCGGGAAATGCCGGGGTATAGGGTCAGCCGGTATGGCGCTGCGACTTGTTCAGGTGAATTTCAAGGCTCGGGATGACTCCGCGCTCGGCCGGTTTTGGGCGGAGGCGCTCGGCTGGGGTATTTCCAGCGAGGGACCCGGTGTGACCAATGTCGAACCCGTGGGCTCCGTCTACCCGGACCCCGCCGCCTTCTGCGTCGATGTCGTCACCGTCCCGGACCCCGAGACGGTGAAGTACCGCACGCGCCTCGATCTCAACACAGCTTCTGCGGCCCACCAGGTAGAGCTGGTGGAGCACCTGTGCAAGCTTGGTGCGACGCCCGCCGACGTGGGCCAGGGTGACGTGCCGTGGACGGTTCTGGCCGACCCGGAGGGCAACCTGTTCCGCGTGCTGGAGCCTCGAGCGATCTACCGGGACACCGGGCCGATCGCCGCGGTGGTAGTCAGCTGTGCGGATCCGCGGGCCATGGCCCGGTTCTGGGGCGAGGCGACGGACTGGACCCTGCACGAGGTGACTGACCATCATGCGAGGCTGCGTTCGGCCAACGGCGTCGGGCCATATCTGGAGTTTCTTCGCACGCCCGCCGTGCGGTCGGTGTGGGGCCGTGTCCACCTCGACCTGAGGCCGTACCCAGGGGACGATCAAGCAGCAGAGGTGGCCCGGCTGCGGGCTTTGGGCGCCACTATCGCCGACGTCGGTCAGGGCGATGTGCCGTGGGTGTGCCTCGCCGACTCGGAGGGCAACGAGTTCTGTGTCCTCACCCCTGGCTGACGCAGAGCCCCGGCTCGTTGCTTGGGCCGCATCGGCCCCGCGCCGGACGGCGTCGCTAAGCGGATTCGAGAACCTTCTTGAGGTTGGCCAGCTGGGCGACCTCGGCGTTCATGGTGCGGACGGTCATCGGGCCCACGAGCTTCATGAGCCCCTTGGGCTGCATATCCAGGGTGAACAGAACGGTCGTTCCCCCCAGCGCTTCACTGAGATGGTAGGCGCCGGCCGGTCGGGCCGGGCCGGCGACGACCTGGAAGGCAAGCTGCCTTGCGGGGGCGTGCCGGCCGGAACCTAGCGGATTGCCTCTTCGCGCGCGTCTTCCCGCGCTACGTCCTGGGCCCCGCCCAGGGGGCTCAGGGTCAAGCCGGAGGTGTGGAGGAGAGTGCCGAGCAGGGATCGGGCAGCCGCCAGCAGGACATTCACCTCAGGGCTGGCCAGTTCGTAGAACAGCCGCCCTTCGCGCCGGGAGGGGACAATCAGTCGCTGGCGGCGGAGCAGGCTCAAATGCTGGGAGAGGTTGGAGGGCTCCAGGCCGGTGCCGTCGCGCAGCCTGCTCACGGCAACCGGCCCGTCAGCGAGCATTTCCAGCAGTTGGATTCGAGCAGGGTGGCCCAAGGACTTGAAGAGTTCGGCCTTCACATCGGTGAGGGCCATACCTGCGGGAATATCATCCGGCATCGGGGCTTCCCTCCTTCACATATACATTTTCTGAGCCGCGCGTCTGCGCAGAACCCGTCGCAATAAATCTTGCATTTGCGAGACAGAAAAGTCTGTCTCGCAACGGTCACTATTGGCCCGCTCGCACGTACATCCTAGCGCCCGGACACCGCCATGTCGCCGCCGTGTCGCGCCTCCGGTAGACAAAGTGTTACCTCTTGCGCAGGTCAGGACCATAGTTCAGACTTTCATGAATTCATCAATTAGATCCGGCCCCCTGTGTGTGGCTGGTGTCGTACGGGTGGATGCAGGCTGTTCCCGGTGACAACGGCGTCGCCGGGAACAATCGGGTCTCAGCTTTCTGGAGGGTTCTATGACCGGCATGTTCGAACTGTTCACCGATTCCGACACTTCCTACCGATTCCGACTGACCGCCCCGGACGGGACCATCATGGCCCTCTCCAGGTCCTTCCCAGACAAGCGATCAGCTGTGGCTGGGATCGCCGCCGTGCGGGAGTACGCCGGCATGGGGCACGTGACAGAAATTGCGAAACCGCAGAGCGACGACGTCGACCGGTCCGCGGAAGGCAAGCTTTCACAGGCGGCCGTTGTGCACCGCAGCACCAATGAGGCACGCGCCGTTGAGGCGCACGCGCCAGGGAGGTCGGTCCGTGATGGCGCGTCCGGGTCTCCTGGCCGGCCGCCACGCATTCGAATCCCATCCGCCGCACGATTCCTGGGCGGAAGGGCCGTCGTCCGGAACCAGCAGTTGATTGCGCGGTGGCGGCAGGCCCTGGACTCGCGGACCGGTGAGGTCGGGCTGAGCTCGTGCTGACCGGCGTCGTGATCCGCGACACCCGGCTGGGCAGGTAGCGCGTCCATGGCCGAACTGAAGGCACTGCAGGCCTACTCCAGCGCACTGGTCGGCGAAGATTGCCCCGCTGGGACCTTTCGCTACGAAGTGGATTCCGGGGAACTCGAGTGGTCTGAACAGATCTACCAGATCCACGGCTACCGCCGCGGTGAGGTTGTGCCGACCTTGGGCCTGGTGGTGTCCCACACGCATCCCGACGACCGCAAGCGGTGCAGGGAAATCTTTGAGGACGTGTGCCGTGGGGGAGGATTCTTTGCCAACTACCATCGGCTCTTCGACGCCCGCCGGCGGGAGCGCCGCGTCCTCGCCGCGGGGGAAGGTGTTGTCGACCGCGAGGGGAAAATACTCTACGTTGAGGGCTTCGTGCTGGATCTTACCAGGACGATCCAGCTGGAAACGGACCGGTCCGCCCGCGATGCCATTGCCGGTGCCATCGGCACTCGGGGCCTGATTGAACAGGCCAAGGGCATCCTGATGGGTATTCTGCACATCGGTTCCGACGCAGCCTTCGAGCGGCTCTCCGCCTACAGCCAGCACCACAACATCAAGCTTGCCCATGCGGCCTCGGCAATAGTCAGGCTGGCAAACAACACGCAGGAAAGTGCCACGCTCCGCAGCCTGGTCCACGCACTGGACAGCCGTTTCTCGGCACGCCATGATGCGGACCGCGTCCTTCATCCGTAGGGGGACCCGGTGCCCCCGGGCAGGACCAGGCGGCGGCCAGCGCACTGGCCAATGCGCGCGGCCGGCACGGCGCCGGGACCGCAGACAGTCATATAGGAATGGAATGCACTGAGGCAGACCGGTCTGTCCGCCCCTCCGCGGTGTAAAATCCTTTTATCATGACTGTCAACGATGCTGCGGGTCCTACGTTATTGCCCGCTACAGCCATGGTCGGCCGCGATGAGCCGGTGGACCGTATTCTTGCCACTGCCTACGAGCTATTTTCCAGTCGTGGCATCCGTGGAGTCGGAGTAAACGAGCTGATCAACAGCTCGGGGGTCTCGAAGGCCACCTTCTACCGGCATTTTCCGTCGAAGGACGCCCTGGTGCTGGCCTTCCTGGAGCTCCGCGACCAGGTGTGGACCGTGGACCTGATTGTCGGGGAGGCCCGGAAGCGGGGCACCACCCCCGAGGAGCAGCTGCTCGCGGTATTTGACGTTTTCGGCGACTGGTTCCAGCGTGATGACTTCGAGGCCTGCTCGTTCATCAACGTCCTTCTTGAGATGGGCGCCGGCCACCCCCTGGGGAAGGCGAGCATCGACTACCTCAGCCGCATCAGGGGTCACATCCAGGCCCTGGCCGAGGAGGCTGGACTGGACCGTCCCGAGGAATTTTCGCGCTCCTGGCACATTCTGATGAAAGGTTCCATCATCTCGGCCACCGAGGGGGACCTGTTGGCCTCCAAGCGGGCCCAGCAGATGGCGCGCTGGCTCATCGAACACCACCGGAACCTCTAACCGCAATCCTGGAACCGGGCGACTGACCCGTGACTGACTCCGCCCGCTAGCCCTGCTATCTGGCGTGTCCGCCGCTGCCGCGGGGCAGCGGCGGACACGCCATCGTCACAAGGGACTGGATTCAACCATTGCGGCTAGAACCGGATGGCGTCGATGACTTTCACCCGGACCGCCACGACGGCGGGGATCGCCCCGGCCAGCGCACCGACTAGAACGGCCGACGCCAGGCCGAGCAGTGCCGCGTCCAGCGGGAACGGCGGATACTCAGTCAGGCCCGGTGCGATCTTGGATTCGAGCCAGGGGTTCTTCACCACCGCGACGGCGAGCATTACGCCGGCCACCCCGGCCACGGCCGTTGCCACGACCGATTCCATCATGACGCCCAGGAAGATGCGCCGGGACGTGGCTCCGAAGCTTCGCCGAATCCCGATTTCGCGCACCCGATATCGCACGGTGACCATCGAGATGTTCAGCATTCCCACCGCCCCAAGCAGCAGAACGAGCCCGGCCACCCCGCCTACCGCAAGCTGGGCCGGTGCAAACGGATCTCCGTAGCTGGCGTAGTCCATGCGGTCCACCTGGGCTTGCATGCCGGGGAATTGCTGCTGAAGGTCCGCCGTGATGGCTGCCTTGAGCTGATCGGCCTGCTCGTCCTGGACCCAAATCTTGAACTGCCCGGGTCCTGACTGGCCGTCGGTGGTGATCCCTGCCCGTCCTGCAGCGCCCGTGAGGATGTAGGCCGAGGGCGGTGACTCCGGATAGGGGTCCGGTACCACCCCAATGATCACTGCCGAGGCCCTCTGTGCTCCGGCCATCGTGATCTTGGGGCTGGTGACCAGGTTCGGCCGTCCGGCGGCGTTGTAAAAACCTTCGGAGACCACAAGCGCAGGTGCCAGCCGCTCGTCGTCGTTCGCAGCGAACCAGCCTCCCTGGCTGACGTCAACCCGGTGAATGACGCCGTAGCCGGGATCGATCACCTGCAGCTGCACGGGCTGGACGCCGTGGGGGAACTGAAAGGACTGCTGCGTCTGGGTCAAATGCGTGAAGTACGTAATGCCGTACCGCTCCAGAATGCCGCGGTAGGCCTCCTCCAGCTGTTGGGGATCGGGTTCGTTCGGGCCGTAGACCCCGACGCCGAGCGTCGCCGAACGGCCGCCGTTTCGTTCCGAACTGGCCTTGAAGCCCTCCCGGGCGAGGTCGCCGACGCCGACCACCGAGGTGAGGGCCGCGACCGAAAGTGCAACGCCCACCAGGGCCAGGAGAATGCGCGTCTTATTGATCCGTAATTCCTGCCAGGCCTCCACGAGGGCCGACACCACCCCGGTCATGCAGGCACCCCTGCCGGAATCTCCGCGGCGGCGAGGACGCCGGCATCAAGCCGGTAGCACGCCCGGGCGAGGGCCGCGACGTTGACGTCGTGCGTGATGGTGATCAGCGCGGCTCCCGATTCGGTTGCCACCATATCCAGCAGCGCCATGACGGCCTGCCCGGTGTCGACGTCGAGCGCCCCGGTGGGCTCGTCCGCCAGGATGAGCCGGGGCCGGCGAACCAGGGCACGCGCGATCGCCACTCTTTGCTGTTCCCCGCCGGAGAGCATGTTCGGCAGTGTATCCGCGCGCTGGGCCAGGCCCACGCGGTCCAGCATGTCCATGGCCAATTCCCTCCGCCGCCAGAACTGTGCGCCCTTGGCATACAACAGGGGAGTGATGACGTTCTCCAGCGCGCTCCGGCCAGGCAGGAGATTGAACTGCTGGAACACGAAGCCCACCGAGGAGCCGCGCAGTGCAGCCCGCGCGTTGCCGCTTAGCTGCCGCACCGGGGTTCCCTGGAAACGGAGTTCCCCGCTGGTGGGCAGGTCCAGCAGCCCGAGGAGGTTCAGCAGTGTGGATTTCCCACACCCGGAACGCCCAATCACCGCCGTGTGGTCTCCGGCATGGACGGCAAGGTCCACGCCCCGGAGGATGTGCAGTTCTTGATCGTCGGGAAGCCGGACAGCCCGGGTCACGCCCTCCAGGGACACCAGTTCTTCCATGGTCATCCGCCCGCCGGGATGGAACCGGGTCCGGCGAACTGCTCGCCGGCCTGGCGTGCGGGGGCGCCGGGAATGAACTCCAGCACAGCTTCGCCTTCGGCCAGGCCGGAGACTATCTCCACCATCGAGCCGTCGTTGAGGCCCAGCTGCACCTTGCGTTCCTGCGGCTCGCCGGCCGGGGTTCCGGTTGAGGAATCCGGTGCAGCTCCCGCGGGAGCGAGCCACACGGATCCTTCCTTCACGCTGCCGCGAACGGAGGTGAGCGGCACCGTGACGACGTCGGCGGCCTGGCCTGCGGTCACAGTCATTGTCGCGCCCAGGCCTGCGAATACCTCCACGCCGGACGGAACGGCACAGCTGACGGTTCCGGTCGGCGCGCCGCCCTGTTCAGGGCCGCTGCCCCCGCCCGGGACGGCGACGGCGTACGGCACCGTGCGGCTGACCCCGCCCGACACGCCGCCCACGTTCCCTGATACGCCGCCGCTGGCAGCTTCCTTCAACGCCACCGCGGGGCAGGAGAACGGGGCAGGGCCCCCGACGACGGCGATCTCCGCCGAGCCGGGCTTGGCCAGCAGACGGTACTGCTGAGCCGCGTCGATGGATCCGCTGACAGTAAAAGTGCCCGGGTTGACGGTCCCCGCAGCTTCGCCGACTCCAACCTGCTGGTTGAGCAGAACTGTGAGGCTTTCCAGCCGACCCGTCGCCGGGGCGAGGACGTCGGCATATGTATAGACAGGACCGGTGCGCGTCACCGGCTGCCGGGCTTGTGACGGCGCCTGGTCAGCCGCCGTTACAAGCCCGGCGGTGTCCTGTGTTGTTGATTCGGCGACCACTTCGGTTCGGACCTGGTAAATACGGTCACCGGATGTGACTGGTTGGCCCTCCGCAAGAAAAAAGTGCGTCACGACTCCGGCGGTTGTGTTGCGGATTCCCACCGGAGCATCGCTTTGTACGGTTGCCTTGACCTGCACTGCATTTGTCACGGTGGCCCGGGTGGCCTGAACCACCGGGACGGCCACCTCCGCGGAGGGTCCGGCAAGGACCTCTCCCGGCTTCATGCCATCGATAAATGCGATCTTGACCAGTGCCACTGCTATGACGGTGAACACGGCCAGCCATGCCACGGGCATGACGACGCGCCTGAAAATTCTCATCTCTGCCCCATTCGGTAACTCCCCACAGAACCTCTCTGCGAGAGATGCATTTCACAGCCTATAGGGGAGCCTTCTCCGGCTGGGGATGCCGCGTATTCGGCCCGTCGCTGGGCTCGCTGTCGGACGCCGGCAGCGAGCGCCGATGCGATTGTTGGGTGCGGGCATGCCCTAAGCTGTCGATATGGGACTAATAATCACATTGCTTATCATTTGGCTTGTTCTTTCGATCCTCGGCTTCGCCGTCAAGGGCCTGCTCTGGCTGGCAATCATCGGCCTTGTGCTGCTGGTGGCTACGGCTGTTTGGGGCTGGGTGAAACGAAAGGCCCGGGCCTGACGTCCAGTTAGATCTTCGGCGGCGGCCGGTCCTTCACAGGGCCGGCCGCCGTTTTCGCATCCCGGGGCTTTTGAGCGCTCATCCAGGGCCGTGCCCGGTCTACTGGCCCACCCGGGCAGGCAGAAGGCAGGCAGGCAGAAGGCAGGCATGCAAAACGCAGGCATGCAGAACGCAGGCATGCAGAACCCGGGCCGGCAGCCTGACCACCAGAGTCTCCGTGCGCTAGCCTTAGCTGTTGCACACTTCGGGCACGGTTGTGCACTTTGGAACGGGGTCCCATGGCACGTCCGATGATTGCAACAAAGCTGTACGTCCCGCAGCTGCGGCGTCCTTTCGTGGCACGCCCGCGGCTCAGCGAACGCCTTCGCCGCGGGGCCGAGTCGAGGCTGACCCTGTTGTCCGCGCCGGCCGGATTCGGCAAGACCACGCTCCTGGCCGAATGGCTGGCCGCGACGTCCGCCGAAGACCGTTGTGTCGCATGGCTTTCGCTCGACCCGGCGGACAACGACCCCGCGTCCTTCTGGACCGGCGTCGTGACCGCCTTCCAATCAGCGCTACCCGGCGTCGGGTCTGCTGCGCTGGAACTCAGCTCTTCGTCTCCGGTGCCCACCGATCTCGTCCTCACTACGGTACTCAACGAGCTGGCGGCAGTTCCGGGCGTTCTCTGGCTGGTGCTCGATGACTACCACTTCATCGACAATCGCGAGGTGGGCGACGGGATGGCCTTCCTTCTGGATCACCTTCCGCCCCGCGCGCACGTGGTCATCAGCACCCGAGCCGACCCCGGCCTGCCCCTGCCCCGTTGGCGGGCCCGCGGCGAACTGGTCGAGATCCGAGAGGCGGAGCTGCGCTTTACGTCCGGGGAGGCGGCCGCGTACCTCAACGGGGTGGCGGCCCTGGACCTGGGTGTGGAGGAGGTGGCCGTTTTGGGACAGCGGACGGAGGGCTGGATCGCCGCGCTTCAGCTCGCCGCGCTCTCCATCCAGGGGCGCGACGACGCCGCCGGCTTTATTGCCCGGTTCGCCGGGAACGACCGGTACATCGTCGACTACCTCGTCGAGGAGGTGCTGCGGCATCAATCCGAGCGGGTCCGCGATTTCCTGCTGCAATCGGCGGTGCTCGACCGGTTCACGGGACCGCTTTGTGACGCCCTCACCGGCCGCGACAACGGGAGCAGCATGCTCCTTGCACTGGAGCGCGCCAACCTCTTCATTGTCCCGCTCGATGACCGGCGGGAGTGGTACCGCTATCACCACCTCTTCGCCGACGTGCTGCGGGCCAACCTGCTCGGCGAGCGGCCCGAACAGCTGCCGCTGCTGCATGAGCGCGCCAGCCGCTGGTTCGAGCACCACGACCTGCCAGAGGATGCGGTCCGGCACGCCCTGGCGGGCCGGGACTTCGACCGCGCGGCGCACCTCATGGAGCTTGCCGTACCGGCGATCCGTCGGAACCGGCAGGAAGCCATGCTGGTCGGCTGGCTGAAGGACCTCCCCGATGGCGCTGTCCGGCGGAGCCCGGTGCTGAGCGTGTTCTACGGTTTCATGCTCATGGTCTCCGGCGATCTCCACGGCGTGGAGCCAAGACTCGACGACGCCGAACGCGCGCTGGCAGGGGTACCGGACGGGGCGGCTCCGCCGTGGGCAGACACCGAGGAGCTCCGGACGCTGCCCGCGACCATCGCCGTCTATCGTGCCTCGCTGGCCCAGGCACGGGGCGATGCGGCAGGCGTCGAGGAAAACGCCCGGCACGCCCTTGCCCTGGCCCGCCCCGGGGATCACCTGGCGAGGGGCGCCGCAGCCGGGTTTCTGGGCCTCGCCGCCTGGGCGAAAGGCGACATCCCGGAAGCACTGCAGACCTTCACGCAGGCTGTGGCCAGCCTGCAGGCATCCGGCAACCTAGTGGACGAACTCAGCAGCACGGTGGCGCTCGCCGACATGTGGCTGGCCGCGGGCAGACCCGGCACGGCGCGCCGGCTTTACGGGGATGCCTTGCGGGTGGCCGAATCCCATGGCGAGCCCGTCGCCCGGGCCACAGCTGAGCTGCATGTGGGGTTGAGCGAGACCGACTGCCAACGCGGCGAGCTCGGCCACTCCAGGCAACACCTTGACGCCGCGGCCGTGTTCTTCGACCGGGGAGGGATGACAGAAAGCCGCTACCGCTGGTTCGTTGCCAGGGGACTTCTCGCCCACGCCGAGGGAAGCCCGGAGCAGGCCATCGGGTTCCTCGATCAGGCGGAGCCGCTGTACCGGCGCGGATTTTTCCCCGAGGTCCGTCCCATTGCCGCGATGAAGGCCCGGGTCTGGATCACGCAGGGCAAGCTGGCCCAGGCCGCCGAATGGGCCCGCGAACGTGACATTGCCGTCACGGACGCCGCCAGCTATCTGCACGAGTGCGACCACCTCACGCTGGTGCGCCTGCTCATCGCGCAGCACAGATTGCACCCCGATGCCGGCGCCGCTGAGGGCACGGATCGCTTGTTGGAGCGGCTGGGCGACGCCGCCCGGTCCTCCGGACGCGACGGAAGCCTGGTGGAAATCCGGATGCTGCAGGCACTGTCCCGGCACGCGCAAGGGCACCGTCCGCAGGCCCGTGCCGCGCTTGGCCGGGCCTTTGCCGAAGCGCCCGAGGCAGATGGGTATGTGCTGCTCTTCCTGGACGAAGGCGAGCCCATGCTGGAGCTGCTGCGCGACGCCGCGCACCTTGAGGGGACCCACCCAGGCGCCGGAGGGGACCAAGCCCGCCGCCTGCTCAGCCTCGTCCCTGCTGCCGCGCCGCCGGCCGACGGACCGGGACACCGGCCGCCGTCGTCGCCTGAGGCTCTCAGCAGGCGGGAACGGCAGGTGCTCAGGCTCCTTGCCAGCGAACTGACCGGCCCGCAAATCGCCGGCGAACTGTTCATCTCCCACAACACCCTGCGCACCCACACCAAGCACATCTTCACCAAGCTGGAGGTCACCAACCGCCAGGCGGCAGTACGGCGGGCCCGCGAGCGCGGCCTGATGTAGCCGGCCCGATGTTGGCGGCCCGATCCAGGCGGCGCGGCCGCAGAAATCACCCGGCCGGTCACATCATCGGGTGACGCCCGGTCACCCCGTCCGTTCCTAGATTTGAGTCATTCCGAGGCGCCCGCCACGGATACCCAGAACCAGGGAGCCGGACATGTCCATCACCACCACCAAACTCACCCGTGCGGCCGGCCTCTGCGCCGTGGCCGGGGGACTGCTGTTCATCGGCGTCCAGATCAACCACCCCCACGTGGACGCCGGCTTGGTCACCACGACCGAATGGGAAGTCCGGCAAACCCTGAAGGTATTCATGGCGGTCCTGTCGCTCATCGGCATCACCGGCATGTACCTGCGCCAGGTGAAGCAGATCGGAGTGCTGGGCCTCCTCGGCTACCTGGTGTTTGGCGCCGGCTACCTGATCATGATGAGCATCGAAGTCGTTGGCGCGGTGGTCCTCCCTACTCTGGTCCACAGTGCACCGGGCTACGTCAGCGACGTCCTCGCCGTCGCCACCGGCGGGCACGCTGCGGGCGACATTGGCCTGATGCTGCCCCTGAGCGGGGTCGGCGGGATCACCTACCTGGCCGGCGGGCTGATCTTTGGCATCGCACTCTTCCGCGCCAACGTCCTCGCCCGCTGGGCGGCCGCGGTCCTTGCCGGCGGCACCTCGCCACCACCCTGATCCCGCTGCTGCCGCAGATCAACGAACGGCTCTTCGCCGTGCCCACCGGGGTCGCGCTGATCGGCCTGGGCTACTCGCTGTGGCGCGAACAGCGCGCTGCCGCCGGCCGTCCCCAGCCGGAGGCCACACCCGCGCCGCTCGACCCGGCCGACGCCAAATGAGTACGCACCCTACGTCCGGGACGGGAACCACGGGCTACCGGATCGTGGTCGACGGGCACCTCGAGGACCATTGGTCCGCCTGGTTCGGGGACCTCGCGGTGACCCGGGACAGGGACGGCACAACGAGCCTCAGCGGCCTAGTCCCTGACCAGGCCGCGCTGCACGGGCTGCTGGGGAAAGTCCGGGACCTCGGCCTGACCCTGATCTCCGTCGAAGCAATGGACCCCTCCGGGACCCCAGCCCGGGGGCAGTGACCCGCCGTCGGCCTTCTTTTGCAGCGCTGAGGGACGCAACATTCGGCTACTTCTGAGGAATTCTTTCGCTCTGGGGCACGACGGCGGCGCGGCAGCGGCGCCGTCGCCCGCCGTCGTCGGGCGTCACCATCACGTCACACAGCCGACCCAACGGGCCGCGGAGGTGTCCCGGGACGGCCGCAGATGACCGCGTGAGTCCGCCCCGTTACGGACTGCTTCCTGATGCGTCGGAGTGGGTAGCGGCGGGCGTCCGTGGCTGTTTTCGTCGCCGGGTTACGCGCGGTTTCGTTGGGTGTCGAGGGGCCTGCCGGCCGGGATTCATCTCTGCTCTAGTGGTGGGCACAAGCCGGCTGGCCCGGTCCGCACCATCGAATCCAGGAAGAATCCGCTATGAAAAACCGACTCTTACCCGCAGGACTTTCCTCCGCCCTGGCCGTGGCTGCCGCCGTGGCAGTCTCGCTGGTGGTCTCCGGTTGCGGCGGCCCTGCGAGCGCACAGCCCGCGGCAGGAAGCGCCCCCGGCACGCCGGAAGTGACCGAACTCCGCTACGAGGGCTCGGCCAACAATGTCACGTTGCCGGAACTGGCCCAGGACCTCGGCTACCTGGGCGACGTGAAGCTGAACTGGGTGGGCAACACCATCAGTGGTCCGGCGAGCATCCAGTCAGCGGCGACCGGGGCCACCGACTTCGGCGGCGCGTTCTCGGGTGCCGTGGTGAAACTCATCGAAGCCGGCGCCCCCGTCACCGCGGTGATCAATTACTACGGCGAAGACGACAAAACGTTCAACGGCTTCTACGTCACCCAGGACAGCCCGATCCGGTCGCCGCGAGATCTGATCGGCAAAAAAATCGCCGTCAACACCCTGGGTGCCCACTCGGACGCCGTGATCAACAGTTACCTGAAGAAGAACGGACTCTCGCAGGAAGAGATCAAGCAGGTACAACTCGTCGTCGTACCACCGAACGACACCGAGGAGGCCATCCGCCGCGGACAGGTCGACGTCGGGGCGCTCGGCGGAGTGCTGCAGGATAACGCTGTCGCCAAGGGCGGCCTGCGGTCCCTGTTCAACGACTTCGAACTCTTTGGCACCTTCGCCGGCGGCCAGCTCGTCCTCCGCAAGGACTTCATCGAGAAGAACCCGGAGACCACGAAAATCTTCACCACCGGCGTTGCCAAGGCCATCGAATGGGAACGCACTACTCCCCGCGAAGAGGTGATCGCGCGGTTTACGAGCATCATCAACAAGCGCCAGCGCTCCGAGAGCACAGCAACCCTGAAGTTCTGGAAGAGCGTCGGTGTCCCGTCCAAGGGCGTCATCAGCGACGAGGACTTCACCCGCTGGTCAGCCTGGCTGAATGACACCGGCATCGTCACCGGCGACATCACACCCTCCAAGTACTACACGAACGACTTCAACGGCCTGCTGAAGGGGGCGGCATCATGACCCGCGGCACGGAAACGACGCCGAACCTACCAGTACCGTACATTCCGACGCCGAAGATCAGCCTCCGGAACGTCGGGAAACAGTTCACCGTCCGGCCCGGCAAGGAAAACCCCGAAGGCTCCACCCTGACGGCGCTGGAGGGCATCACACTTGACGTCGCCGCGGGCGAGTTCATCACCCTGGTGGGTCCGAGCGGCTCCGGCAAGACCACCCTCCTGGACCTCCTCGCCGGGCTCACCCGGCCTGACACCGGCCAGGTGCTCGTGGACGGCCAGGAGGTGAGTGGACCCGGCCGCGACCGCGCCGTGGTCTTCCAGCAGTACGCGTTGTTCCCATGGCGCACCGCCGCGGCCAACGTCGCCTTCGGCCTGGAAGGACCCGGCAGCGACGGGCGCCGCCTGGGCCGCAAGGAACGTACCGAGAAGGCTCGCCACTTCCTGGAACTTGTGGGCCTGTCCGGTTTCGAGGACCGGTATCCGCATGAGCTCTCCGGCGGCATGAAGCAGCGCGTCGCCATCGCCCGGAGCCTGGCCTACGAGCCGGACATCCTGCTCATGGACGAACCGTTCGCGGCGCTGGATGCCCAGACCCGGGAACAGCTCCAGGAGGAACTCCTGCGCATTTGGCGGTCCACGGGCAAGACCATCATCTTCATCACCCACGGCATCGACGAGGCCGTGTACCTGGGCCAGCGGGTGGCCGTACTCAGCTCCCGGCCCGGCCGGCTCAAACAGATCGTCGATATTGACCTGGGGGAGCGGACCGGCGGCGGGGACGTCCGCTCCGACGCCGTCTTCGTCGAGCACCGCCACAAGGTCTGGTCCCTGCTGCACGACGAGGTCCGCAAAGCCCAGGAAGCCGGACACGCCAAGATACGCCCCGACGGCTCGGCACCCGACGAGGCACCCCAACTCGGCAGAGGCCAACTTAGCAAGGGAAGGGCAGCCTGATGACCGCACCTACACTGACCAAAGACGTCGCCGCCCCGGCCGCACCCGCAACCGCACCGGCACCGGGAGCCGCACCCACGGCCGATGCCGGGCGGACCGCGGCGCGAGCGGCAACCGGACAACTGCCCTCCCTGGTCCGGTCCGGTGCCCGCAGGGCCGGACGCGGGATATGGGCCTCCGGCGCCATCTTGCTGTTCCTCCTGCTCTGGGAACTGGGGCCCACCTACCTGGCCTCGCCTTCCACCAGGGTGTTCCTCCCGCCGCTGCACGAGGTCCTGCGCGCCCTGGGCTCCCTCGTCGCCAAGGGCCAGCTGCAGGACCACCTGGCGGCAAGCCTCACCCGCTCCGCCAGCGGGTTCGGCATCGCCGTCGTCTCCGCCGTCGCCCTGGGCCTGCTGGTCGCCTGGTACCGGGCACTGGACCGGTTCCTGAACCCGCTGCTGGAAGTCTTCCGGAACACGGCAGCACTGGCCCTGCTCCCGGTCTTCACGCTCCTGCTGGGGATCGGCGAGACGTCCAAGATCAGCATCGTGGCCTATGCCGCGTTCTTCCCCGTGCTGTTGAACACCATCGCCGGCGTCCGGACGGTTGACCCGCTCCTGATCCGTGCCGCCCGCTCACTGGGGCTCTCGAACTTCCGGCTGTTCCAGAAGGTCATCCTGCCCTCGGCGGTACCGACCATTTTCACGGGAATCCGGATGGCCGGAACATCCTCCATCCTGGTGCTCATCGCTGCGGAGATGGTCGGGGCCAAGGCGGGCCTGGGGTACCTGATCGTCAATTCCCAGATGAGCTTCCTGATCCCGGACATGTACGCCGGGATCCTGACCGTCTCGGTGCTCGGCCTGCTGGTCAACTACCTACTTGTCGCCGTTGAACGGCACTTCTCCCGGTGGCGGACCGCCGTCGGATCCCAAGCGAACTAACGCCTTTGAACTGAACCTGCCAAACTCACCACCCCCAACTTTCAAGGAGACCACCACCATGTCGACAGCTACCGAAACCCGCCTCGATTTCCGCAAGCTCAGCGCGCGCATCGGCGCCGAGATCCGCGGCCTGGACCTGAGCAGCGACCTCAGCGACGGCACGATCGCCCAACTCCGTGCGGCCCTGAACACGCACAAGGCCCTGGTCTTCCGGGACGCCAACATCCACGACGACGAAGCCCAGGTGCGCTTCGCCAGCCGCTTCGGCCCGCTCACCAAGGCGCACCCCACCGTGGCGTCCGTCGACGGCAAACCGTCGGTCCTGCCGGTGGACAGCGAAAACGGCAGCGCGAACAACTGGCACACCGACGTCACGTTTGTGGTCAACCCGCCGCAGGCCTCCACCCTGCGCAGCATCACGCTGCCGTCCTATGGCGGGGAGACCCTGATCGCCTCCTCGGCAGGTGCCTACCAGGACCTGCCGGAGGAACTGCGGAACTTCGCCGACACCTTGTGGGCCGTCCACACCAACGACTACGACTACTCCGTGCCGAAGAACCTTGAGCACGCCAACGCCGATGAGCGGCGGAAGGAATTCACCCGGATCCACTTCGAAACCGCCCATCCCGTGGTCCGGGTCCATCCGCTGACCGGGGAACGGGGACTCTTCATCGGCGGCTTTGCCCAAAGGCTGCGCATCGTGGGACTGTCCAACACCGAATCCAAGGACATCCTGCGGCTGCTCCAGGCCTACGTCACGCGCCCGGAAAACGTGGTTCGGGTCAACTGGGACCCGAACCAGCTGGTGCTCTTCGACAACCGCATCACCCAGCATTACGCCCCCGACAACTACGACGGCCAACCCCGCCAGCTGAACCGGGTCACGGTCGCCGGCGACGTTCCCGTGGGGATCGATGGCCGCAGCAGCAGCTCCATCCAGGGCGACTCCTCCACCTATTCCGAAACGGTTGTCCTTCCCGCAGACGTCTCCGGAGCCCCGCTGTGAGCGGCGAACGGCAGCTGCACCTGAACGCTTTCCTGATGAGCACCGGCCACCATGAAGCCTCGTGGCGGCTGCCGGAAAGCGACAGCTTCGCCGGGACCGACGTCGCCCACTTCCAGCAGCTGGCACGGACGGCGGAACGCGGCACGTTCGACTCGATCTTCTTCGCGGACTCGCCAGTGCTGCACGGCGACGTCGGGCAGCGCCCCTACGGCAGTCTCGAGCCGACCGTGCTGCTGGCAGCCATCGCCGCCGTCACCGACCGCATCGGGCTCATCGCGACGGCCTCCACCACCTACAAYGACCCCTACAACCTGGCCCGGCGGTTCGCCTCCGTGGATCACATCAGCGGCGGCCGTACCGGGTGGAACGTCGTCACCACCGCCGGCGACGCTGCGGCCAGGAACTTCTCGCTGCAGGACCAGCCGGCCCACGCCCGGAGGTACGAGCGCGCCGCGGAATTCCTCGACGTCGCCCGCAAGCTCTGGGACAGCTGGGAGGACGGGGTCGCCGTCGGGGACAAGGAAGCCGGGATCTGGGGAGACAGCACCCGCGTCCACCAGGTCAACCACTCTGGCACGTACTTCAGTGTCCAGGGACCCCTGGATGTGCCGCGCTCGGCCCAGGGGCACCCAGTCATTGTGCAGGCCGGATCCTCGGAGGACGGCAAGGACTTCGCCGCCCGCTATGCCGAAGCGGTATTCACCGCCCAGCAGACCCTGCCCGACGCGCAGCGCTTCTATGCCGACCTGAAGCAGCGGACCGCCGCGGCAGGCCGGGACCCGGAAACCATCAAGGTGCTTCCGGGCATCGTTCCGGTCATCGGGTCCACCGAGGCCGAGGCCCGGCGCCTGGAGCAACAACTCGATGAGCTCATCCACCCAGACCACGCCCGGCGGCAACTTGCCGGGGTCCTGAAGGTCTCGCCGGAGTCGCTGGCCCTGGATGCCGAACTGCCGGAGGACCTGCCCTCCGAGGACGAGATTGAGGGCGCCAAGAGCCGATACACGCTGATCGTGGACCTCGCCCGGCGGGAACGCCTGACCGTGCGCCAACTCATCGGCCGTCTCGGCGGCGGCCGCGGACACCGCACCTTCTCCGGGACCCCCGAGCAGGTGGCCGACGCCATCCAGGAATGGTTCCTGGCCGGGGCAGCGGACGGCTTCAACATCATGCCGCCCGTGCTCCCGTCCGGCCTGGACGCGTTCGTGGACCACGTCATCCCGATCCTGCGGGACCGCGGACTCTTCCGGCGCGAATACACCGGACGGACCCTCCGCGAACACTACGGGCTCCCGCGGCCTGCCAACACCTTCGTTGCGGCCGGACTGTCCAGCCTTGAGGGCAGCCCTGGTGGAAACCTTGGTGCCCCGCGAGGCGGCCTGCTGGTCTCGGAACGCTGATCCGAGCGGGTTCGGAGTCTGGCTCAGGACCCGCCGCGCGTGACTGGAAGCCCCGGGCGGCAACAGCTGTCCGGGGTTTCGTCACGTCGCGCCACGGGTGACGATGGCCGCAGTGGTCGCCGCCGGCCCCACACAAACTGCCATAATCAGTCGGTCATGGGACGTGGAAGATGGCCGCTCCTTAGTGCAGTCAGGATGGGGAGATCTTTATGGCGCAACGAGACCAACCAGCCATCGGCGGGGACGATCCCCTGATGCGTACTGTTATGGGTTCGTTCTATCGGGCAGTTCATCCCACCTACAGTGACAACGCACTTGCTGGTTCGCGGTACGCCGGCCGGTATTCCCCTCCAAACGTGCCAACGCTGTACCTAAGCTCTTCGCTGGACGGTGTAGCGGCCGCGATGATCGCCCACACAGACGATCGCACTCCCGACCTTCGGGTGCTGCGGTTCGAAGTACAGGCGGACAGGATCGTTGATCTTCGTGACCATGATGCACTGGCGTCAGTTGGAATTGATCCAGCGGACGCCGCAGCCGACTGGCAGGAGGCCGTTGCCGCCGGAGGGTCACCTTCGTCATGGCGGGTTCGACAAGCCTTGGAGAGCCTAGGCGCACACGGCTTGATCGACCCATCACGCAAGCAGCCGCACCTGTGGCATCTGACCCTCTTCGACTGGAATCGTCCGGGCTCTCCCAGTGTCCTTGAAGTTCCCTCACCGTAAAGGATCCTTGTCGAGTGATGATTGAACCGCGCCAACTTAGTGAAAGCGTCAGCATGCGTGTACTGCGCGAGAGTGATGCGGCAGCCCTTGCCGCGGCATATGTGCGCAACCGCGCGTACCTTTCCCCCTGGGAGCCGGTACGACCCGAGGAGTACTACACCGAGACTTGGCAGGCTGCCGACATTGCCAGCCGCCTCGTTGCGCATGAAGCAGGGGAGGGGTATCCGCTCGGCCTGTTCGCTGGCAATACGCTCGTCGGTCGATTCAACGTGGCTGGAATCGTGCGCGGCCCCTTCCAGAGCGCGGGGCTGGGTTACTGGGTGGACAGCGAGTATGCAGGTCGCGGCTTGGCGTCCGCCGCGGTTCAGGTGATAGTAGAAATGGCACGTGAAGAACTCGGACTGCACCGTATCGAGGCGAGCACTCTGCTGCACAATGTTGGTTCGCAGCGGGTGCTCCTAAAGGCCGGGTTCCAGCAGATTGGTATGGCGCCGCAATACCTTCAGATTGCGGGCAAATGGCAAGACCACTACCTCTACCAGGCGGTCCTGCACGACGAAAGTGTCTAGCGCACATCCGAGGGCAATGCGGTCCGGCGGACTCCCGCTCAATTGGTGATTTGTGCGCCGGATTCCGGACATCCCAGCCATCCGTTCGGGCGCGGCGCTTTTGCCATAGCGTTTGCGGGTCCCCGTCCACCCACGTAGGGTCGGCCAAGTGAGCGATGAAAGAAAGCCCAGGTCGGAGTCTGGCGGCCGAGCGAAGCGAAGCCGGGGCACGGCATTCCTGCCCATCGGAATCGTTTTCCTCGCCGTTGCGATCACAATGATCTTCCTTGGAACCACGGCCTGGATTGCGTTCTTCACTATGGGCGTCACGTTCCTGATCCTCGGGATGCAGAAGCCCGTGGGGAAGGGTGATCGTCCACCCGGCGAGATTTCGCAGGGCTGACCCCGGCCGCCATCATTCCACTGAATGCTCTTGCGCCGCTGTTTCTGGGGAAAGGCACACCCCAGCCTCAGGGCCTGGATGCGCTCGGCTTCAAGCTGGCCAGGAGGATGGCAGCCGCGTTGGTGGCGACAATGATGCCGATACCCAGCCATTCGTGAACAGCGAGGATCTGCCCCAGCACGATCATCCCCGAGAGAGCCGCAAGCAGCGGATTGATGCTCATGTACACGCCGAAGAATGCCGGCCTGACGTGTCGGAGCGCCACCACGTCCGCGGCGTACGGGATGACTGAGCACAGCACTCCGGCAATCACCGAAAACAACAGGGCCGGGCCGGTCAGGGACCCCGCCGCGACCAGATAGCCGACCACCGGCAAGTAGAACAGCAAGGAGACCGAGGTCGCAGCTGCCGGGCCTTGGAGGCCCGGCAGCCGCCGGCCTACGACCCCGTTCAGCAGGATGTAGGCCGCCCAGCAGGCGGCGCCGGCCACGGCAATTCCAATGCCCAGGAAGTCGCTCGAGGATCCGGGCAGCACCAGGATGTAGACGCCGGTGCCGGCGCACAGCGCGCACAGCAGGTCGAGTTTGGACCCGGATCGGAGGAGGGCGATTGCAAGTGGGCCCAGGAATTCCAGGGTGACGGCCAGCCCCAGCCCGATCCGTTGGATGGCCACGTAGAGGCAAATGTTCATCAGGGCGATCGTTCCGCCCAGCAGGAGTGCCGGCCACCACTGTTTCCATGTAAAGCGATGGAGCGGCGGCCGGGCCGCAGTCAGGAGCACGGCCGCGGCCACGAGCTGGCGCACGGCGACCACCCCTGCGGGTCCGAGGACCGGGAAAGCGTGCGCTCCGATTCCCGCCCCGATCTGATTGCTGAGTCCGCTGCCCGTCATGGTCAACAGGCCGCCGAAAATCCGCGGTTGGGACTGCGCCGACCGGCCGCGGTCCGGGCCCAAACCGTCCTCTGTGTATGCCTCCATAACCCAAAGTGTGGGGCGAAATCGTCAAACCTATAAATGCTTGCGATGACGCTTCTATACGATGACCGTATGAATCTTGAGCTGCGCCATCTCCGGGCGCTCGTGGCCGTCGACGATGCCCGGACATTCACCGACGCCGCCATCGCTTTGGGAACGTCCCAGGCAAGCATCTCCCGATCTGTCGCGGCACTGGAACGCACGCTGGGAGTGCGTGTCTTTCAGCGAACCACGCGCAGCGTGACCCCGACGGCGGCAGGGAAACGCATCATCGAACACGCACGGCGGGTCCTTGATGAGGCCAGGTTGCTCGAAGTGGCCGCGCGGGATCATGCCGGTGAGCTGAGGGTCGGCTACGCCTGGTCCGCTCTGGGCAGCCGGACCATAGCGCTGCAGCGCCGCTGGGAGGAAGAAAACACGGCAGCGCAGCTTATCTGGGTGCAGTCGAACTCCGCAGCGGCCGGCCTTGCGGACGGATCCGTCGACGTCGCCGTCGTCCGACGCCGGCTCAATGACCCCCGCTTCACGGAGGCGCTGATCGGAACGGAACGCCGGGTTGCGGCCGTCGCCGCGACGGATCCGCTGGCCCGCCGGCGCTTCCTGCGCATGGCGGACTTTGCCGGGCGAAGCGTCGCCGTCGACAGCCGGACCGGAACCACTGCCGGGGACCTTTGGGGTCCGGAGTCCCAGCCTTCATCGCTGCGCCCCGTCCAGAGCGTGGACGACTGGCTGACGCTGATCTCCACAGGCAAGGCCATGGGCATGTCCTCCGAGGCCACCGCCGCGCAGTACCAGCGCTCCGGGGTTGTCTACAAGCCAGTCCGCGACGCGGCACCGATATCAGTGTTCCTTGCATCCTGGAAGGACGACCCATCAGCCCTGCTTGCCGGGTTTGCGCGCCTCGCCCGGGAAGCGTTCGCCGAACACCCTGCCCCCTGGCCCCCCGGGAAAGGGCCAGGCAAGTCGCGCCCGGGCCATTAGCGGCCATTTCCCGCTCGGCCTGAGGTCTCCGGCGGGGGTGCCGCAGTTCATATGCCGCGGCAAGGCGCGCAATGGTGTACGTTGGCTTCCCGTCAGAACTAAACATAGGAATGAGAGTCACCCCCGTGGCAACCGATTACGACGAAGTCCGATCCGACGTCAAGGAGTCGCAGGACAATTCCCTGCAGGCGCTCCAATCCGCCAACGCCCCGGATGCCCGCAGCGTTGTCCGTGAGCTGGATGAAGCCGATGCCTTTGACGATGCGATCAGCCCGGGAGGTGAGTTCGTCGCCGAGGAGCTTGTTGTCCAGGTCATCCCGCAGGCGCAGGACGAATTTACCTGCTACTCCTGTTTCCTGGTCCGGCACCGGTCCCAAGTCGCGCGCGAAAAGAACGGCCACGCTTACTGCGTTGAATGTGAAGGCTAGGGCCATGGCTTTGCACGTATCCGGCGCCGGGGCGAATTTCCTCCCGGCTATGGATCCGCGGGCAGCCAAGGTACGCGGCAGGTCCTGCTAGTCCGTGCTGCGTCTGAAACGCCTTGTGGTCCTGGGCCTGTTCGTTTTCTGCGTCATCACCGGCTTCTTGTTTTGGGCGCTTCAGTTCTCCGGCGCAGAAGCCCGCGGAGCCCTGCCCGCACCGCCGCGAGCGGAGGCAAAACTGGCCGCGCTGTCCGGCGGCATAGTCCCCGCGGTGAACATCACCCGGAGCGCGGACGCCCAGTGGCTGGTCGAGGCCGCGGCGCGGACCGGCATCCCTGCCCGGGCCCTCCAGGCCTACGTGGCCGCGGCCGGTACGGCCAATGAAACCGCTCCGACGTGCGGGATCGGCTGGAATACAGTGGCGGCCGTCGGCTTCGTCGAGACCGCCCACGGCACCTACGGCGGCGGAAGCCTGACCGCCACCGGGCAGGCGAGCGGGCCAATCGTTGGGCCCAGCCTCAACGGCGACGGCTTTGCCGCCATCCCTGATACCGACGGCGGCGCCCTGGACGGTGACGCCCGCTGGGATCACGCCGTCGGGCCCATGCAGTTCATCCCCTCCACGTGGCAGCTCGCCGGACGGGATGGCAACGGAGACGGAAAAGCCGACCCGTTCAACATCGACGACGCCGCGCTGACGGYCGCCTCGTACCTGTGCGCCCACGGCGGTGACCTCACCACCGCAAGTGGCTGGTCCGACGCCATCTACTCCTACAACCAGTCGGATTCGTACGTGAACAAGGTCCGCGACCGGGCCACCGGCTACGCCGCGCAGGCCGGCACCGCGGGATAATGTCGTGCTGCTGACGCACGGATGATGGAGACCTCCCGCGGTCAGGGCAGAATGGACGGCATGACCCTGACGACTTTTGCCCTTGTTCGCCATGGCCAGACCGACTGGAATGCGCAGCGCCGCCTTCAGGGGTCCACCGACATTCCGCTCAACGACGTCGGCCGCGGCCAGGCGCGCGACGCGGTCGCCGTCCTGTCGGGCTACGGCTGGGATGCGGTCGTGTCCTCGCCGCTGCGCCGTGCCGCAGAAACCGCCGACCTGATTGCCGACGGGCTGGGGCTCCGTGTGGCCCGGCGCGTGCCGGAACTTGCCGAGCGCAGCTTCGGACCCGCTGAGGGGTTGCAGGCCGGACCGGAACTGGAGGCACTGCGCATCCCCGGTGGCTTCCGCGGTGCGGAAGGAGAGGACGAGGCGGCCAGCCGCGGGTTGGCGGCGCTGGAAGCGCTGGCCGRGGAGTTCAGCGGCCAGCGGGTGTTGGCCGTCGCCCACGGCACGCTGCTGCGGGTCAGCCTCAGTCTGGCCATTGGCCGCACCCTGGAAAGCATCGACAACGCCGTGCTCAATCTGGCCCACCACCATGCCGTTGACGGCTGGGAGCTTGAATACTTCAACGGCGAGCGGGTCATGGCCGCCGTCTAGGGCGATCCGGGCGACCATCACCACGCCGTCTGCCGTGGCCGGAGCTACACAGCGCGTCAAGTGAAAGGCCGCTGTGAGTCCTGCACTAATCTGGGGGAGTGGCAAGCATTCGAGAAGCTCAGAAGCAGATGACCCGCCGACTGTTGCGCGAGAAGGGGCTGGAGCTCTTCGAAGAGAAGGGGTATGCCGCCACCACGGTGGATGACATCGCCGCCGCCGTCGGCACCACCCGGGCCACCTTCTACGCTCATTTTCCGTCCAAGGCCCAGCTCATGCGGTCGCTCCTCGAGCGGTCCAACGAGATGCTGACCGAGGCGGATGTCCCGCCGCTGCATTCGGTGGTGGAATCCGGGGACCGCGAACTGATCAGGGCCTGGCTCGCCCGGAAGTTTGACCAGTGGGCCGATATCCGCCCTTACGTAGTGGCGGCCCACCAGGCAGCGGCCAGCGAACCGGACATCCAGGCGGCCCTGGACCAGTGGTTCGACTCGGCGATCGATGACATGCAGGCCGGCCTCGACCGGGCCGGGCGGTTTGAGCCAACCAGCCGCCGTGTGCGGTGCGCGCTGGCTTTCGGCGAACTGGAATTCTTTTCGCGGCGCTGGATGCGGCTCGGCTGGACCGTGGACCGTGACACTTCGCTGGACCTGATGGTCGAAAACTGGTGCTTCCTGCTCACTGATTGAGCACGAAGAACCAGGCTCTGGGTCCGGCGCCGTCTGTGTATCGCAGAGATAAGTGGCGTCGTATTCGCAGCGCTAGATGTCACCCCAGAACTTGGACGTCGACCCGGGTTTTGACCACAGATGGCTCAAGCACACTGGTCAGGACCTCCGCCAGCCTGGCGTGGCCACGGCAGTTCGGGTGCAGCTGGTCCGGTTCCGAAAAAGGAGTCGGCAGATAATCGCTGTCGAGGACGCCCTTTTTGGCCTACCCAAGAAGCCCCGCGTGGCCGGCGTCGGCGCCGCACTGCGCAGCGGGAACGCCATGGCTGCCGCCACCTGGAGAAGCAGCACGCCCACCCAGTGCGAGGTGGCGATGAGTCGGCCTTTGATGAAGGCGTACGCATCGAGGACCAGCCTGTGTGACCGAACTGCCTGCGGCCGCGCATCCCCCAATGCCATGGGCGTAGCCTACCGATGCGCAAACGCTTCCCACCCGTGGCGACGGTGCGGCCGTCCGCCTGGGGGATCCCTTACCGGGCGCTTATGGCGTCGTCTAGCTGTACTGAGCCATTAGGTTGGTGACACTCGGTTGGCGGGTGTGGTTCCGATGCCGGTGTGGATTCGTTCAGTGTTGTAGTGCTGGAGCCAGGGCGCAAGTGCGGCTTGGCGGTCACCGCTGCTGGTGAAGATGCTGCTGGTGAAGATCTGCCGGTA
>NZ_JBFRGZ010000005.1:0-224188 GCF_052115605.1 Arthrobacter sp. 2MCAF15 | reverse complement strand
ACCCTCAACGCCTGCCACGCCCGGCACCCTCACCGCTACCGGAACAAACCCACCGCACCAGCCGCCCCGGCCCACGCCGGCATCAACCACAAAACCAACCCGCTGTCACAAACAGCTTGATTCATTCCGACTTTCCGGCGACTTCGCAGCTTTCCTCCGAATTCGCGTCATCCGTGCGCAGTGCCGTCACGCGCCTGCGGGAATAGCGGGCTCCGAGGTACGGTTGTTGGTAGTGACGTACGACTTCAGTGGGGCCGGCCTACACGCCGGCCCTACCCAAATGTTTGAGGAGAACTTCGTGGACTTCACCCCCGAATCCGGCACCATCACCATGTTTTCGACCACGTGGTGCGGCTACTGCAACCGGTTGAAGAAGCAGCTGGACGCGCAGGGCATCGGGTACACCGAGATCAACATCGAGGAAGTCGAAGGCACCGCCGATCTCGTCGAGCAGCTCAACGGAGGCAACCGCACCGTCCCCACGGTGCTGTTCCCGGACGGCACCGCCGCCACCAATCCCTCCGCGGCAGAGGTCAAGAGCCGGCTAGCCGCCTAACCCCTCCCTGTAACCAAGACACCAAACCTCGACGGCGCGGCCTCCCAAGGGCCGCGCCGCCGCCCGTTGTGCCAATAAGTTGTGCGAGAAATCCGCGTCCAGAGCAGAGGAGCTTGTTTCATGGTCCATAAAGTCAAAGCAGCAGTAGTCCGTTCCAAGAATGCCGACGTCACCCTGGAGACGATCCTGGTGCCGGACCCCGGTCCGGGCGAGGCACTCGTTGACATCCTGACGTGCGGCGTCTGCCACACAGATCTGCACTACAAGCAGGGCGCCATCAACGACGACTTCCCGTTCCTGCTCGGCCACGAAGCCACCGGCGTTGTCAGTGCGGTGGGGCCGGACGTCACGGAGGTCGCCCCCGGCGACCGCGTGGTGCTGAACTGGCGTGCCGTCTGCGGCGAGTGCCGGGCCTGCCGCCGCGGTGAGCCCCAGTACTGCTTCAACACCCACAACGCCACCCAGAAGATGACGCTGGAGGACGGCACGGAGCTGGCCCCGGCACTTGGCATCGGCGCCTTCGCCGAAAAGACCCTCGTTGCCGCCGGCCAGTGCACCAAGGTGGACCCCGACGCCGATCCCGCCGCCGTCGGGCTGCTCGGCTGCGGCGTCATGGCAGGCATCGGCGCGGCAATCAACACCGGTAACGTCCAGCGCGGCGATTCGGTGGCTGTGATCGGCTGCGGCGGAGTGGGCGTGGCGGCCGTCGCCGGCGCGGCGCTTGCCGGCGCCACTACTGTGATCGCCGTCGACATCGATGCCAAGAAGCTCCAGCGCGCCAAGGACCTCGGCGCCACCCACACGGTGGACTCCTCCGCCGTCGACCCCGTCGAGGCGATCCGCGAGCTGACCGGCGGCTTCGGCGCCGATGTGGTGATCGACGCCGTCGGCCGCCCGGAAACGTACAAGCAGGCCTTCTACGCCCGTGACCTCGCCGGCACCGTGGTCCTGGTGGGCGTCCCGAGCCCCGAAATGACGCTGGAGTTGCCCTTGCTGGACGTGTTCGGCCGCGGCGGCTCGCTGAAGTCCTCCTGGTACGGCGACTGCCTGCCCTCGCGCGACTTCCCCATGCTCATCAGCCTCTACCGGCAGGGCAAGCTGGACCTGGACGCCTTCGTGACCGAGCGGATCACGATCGAGCAGATCGAGGAAGCGTTCGCCAAGATGCATGCCGGCTCGGTGCTGCGCTCGGTGGTGGAACTGTGAGCCTCCGGATCGAACGGCTGGTCACCTCCGGAACGTTTTCGCTCGACGGCGGGACCTGGGACGTGGAAAACAACGTCTGGATCATCGGCGATGACACCGAATGCGTCATCATCGACCCCGCCCACGATCCCGTTGCGGTGGCCGCCGCCGTCGCGGGCAGGACGGTCAAGGCGATCCTGCTCACGCACGGCCATGATGACCACATCCGCGCCGTGGGCGAGGTCCGGACGCTCGTGGACGCGCCCGTATACCTGCACCGGGCGGACTGGATGCTCTGGGAGCAGGTGTTCCCCGGCACCGAGCCGGACCACGCCATTGCCGACGGCGACACGTTCGACGTCGCCGGTGCCGGGCTGGTGGCGCTCCACACCCCCGGTCATTCCCCCGGCTCCGTGTGCTTCCTGCTGGGGAACGAGGGCACCGGGTTCGAGGGCTCCGGGTTGGAAAACACCGTGTTCAGCGGCGACACGCTGTTCAAGGGCGGTCCGGGAGCGACCGGACGTTCCTTCAGCGACTTTCCCACCATTATCGAATCCATCCGGAACCGGCTCCTGCCGTTGCCCGCGGACACGGTGGTCCGTACCGGCCACGGGGATCCGACGACGATCGGTGAAGAGGCCGGCCACCTGGAGGAATGGATCGCGCGGGGACACTGACGGCGCCTCCATTCCGCCGGACCGGATTCGTGGGGACCTGGACCGCGTTGGCGTGTCCGGGTCCCCCGATACCCGGCCGCCGGGTACTAGGCTGTGGGGCCATGAGACCAAACCCCAGCATGGAGCCCGCAACCTTCACCGCAGACATGCGGACCCAGTTCGACGCGTTCCTCGATGAGCACCGGGCGGATCTRCTCGCCTGCCTCGACGGACTGACCGACCAGGAGGCCCGGGCGTCCCTGGTGCCGTCAAGGACCACCCTCCTGGGGCTTCTCAAGCACGCCACCGTCGTGGAAAAGGTCTGGTTTGACGAGGCCATCACGTGCAGGACGCGGCAGGAAATCGGTATCCCGGCCACTCCGGATGAATCGTTCATCCTCGAAGAGGGCGACACCATCGCCGGTCTACAGGCCACCTACGTCCAGGCCTGCGAGGATTCACGCCGTCAGGCTGCTTCCCTCGACCTGGACGACCTGGTCAGGGGCAACAGGCGCGGTCCGCTGCCCCTGCGCTGGGTCTACCTGCACATGCTCCGTGAACTCGCGCAGCACTGCGGCCACGCGGACATCCTGCGCGAACAGATCCTCGCCGCGCGCACCTGACGGTGCCAAGTCGCGGTTCCCGGAATGTCCCTACATGTTTGCCCGGCGGGTGCAGGTTTAGCGCGGATGCGGCCCACCCCCGATGCGTTTTCACAGGGTCGCATCCGCGCTGGTCTATGGGAGCCCCGGGTCGGGGCTGTTGCCCTGCCTGCCTGGGCGGTAGCGTCCGCGCAAGGAACCGGGCAGGCCGGCCGCCGTGGGGGTGCTGGAGCCTGGGACTGGGAGCAGGGCGACGGCACTGCGGGCGGCCAGCCGGACGGCAGCAACCGCCAGCAAGCCGGCGCCGGGGCTGACGGTGACATCGGTTCTGGTGGGCATGGGGCTGGGACTCCCGCAACGAAGTGGGCGGCCGCTTCCTGACCAAATTCAGGGTATCAATCGCGTTTGCCGCATGAAAGGAAAAGAGAGTAACAATTCATATGCAACTATTCCGTCGACACTTACCTGAGTTCCCGCAATCCGTTCCAGTGTGAGTGGACCAAACCCTGCGTGTGGATTACCAGCCGTTTGAGGCTGCGCCGTGTAGGCTCCGGACTCAGAACTTTAATGGCCGAAGTGACCCTGGACCACTACCCGTTGGGAGCGTGATTTCGGTGAGGAACGACATACATCCGGTGCTCTCCATCGGGATGATCGTCGGTGGCCAGACGCCAGAAAGTAAAATCTGGACAGAGACGATCCAACGCCTCAGCATTGCCGTGCGGGACATCAGAGGTGAAATTGATTCCAGCCTTCGGAGCAACATTGAGTTCCATATCCCGGGACCCATTCTCACTCCAGAATTTGAGGGCGTTCGAACCGGATACTTCAGCAGGAAAGCCGGGGTTCTCAAGGTCCAAGTTGCGGTGCCGGCAATCCCTCCTTCAGGTCCCTACGCGCACGCCGTCAAGTCAATCCGGGACGCTGTCCGCAAGAGGTCCTCGGCACGCTATTTCGTGCCTGGAGAATACTCCGGGTAGTATCGCCGGATTTCTTGAACGGTCCTGCCGGCCTCAATCATCTGCTCAACGGAGATCATGCTCCGGACTTCCTCGTCGGAGGACTTGGTGCTGTTCCAAGGACCCATTGTCCGGTAGCAGAAGTCGTTCGGATCGCTCAGCCTCGCCTCGTTGTAGCACTCGGGATGCTCAAGTCCGCCAGAGGCAGTGTCAACAGGACTGGAAGTCGAAGAACCGAAGACAGCAGACAACCCCAGCGCGAGCAGTGGTGTGAGCGAAACAGCTCCAATTCCAATTTTTGTTCGCTTATTCATGGTCCCCCCAATTGGCCATATTGTTTTGCGAGCCTACCGTAGTGGTCCATGAGCTCTCCACGAGCGGAGAAACCCATGGGACCGGCACCGGTTCGGTCTTGCCTCAATGCGCCGGCCCGGGAAACAATGTTTCCGCCTAATCCGGCCCGCCGAAAGGGTTTGATCAATGACAGTGCGAGATATCTCTTCAATCGGCGCGCCTTGCTGGGTCGACGCTTGGCAGCCCGATCCCCGGGCGGCCAAAGAATTCTATGGTTCGCTCTTCGGCTGGAGTTTTGACGAGCCGACGCCGATGCCGGCCGGTCTCGACGGCGACTATTACGCCGCGCGCTTGCGCGGGAAGCTGGTGGCGGGCATCGGGCAGGCGCCGCCGCAGTCGCCGGCGGGGTGGATCACCCACGTGCGGGTCGACGACGTCGGGGAAACCCTGACTCGTGCCGAACGGGCGGGAGGCAAGCGCCTGGAGCCGTTTGATGCCGGCCCGGGCGACCAAATTGCTGTGCTCACCGACGCCACCGGCGTCCCGTTCTGCCTGCGGCAGGCGGGCGGGATCGACGGCGCCGAGCTGGCCAATGAGCCGAACTGCTGGGCCATGAGCTCCCTTCACACCACAGATCCCGGGCGTGCCCAGGCGTTCTATGGCGCACTGTTCGGCTGGGAAGTCGAATCGGGGACCGACGCGCCCTTCTCGCGGTGGCTCCGCAAGGGCCGGGTCGTGGCGGTTGTGGCGGCCACAGACGGCGTCGCGGTTCCGCCGCATTGGAGCGTCAATTTCGCCGTCCGCGACGCGGACGCCATCGCCCGGCACGCCGTCGCTCTCGGTGGCGGCATCTTGATGGCGCCCATGGACACACCGGGATTTCGYAGCGCCGTGATCAGTGACCCGCAAGGCGGCGTCATCGCGGTCAGCGCCACCACCGGCTGACACTGGCCTTGCCGTTCATAGGCGTCAGCACCCCAAGACGGTACTGGTAGGGTCAGCGCATGGATGAAATTTTGGGGAAGTTCATCGACAATTTCGCGCGTCTGGTGGAGCTCGCACAGTCCGGGCAGCATCGGGTGCAGCCGGGAACCCAGCTGCTGACCACGCTCACCGACCATCTGGGGGTCCAGGCAGAATCAGTGGCTGTGGTGGTTGAGGAAATTCCGCCGCATCGGTTCGTGGACGCGGACATCCTTATGGAAGAGCTCGCCGCTGAGGACCCCGAGTTCCGGCTCGTGGGCATCGGCGGAGGAGACCAACGGCACCATCATTCGCTGAGCGACATGCTGCAGCAGTCCCAGCTATATCCCCAATACCCGCTGTCCCAGCCGGACTACACCAACCTCGCTGTCGGCCCGGACCAGCAGCGGCAGGCCGTGGCACTGGGACTATGGCTATTCAGCCACGAAGGCAGTCCACTCGCGGTGCTGCAGCGGGACGCCAACCCACGGTATGGCCGACAGTCAGCGTCCCTCGAGGTCTTGGCCGGCGCCACCGATCAGGCCGCACGCTTCCTCTCGGAGTTCCGCCGTCGTATGCAGCACCGCAGCGTACTCAAGGGGCAGGTCATTTCGTTGGTGATGGGCGAGTATGGTCCTAGCGCGGCCGGGGTGACCTTTCACGCCCGGCCGGCCCTTGCCGCGTCCGATGTCATCCTGCCCGATGGGCTGCTGGGGAAGGTGTCGGACCACGCCCTAGGCATCGCCGAGCACCGGGACTCGCTGGACAAGTACGGCCAGCACCTCAAACGCGGGATCCTGCTCTATGGCAGGCCGGGGACGGGAAAGACCCACACGGTGCGGTATTTGTTGAGTCGAAGCGAAGATGTCACCGCAATCCTCCTTTCGGGGGGATCGCTCGCCAGGATCTCAGAAGCCGCCACCATGGCCCGGGCCCTGCAGCCGTCCATCGTCGTTCTGGAGGACTGTGATCTCATCGCCGAGGACCGCAGCTTCGGGCACGGACCCCAGCCGCTGCTGTTCGAGGTGCTGGACGCCATGGACGGTTTGGCCAGCGACGCCGACGTGGCGTTCGTCCTCACCACCAACCGCGTGGACATGCTCGAACGTGCCCTCGCACAGCGTCCCGGACGTGTGGACCTGGCCGTGGAAATCCCCCTGCCGGCCCAGGCGGAGCGGGTCTCGCTGATCAAACTGTATGCCCGCGGTATTCCCTTCACCCCGGACGCAATTGACGATGCCGCCGCCCGCACCGAAGGCACCACGGCCTCGTTCGCGCGCGAACTCGTCCGCCGGGCGGTGGTTGCCGGCGCGTTGGAAGGCGTGCCGGTCGCGGACCATCACCTTGTGAAGGCTGTGGATGATCTGATGGCCGACAGCGCCGCCCTCACCCGAAGCCTCCTCGGCAGCGGCAGCGGGGGCGACCCTGGGGGCAATGGAGGACCATTCCCCGGGCCGCCGGAATCTTTTTATCCCGGGGGCTAGGTCAATTCCCTACGGGCTATCATGCCGGGTGACGGCAATCCCGGCGGACGTGCTTGGGCCGTCAACGCCGCCAGCGGTAGGGAGTGGTTGTTGACACCCGATGCAAGCCGGAGCGTTCCAGGATTGGCCGCGAATAGTCTGTCGAGTCGCTGTGGATGAGTGTCTTGCCCAGCGCCAGCGCTGCTCGGGCCCGGGCCGCGGTGAGAGCCCGATAGATACCCTGGCCGCGCCATTGCGCACGTGTTGCCCCGCCCCAGATGCCCGCGAAGTCCGTGTTCGGTACCGGCTCGAGGCGGCCCGCGCTCACAATCGCCCCATCATGTTCGGCCACCCACAGTTCCATCCCGTCGTCCAGGGCCGCGCGATGCAGGATTGGATCGGCATTGCCGTCAGAAACGGGATCACCGAAAACCTCATCCTGCATGGCGCTCATGGCGCGGATATCCCGTTCTTCGGTCACCCGCCGCAGGCTGATGCCGGGCGGKAGCGGCACCTCCGCATTCAGCGCGCTGGCAGGACCGATCATGATCGATTCGGTCTCATCGGGCTCAAATCCGTTCGCGAGCAGGGCGTCATGGAGTCCAGGCGCGTGATCGTGGCCACGGGTTTTCCATTCGGCCCGCACGATTTTGGGATCGTTGCGGTAAAACGCGAGCGCCTCGGCCACCCAATGCGCGATTGTCTGGGCGCTGGCCCCCTCGAGGTCCTGATAGGTCACGAAGCCCCTGCCGCCGGGAAAGGTCACCAGGCGCAGCGGGCCGAGCCGTTCAATGGCTACGGCGCTTGGAGTCTCGGCATCTGTGCGGAGCTGTTGGTCGTAGGCAATGAGAAGTTCTTCAGAGAGAGTCATCGGGACCCACGGTACAGGGTCCGGATTCGGACTCGGAGATCATTCCGGGGCCAGGGCGTGAGCCGGAAGCGTCCCTTAGTGGGTGATTGTCAGGGGTTTCACCGGCATTACACACGAGACGCGCACGGCCTGGGCGTCCCCTGCTCCCGCCACGCGGTTGTTCCGGCCCGTGTCATCACACCAGTCAATGTTGTAGGGCATTGCGGTTACGGCGGCCGCCCCCACGGCCGTCCGGGCGGGTACGACGAACGTATACGTGAACCCACCGGCGTCGTTCATGGCGGAGGTGGTGTTGACCACCTCCGCACCTGCGGCGTCGGTGACGCTCACTTGGATTCGTGCGTTCTGGCCGTAGCGGGGATTACAGGCAGCGTCCGGCGCTGACACCGTGACGCTTTGCCCCGGTTTGGCTTCCGTCGGGCTCAGCGAATAGGCGGGCGGGAAACAAGGCGGTTCCTGGCCAGCGGTGGACGAACACCCCGAAACCGAGGCAACCAGCACCAGCGCGCCAACCGTGGCGCCTATCGCGGCGCGCCGGTCACGGTCCTTCAGGTGTAAAGCCATACCGAGAGTGTCGCCGATCCAGGAAGCTATGCCCACTGTTGCCCCGAATTCGTAGCCGAACTGTTGCCGGGTGCGCCAGAGGCCAAAATTGGGGCTCAGATTGGGGCCCAGCCCGCACAGCTACGACTCCCGCACGCACGTCTGGCCTATGATCGGGCCATGGGATCACCCGGAATTACCCGACGGGCCCTTCTGGGGCTCGGGGCCGGCACCGTGGCGGCGGCGTCGGTCGCGGCGTGCGCCGGCCCCGGCACGTCGAGCCAGGCACCACCAACGCAACCCATCGCCATGCGCTCCGGCAGCTTCACCTCGCGGTTCCGGCCGCAGGAACCCACGGGCTGGTCACTGGCCGTGCCGGGATCCCCCGGCGACACCCCTTCCGTCCCCTTGCCTGTTGCCCTGTTCCTGCATGGCACGGGCGCGGACCACCGCATGGTCTTCGACGAACTGGATGCAGGTGGAGTCCTGGCTCGCCATGTGGCCCGCGGAGGGACGCCGTTCGCGATCGCTGCCATTGACGGAGGCGAAACGTGGTGGCATCGCCGGGACTCCGGAACCGACACGCAGTCCATGCTGGTCGAGGAATTCCTCCCGCTCCTGGCCAGCCAGGGAGTCGACACCGGCAGGCTCGCCGTGTTCGGCCTATCGATGGGCGGCTTCGGCGCCCTGCTCCTGGCCTCCCAGCACCGGGTCCCCGGCCTCCGCGCCGTTGCCGCGATGAGCCCGGCAGTCTGGAGCCTTTACGACGCCGGCCGGTCCGACAACTTCGACAGCGCCGCGGATTTTGCCGCAAACGACATCTTCGCGCTGCGGCCGGAACTGGAGTCGCTGCCGAAGAGAATCGACTGCGGCACGGCGGACAACCTGCTGTTCAGCGTGAAGGACTATGTAAAGGACCTGCCAGGGGCACACGAGGGAGCCTTTCAGGACGGCGGCCACGACAGCGGCTACTGGCGTTCCATCCTCCCGGAGGTCTTTTCCTTCCTAGGCAGGAACCTCACGTGAAGCCGGCCGCGACCCTGCGGCGCCGGCGGCACTGGAGCGTGCCCGCCGCCGGCTGAGTGTTCCCGCCACACGCATGCAGAGCACCCAGTAGGCTACCCCGACGGCGAGTGAGACAACGACGGCGAGCGCGGGACTTATCTCCGCCAGCGGCGGGTAGACCAGCCAGTGCACCAGGTACGCGTAGAGGGAGGCGCTGGCCATCACCACCGTGAGCCGGCGCAAGCCCATCGGCACCGGGATGCTGGGCAGCCAGATGAGCAGCAGGATTCCGGCCAGGAGTGTCCACTCCCGGCCCGGGTTCTCGAAGAATCCCGGAACGGTCAGTGCAGCGATGGCCGAGACCAGGCAACGCTGGGCAATGGTCCGGGACCGGGCGATAGCCCACCCCAGTGCGAAGAGCCAGAGGGCGGGCGCCGTGTGCGGCACCCCGGGGTTGACCAGTTCATAGCGGGTCAGGAGACCCAGGCCGGTCAACGCCAGCGGAAAGAGCAGGGGGAAGCGCCGCTCGGCTCGGTCAGCCCACGGGATGGCCAGCAGCGCCGTCGCCGCCACCAGCAGGTAGACAAGGACTTCGATGAACCAGAAATGCCATTGGGAGGTCACCGCCTCCGGCCCGAGGATAGCGTTAAGCAGCAGGATGTTGACCGGTGTGTAGTTGTCGGTGACCAGGTAGGCCAGCGCGATGAACGCCATGCTCGGCACCACGATCCTTGCCACGCTGGCCAACTGCCGCCGCAGCCGCGGGATACGCTTCCCGGAGAGCTGGAAGCGCGCGAAGTTGTACCCGGCCACGGCCATGAGCACGTGGGCAGCACCCTGCCAGCTGAACAGGCCGACGTGTGTGCTGACGATCAGGACGATCCCCACCGCCCGCAGCACGATGCTCGTTTCAAGTGGCGCAAAGAGCCGCCGCCGCTTCCGGACAGGGGCCGTCCGGGGCCGAGGTTCCAAGTCCCGGACCGGGGTGACATGCCAATCCGGCGGGAGGTGGCCCAAGGCTTGTTCGAGCCGGACCGATGCAGCCACGTAGGAGAGCGAGTCCCCACCCAGCGAGACAAAGGTGTCCTCGTCCCCAATCCCGGCGCACTCCAGGGCGTCCTCGAAGATCTTCCGGACGCTGTCCGGCGCACCGCTTCCCGTCGTCCGCTCAGGTGCCGGCCCGGGTTTCGGCCCGGACAGGGCCAGGACAGCCCGGTAGTCCAGTTTGCCCGTGGGCAAACGCGGGAGATGCTCGACGGCGTGCACCTCAAGGGCCGCTCGCGGCAGGCCCACGCCCTGGGCGAGCACCTTGGCCAGCAGCTGAGTGTCGTGGTCGCCTTCAACGGCGACAACGACGCCGTCGTCCGTCCCTGCGCTGGCGGCCCGCACCCCGAGGTCCGCCAGGAGCCGCTCCACCTGTCCCAGGTCAACGCGCAGCCCGACGATCTTGACGAACCGGCTGCGCCGGCCCACCACTTCGTAGACGCCTGCCGGGTGTTTCCGGGCGAGGTCGCCGGTGCGAAGTTCGGTGATGGTCCGCCCAGCGGCGAGGTCCGACGGGCTCTCGGCGTAGCCGAGCATGACGTTGGGGCCGGTGTAGACGAGTTCGCCGTGCTCCAGTCCCGGCACCGGGTCGATGCGGAAAGAACCGCCGGGCACCGGGATGCCGACTGCACCCGGGACTTCGACCGCCAGTTCCGGAGGGAGGTACGCCATGCGGGCTGTCGCCTCGGTCTGGCCGTACATCACGAAGAATTCCCAACCGTGGCGGCGGCCCAGTTCGGCGTATTTCCTCACCGATTCCGGCGCCAGCCTTCCCCCGGCCTGTGTGATGTAGCGCAGGCTGGGCAGGTCCATTTCCGCGAACCCGACCCGTTCCAGCAGTTCAAAGGTGTAGGGAACAGCCGCCAGGGACGTGGCCCCCCGGCGCCGGAAGAGCTCCCAAAAGCAGGGATCAACCACGGAAAGGTCGGTGAGCACCAGTCCGGCACCGCGGAGCAGGTAGCTGTTGATCACGGACAGGCCGTAGCAGTAGGACATGGGCAGCGTCGTCGCCGCGCGGTCATCCGGGCCGATCTTCAGGTACTCCGAGATCGACTCGGCATTGGACTGCAGGTTGGCGTGCGAGAGGCGGACGAGTTTCGGCGAGCCCGTTGATCCGGACGTGCTCAGCAGGAGCGCCAGGTCCGGATGCAGCTCGTGGCGGGTGCCGGGCCGGCGCTCCTCCAGCACCGTCCGCCCGTTCCCGGGCCGCATGACGACGTCGGGGTCGTATGCCGCCACCATGGACTCCAAGGCCGCAGGCTTGTCCTCGGGCAGGAGGATCAGGGGGTGGCCGCCCACCAGCGCGGCCAGGTAGGCCACGATCGAATCGAGGTCGTTGGTCGCGGCCAGCGCGACGAGGCGCCGTTCCGGGCCGAGCCGCAGTGCCAAAGCATCAACGCGCCCCGCCAGCTCCCGGTAGGTCAGTGCGTAGTGGTCCGTGAGGATGGCGGGCTCGTCCCCGTAGCTCGCAAGATCGGCGGCAAAGGGCACCCGCTTGAAATCAAGCTGCGTGGTCACCAAACCATGCTATTAGATTAGGCTTACCTAATCAAAATTAGGGTACGAAATGTTTGCGTAATCGCCCGGAATGAGTATCCTCCTTATTTAGGTGCCCCTAACTAAGGGTTTCCTCAACGGCGTCGTTGGGGAAGTCCACCGCGCCACGGCACCGCCCCCACCGACCCGAAGGACTCCCCCATGCCCAGTATCACCCTGCCCAAAAACACCCCGCCCAAAGACACTCTGCCCAAAAACACTCCGCGGTTCCGGAAGATGCTCGCCTTGGTTGCTGCGGCAACCGCGGCTCCGCTGGCCCTGACCGGCTGCATGGACAACGCAAAAACTGCGGCCGCAGCGGACGGGACGATCCAGGTCACCAGCACCCAGACGGAATGCAAGGTCTCCACCGGCCAGGTCCCCAGCGGCAACCTGACCTTCGCTGTCAAGAACGATGGATCACAGGCCACAGACTTCTACCTCCTGGCCGAAGACGGGCTGCGGGTCATCGGCGAAGTCGAGAACATCGGTCCCGGCCTGAGCCGCAACCTGGTGGTCACGGCGGCCGCCGGCAAGTACACCACGGCCTGCAAGCCCGGAACGCAGGGCGACGGAATCCGCGCAGGCTTCAGCGTCACGGACTCCGGGACGAATCCCGCCGTCGACGCCGGCCTGCAGGAGCTCGCGGACACAGGCACGCGGCAATACACCGCGTACGTGAAGGACCAGACCAATCAGCTGGTGGACGGAACGAAGGCGTTCGYGGAGGCCTACGCTGCCGGAGACCTGGAGAAGGCCCGCGGACTCTACGCCGCAACCCGCATGCACTGGGAACGCATTGAGCCGGTAGCCGAGTCCTTCGGGGACCTAGACCCCAAGCTCGATGCCCGCCAAGCCGACCTGAAACCGGGCCAGGCCTGGACGGGCTGGCACCGGGCCGAAAAGGACCTGTTCCCGCCCGCCGGCTACACTCCCCTGACTGTGGCGGAACGCGCCGGCCTGGCTAAACAGCTCGTTGCGGACACCGAAGACCTGGCCCAGCGGACCCGCACGGTGGAACTCACCGCAGACAAGATCGGCAACGGCGCCAAGGAACTCCTGGACGAAGTGGCCACCGGCAAAGTCACCGGTGAGGAAGAAATCTGGTCCCACACCGATCTCTGGGACTTCCAGGCCAATGTTGACGGAGCCCGGATCGCCTTCGAGAGCCTGAAACCCGTGCTGCAGCGCAAGGACCCGGCCTTGGCCGACACCTTGGAGGCAAAGTTCGCGGCCTTGCAGACCGGGCTCAAGCAGCACTCCGCCGGCGACGGCTTCGCCTACTACAACGAGCTCAGCCAGGCCCAGGTCCAGCAGCTCGCTTCCCTGGTGGATGCCCTGGGCGAGCCGCTCGCCAAGCTCACGTCCGCGGTAGTCCTGTGAGCGGCTGCCCCTTCAGCGGCAGCCCCGGGCACACTCCCGACGGCGGCGCACCGGAGCCCGCAGCTGCCGCAGGACCGCCGGCCGCCGGCGGCTCGGCCAACCGTGGGCTGTCCCGCCGCTGGCTCCTGTCCCTCGCCGGCGCCGGCGGCGCGGGCGCCGTCGCCGGCCTGGCGGCCGGTTTCCTCGGCCACGACGCCGTAGCGGCAGCGGCACCTCCACAGGCAGCGGAGGACATCATCGCCTTCCACGGCGACCGCCAGGCCGGCATCGTCACGCCGGCCCAGGACCGCCTTCACATTGCGGCCTTCGACGTCGTCACGGAGGACCGCGCGGAGCTCATCCGACTTCTGAAGGACTGGACCGCGGCCGCCGCGGCGATGACCGCTGGGCGCGGCACGGGCAGCAGCGGCGCCGTCGACGGCCCCTACGATGCGCCGCCGGAGGACACGGGCGAGACGCTGGACCTTGGGGCCGGAAAGCTCACCCTCACCTTTGGGTTTGGCCCGGGCCTGTTTGAGAAGGACGGCAAGGCCCGCTTCGGCCTGGATGGCCGGCGCCCGGACGCCCTGATCGACCTGCCGCACTTCCCCGGCGATGATCTCCAACCGGGGCGCACCGGCGGCGACATAGTGGTCCAGGCCTGCGCCGACGACCCGCAGGTGGCTGTCCATGCGATCCGGAACCTGGCGCGGATCGGGTTCGGGCAAACACGCGTCCGCTGGTCGCAGCTGGGGTTCGGCCGGACCTCCTCCACGTCCCGGTCCCAGACCACGCCGCGGAACCTCTTCGGGTTCAAGGACGGCACGAGCAACCTCAAAGCCGAGGAGGCCGCCCTGCTGGACGAGCACGTCTGGGCCGGCCCGGGAACCCGCCCGGGAGAAGCCTGGATGGCCGGCGGCACCTACCTCGTGGCGCGCCGGATCCGGATGCACATCGAAATCTGGGACCGGACCTCACTGCGCGAACAGGAAGGCCTGATCGGCCGGACCAAGGGCTCGGGCGCACCGCTCTCCGGGGGCGAGGAATTCACCACCCCCAACTTCGACATCACCGGCAGCGGCGGCGAACCGCTGATCCCGCTGGACGCCCACGTCCGCCTCGCGCACTCGAGCCGGAACGACGGCGTCAAGATGCTCCGGCGCGGGTACAACTACACTGACGGATCGGACGGCCTGGGACACCTCGACGCCGGCCTGTTCTTCATCGCCTTTGTCACTGACCCCCGGACCCACTACGTGCCCATGCAGCTGGCCATGGCGAAGGAAGACACCCTGGCCCTGGAATACCTCAAGCACACCGGTTCGGGCCTGTTCGCGGTTCCCCCGGGAACCGCGGCGGGAGGCTTCATCGGCGAGGGGCTCTTCACGTGACGGCAGCCCTCACCGATGCCGGGCGGACGCCGGGCGCTGACGGAACAGGTGTACCTGACAGCACGGAACCCAATGGCACGGAACTGCCGGGACCCGGCATCGTCAAGCCCGCCAGCCCGAGCGGAAAGCCCGCCCTGAAACTCGTGCTCCTGGGGGTGGGGTGCTCGGCGGCGTGGCTGGCATCCGTGCTGGTGGGCGGGTTCCTCGACCCCGGGGTGGTTGTCCACCGGATTGCCCTCGCCGCCCACATCCTGGCCCTTGTGCTGTCCTTCGGGGCCATCCTGGTGCTCGACTGGGTCGGCCTGCTGTGGCTGCTGGGCCGCCGCGACGTCCACGACACCCGGCGGCTCGATTCCGCCGCGCAGCCGCTGATCTGGGGCGGGCTGGCGATCCTGCTCATCTCCGGGGCGCTGCTGCACCCGGACCTGTCCAGCCCTCCGACCCAAATCAAACTTGTGAGCATCCTGGTGCTCATGCTCAACGGACTGGTCCTGACCCGGACCATGAAGCAACTGCACCTGCTGCCGCCGGCAACGCTGTTTACCGCAATGGCGGCCGGGTTGCGGGCACGCTTGCTCGCCGCCCTGTGTGTCTCGCAAGCCTGCTGGTGGACCAGCGTTCTGGTGGGACTGCTCAACAGCACGCTGCGGCGCTGGACGGGCGGATGAGGCCGGTCAGTCCCTTGGCAACCACGAGTCAGGGAAGATCCGGCTGTGGCGGTTCTCCGATACTGGCGGATCGAATCGGGGGTCTTCCAGGGTCGCTCCGTCGTCGAGCCAGCCGCGCTTGTTGTAGAAGCTGATGGCTCGATTGTTGCCAGCCGCCACCCAGAGACAGGCACGGTCGTAGCCGAGTTCGATGAACTTCTGCTCGGCAGCCGCAAACAGGACGGAGCCTGCGCCCCGTGCCCACCAGTCCGGATGCACAATGATCGCGTGGAGCTGGCCGGTTCCGGCGTCCGCGTCGCCCGTGGCGGGACCGAGGATGGCGAAGCCCGTAACCACCTTGCCGGTTTGGACGACGAGGTGGAGAGTCCCGTCCCGGGGCTCCAGGATGTTTCGGCGCCACGCCTTCGCTGCCCGTCCGATGTCGAGCCCGTCAAGGTAATCGTCGGTCATGACGCCGCGGTAGGTAGCCCGCCATGCTGCAATGTGGACCTCGGCCAGCCGTGCGGCGTCGAGGTCGGTCGCGGCCCTGACACTGATATCCGGAGGGGTCATGTGCCCGAATCTATCAACCAGGGTCACGGGCGCCGTGCGGCGCGCCAGAGGCGGCGCGCAAGGTAAGCGATGAGAAGGACACTGACCGCGGCTAGGAGCCATGTGCCTTCCAGCCCAAGGAGCGGGCCGGTGGAACAAGCGCTGACTGCACCAGATTCCGGCGCATAGTCGATGCACTCGCCTGTCCGAAAGCCGATTAGCAAGGCGTCGACGGCGACCACCAGCAGAATGGCCCCCGCCCAGGGCCATCCCGGACGCCGGCGCAGCTGAGGCGATTCCTCCACGACACCCCCTCCGCCGCTGCAGGGCCCGGCTGGCCGCTACGACACTTGGCCATCACACTACGACCGAATCCTCCAGCGCGGTAGGCACGCAGCCCTGCCCGTCCCGGACGAGTAAATTGCCACACGGCCCAATTATGACAAAATGTCATCACCCGTGACAGATCTGGTCAAATACGCTTCTCCGGTTACTCTCAGGCGATGGGGTCAATTAATCAAGCGAAGTTACTGATTGTTGGATTGTTATTTGCGGCATCTGCACTCAGCGGGTGCACTGTTCAACCCACTCCGGATTTGAGCCCTAGTCCAGCGCCGAGCCCGACGGGCACTTCGTCATCGACTGTGAATGCTGACGATGTGCTGGCACGTCAGCAGAGCAACCTTAGGACGAACATCAAGGATGCGGTAGTGCAATCCACGAGCTCCGGATCAGGAGGGCAGATATTTTCCATTCCGGCAATTCCGCCAGGGAAGAAGCGCATCGGCTTCTCCATTAACTGCACGGGTGACAGCAGTTGGCAGGTCTCTCTGAAACAGGAAACGCCTTCTCATGCCGATGCGCCCTGCTCGCTGGCGAATATCGCATCCGCAGATTTTCCTATCGATTCGCCGACTGTCCGGAATGAACTACGGCTTGAGCTCGACGCCACAACAACATATTGGATAACTATTTACTACATCTGATCAGAAACTATTATTTGGGGGATAATGTGTTCAAATTTGGGCTCCGAGGGATTTCGTTAGCCATCGCCTCACACTGTCAACGCACCGTTAACCTTCAAGCGCGGACCCTGAATTCGGCTAAAGACAGGGTCCGCGCAGCTCCACACCAAATCCAGCGGCTGGCCGGACTCGATTGTTCAGCCCGCCATGCCGGTGCCCAGGCTGAGGTCCCGCCATTGGTCCAGTTCCGTGCGCTGCGCCTGGGCGACGGCGGCGAAGGCGTCGAAAGCGTCTTTGCCGAGCACCACCAGCGACGGCGGGTTCTCGCTTTCGACGATCGCCAGGATGGCCTCCGCGGCCTTGGCAGGGTCGCCCGGCTGGGTGCCGTGGACCGTGTCGTTCTCTTTCCGCCGCTTCCCGGCGGTCTCCGCGTAGTCCGCGATCGCCGTCGCCGACTGGGTGAGTGAGCGGCCGGCGAAGTCCGTGCGGAAGGCCCCGGGCTCGATGACGGTGACGTGGATGCCGAGCGGCTTCAGTTCCTTCTGGAGGGATCCGGACAGGCCCTCCAGGGCCGCCTTGGTTGCCGAGTAGTATCCGGATCCTGCAGGTGAGATACGTGCTCCGATGGAGGAGATGTTCAGGATGGACCCGGCCCTGTTGGCGCGCATGTCCGGGAGGACCGCCTTGATCATGTCGACGGCACCGAACACGTTGGTGTCGAACAGTTGCCGGATGTCGGCGTCGTCCGCTTCCTCAACGGCGGCCCGGTAGCCGTAGCCGGCATTGTTGACCAGCACGTCGACGCCGCCGAAGCGCGTCCGGGCCTGCTGGACCGCCGAGTCGATCTGTGCCCGGTCGGTGACGTCGAGCGGGAGGGCCAGAGCCGTGTCCGGGAAACCGGTAGCGATGTCCTGCAGAGTAGTGACATCTCGTGCCGTGACGACGGCGTTGTGGCCGCGGCCGAGCACTGCCTGGGCGAGTGCCCGGCCGAGCCCGGTCGAGCATCCTGTGATGAGCCATGTAGCCATGAGCGTGTTCCTTTCGTGGGATGCCAGGGTTCTGGCACGGTGGCGTACGTTACGGGCGGACGAGGACCTGCTCAGAAGCGGGGCGCTACTTAGATAGATAACCGCAGATTCGGTATATGTGGGAGTTGCTGTTGATACAGGTAATGACGGGCCCTCCCTGTTCGGCTCACGTTTCAATGAATGGCGGGCCACCAAGTGAACACATCGGCGAAGTCATGACCTCTGCGGGCGCAAGGGGCAACCGCCTCAAGGTTTTAGTTGACTATGTCAATGTTCACTGAAGCATCTATGCTTCGCAGAGTCGCGAACGCGGCATTGACATTGGGGGTTTGAAATTGGATATTGGCCTGCTCGCTGCAATTCTTTACTGGGCTTTTCCCGCCGCAGTGATATTTGTTCTGGCACGTACGGTGTTCCGGCTGAACACGTTTCTGAAATTGCGGATCGCCCAACTTCGAGCGGAGACCGCGGCCCTTGAAGCGGCAGACCTGCGGCGATAGTTTCAGTTCGCCCGCATGTTCGACTGGTCCCGAGCCCCGGCCACAGCCGGCGGCTTTGACCGCCGGGTCGAACAGCGCATGCGGTAGATTGCACTCATCCCGACGACGACGCGGGCAATGGAGGGGGACCATTGAAAGCAACACAGGAGAAGCAGCATCAGCCGCGGTCGGGCCGCTCAGCGTCCGTGCGGCGTTCGACGCGGCAGGTCAAAACGTACCGCTCGCCGTCGGGCCGCCCTGTCGCCGCAACCGCCTGGGCCGCGGCGGCCGGCACCCTGTGCTGGCTGACGGCCAGCGGAGAATCCGGGGCGGCCCTGGAGGCCACCCCGTGGCTGGCTCTGGGGTCCTGGTTCGTCTACGCAGCCCAGTGGCGGCCGTGCCTCCGTGCGGACAGCGACGGGTTCGAACTGATCAACGGACTCCGCGACCACCGGATACCCTTCAATGCCGTCGTGGACATCGAGATCGGCTACGCGGTCGTGGTCAGGACCGCGGGCAGGAAGTACGTGAGCTGGGGCGCCCCTACTCCGCCGGGCTCGTTCGAGTCCGGTCTTGGGCATGTCAGCGACCTGAAGAGCCGGCCCTTCAGCATCCTCCCGAGCAATGAACGCATAAGCCAGCCTGTGCCGCCCAGCGGCCGTGACGAGATCGCGCAGGCGTGGCAAGATGCCCGCGCGGCCGGTTTACCCTCCTCCGGCAGCACAGTGACATCCGGCAGCACAGTGACTTCCGACAGCACAGTGGCAGCCGACAGCACAGTAGCATCCACATGGAACCGCCCGCTGATCGCGATCGGGGTCATCGCAATCCTCTGGGTGATCGCGGCCGTTGTGTTCTAGGCGGCCGGGAAACCGCGCCGTCGATGGCTCAGCGGGAATTGTCCCGATGCGGGGCCGGTGCCGGGGCCTGTGCTGCTACGGCGGAAACCGGTATATCGACACTGTTGGTGGCTGTCCAGCTCTCGAGCATTTTCAGTGCGTCCGCCGAGGCCGAACCCGGCTCGGCACTGTAGACAATGAGGGAGAGCCCGGTATCGGCCGGCAGGTCCATCGCCTCAAACGCCAGATGAAGGTCTCCCACCACGGGATGGTGGATGTCCTTGAGCCCGGTCTGGTGAAAGCGCACGTTGTGCGAGGCCCACAGGGCGCGGAACTCCCCGCTATGCACCGAGAGTTCTCCCACCAGGTCCGTCAGGGCGCGGTCATAGGGATTCCGGCCCGCTTCGGTGCGCAGATTGGCCACGAGATCGCCGGCGGCACGCTCCCAGTCGAGGAAGAAGTCGCGGGCACGCGGATTCAGGAAGACGAACCTGGCCACGTTCACGGGCCGGACCGGATCGGCATAGAGCTCGGAATACAGCGCATGGCCCAGCCGGTTGGCGCCAAGTATGTCCCGGCGACCGTTGCGCACATAGGCCGGCGCATCGCTCATGGAGTCGAGGATCCTCTGCACGGTCGGCCGGACCTGCTGCTGCATGGGGCGCCGGGGCCGCGGCGCGGGCCCGGCGGCCCTGGCAAGGTCGAACAAGTGCGCGCGCTCCGGTTCATCCAACTGCAGCGCACGGGCGACGGCGTCGAGCACGCTGTCGGAGACTCCCCCCAGGTTTCCACGCTCGAGCCGGATGTAGTAATCGATGCTGACGCCGGCGAGGAGGGCAACTTCTTCCCGGCGAAGACCGGGAACGCGCCGGTTTCCACCGTAGGCAGGCAGGCCCGCATGCTCTGGGCTGACCCGCGCGCGGCGCGAGGCCAGGAACTCGCTGGCTTCTTTCCGATTGTCCATACAGCAACCCTATGAGGCGTCGTCTCCTGGTGGGAGGCCCTGCCGGTACCTGCCTCAACAGTGCTTCCCGCGGCCGGGAACCACGGCGAGGGCGCCCGGGGGGTTCAGACCGAGTGGTACCGGAGTGAGCCGGGAATCTCGCCTCGGGTGCCCAGGCTTTCCCCGCGCGCGAACTTCGCCCAGAGTGCCCGCATCGCCCGGCCGTCGGCATGGATGTCGTCCCAGGTGGCGCCATCAAGAAGCCCGGCGCCCCGCCAGGTGCCCTGGTCGCCGAACAGCAGGGGCAGGTCAACGGTGTGCGCTGCGCCGTAGAGATTTCCCGGTGCGCGCCAGGACAGCACGTAGCGGTGGGCCCGTCCTCCCGCGCGCACATGCCGTTTGGCAAACTGTCTTGTTGCTTTGCCGTACACCAGTTCCGTGACCACCCACGTCACCGCTTTGAGCACTGCGCTGCCGACGACGGGAATCCTCGCCACGCGGCTCAGCTGCGGGCTTCGGGGCAGGAACAGCCGGGCCTCCTCCGCCGTATGGCCGATCAGGATGTCGATCCCGGGGGCAGTGGCATTCCAGGCACCGTCCAGCTCGGATTCCTTGGGCAGCGGTGAATGCCCGTACTGGATCCCGAACGGCATGGCAGCAATCAGCCCGAACCTCCGGGCCGCCCGCGCGACGTCCTCCTCGAGGGCAACGACGTCCATCGCCGGGGTGGCCTCGGTGACCACCTCCGCTGCGGCGCCCATGGCGGCGTTCATCTTTTCCCGCCCCCGGGTAATGCCCAGTGGGGCACTTTGAATGATGGCCCGCTGGAAGAGCGACGCCGCATCCGGCGTTGCCATGAGGTGCGCCACGGCGTCGCCCCCGGCGGATTGCCCGAAAGCGGTGACCCTGCCCGGGTCGCCGCCAAACGATCCGATGTTGCGCTGCACCCAGCGGAGCGCCTCGAGCTGGTCCAGCAGGCCCAGGTTGGCGGGCCTGCCGCTGCTGGTGGACAGGTATCCGAACAGGCCCAGCCGGTAGGTCACCGAGACAACAATGACGCGGGTCTCGGCAACCAGCGCCGCCGGATCGAAAATCGCCAGATCCCCGGAACCCGAGGTGTAGGACCCGCCGTGCAGCCACACCATCACGGGCAGCCGCTCACCGTCGTCGAGGTCGGCGGGCAGGGTGATCGAGAGGCGCTGGCAGTGCTCGTCGCCGGGGAGTTCTCCGTAGCGGGTGCCGAGCACGTCGTCCAGGAAGGGCACGGGGGCCTGCGGGCACGCCGGGGACAGGGAGGTCGCCGCGAGCACCTCGGACCAGTCGGATGCCGGCGCAGGCGGCTCAAACCGTTCCGCGGTGGCATACGGAATGCCGGTGGCACGCACGACGGCGCCGTCGCGCCACCCGGCGACAGGGCCACACGGCGGTTCGAAGGAAAGGTCCACGTTCATGCCCGTTCAGCTGTTTTTCAGCAGGGCAACGTCGGAGACAAGGTCAATGTGTTCCAGCATCGCCGCCGCAGCGGCCGCCGAATCCTGGGCCCGGATCGCCTCAGCAATTTTGCGGTGGGAGGCCAGCGACTGCTCCGGACGGCCCGGCTGCCCGAGGGATTCGAGCCGCGTTTCCAGGACCATGCCGGCAATGAATGTCATCAGCTGCGCCAGGACTGCCGAGTGCGCCGCGGCCGTGACAGCCTGGTGGAACAGCTCGTCGCCGCGCGCACCCCGCTCTCCGGAGGCCACCTCGGCCGCCATCTCGTCGAGCGCGCGATCGATGGCGTTCATGTCGCGCCCGGTGCGCCGGGCCGCGGCCAGCTCGGCGAGCTTGACCTCTAGTGTGCTCCGCGCTTCAACAATCTCCGGCAAACGGCTGCGGTGCTCGCGGAGTCCCTTGATCACTGACGGAACGTTGGGGCGATAGACCAGCACCGCTCCGGTGCCGTGCTGGACATCGATCACGCCGAGCACTTCGAGGGCCACCAAAGCTTGCGCCAGGGTTGCCCGCGAAACCCCCAGCCGCTCGGCAAGTTCCCGTTCAGCCGGCAGCGTGTCGCCGGGACCCAGCTCGGCGGACTCGATGAAGTCCATGATCTGCTCCACCAGCTGTTCATAGAGCCGGGGCCGCGAAACGCGGGAAATCTGATGCGTTGCCGCCTGCTTTGCCATGCGCGTCCTTCCAGCCTGTCCTGACCCCTAAGACTACCGGAGAACTATTGACAAAGACACCGAGTGTCTAGGAGGCTAGGCCACTAAGCCAGCTACTCATCGACTTCGATGCGGAGGAATAGCTGGATGTGACCGGCACACCCACCAACCGCGCCAGCACACCCAAGCCACACCGCGCACTCCCGCAAAGACCAGCCAGAGAAGGATCAGCCCCATGAGCACAAAACCCACGCCCGACGTCGAAGGCCCGCTGACCGGCTACCTCGTGGTGGACCTGAGCCGTGCCCTCGCCGGCCCGCATGCCGGGATGATGCTGGCCGACCTCGGCGCCCGGGTGATCAAGGTGGAGAACCCCGGCACTGGAGACGACACCCGCGGCTGGGGCCCGCCGTTCGTGGGCCCCGAGGACGATCCCCAGGCCACGTACTTCCTGTCCTGCAACCGCAACAAGGAATCCATTGTGCTGGACTTGAAGAGCGACGACGGGCGGGGAGTTCTGCGGGAACTGCTGGAACGCGCCGATGTGCTCATCGAGAACTTCCGTCCCGGGGTCCTGGACCGGCTCGGCTTCTCCGCAGCCCGGATGCATGAACTGAATCCGGCGCTGGTGGTCCTGTCCATCACCGGGTTCGGGCACGACGGGCCCGAGTCCCGGCGCAGCGGCTATGACCAGATTCTGCAGGGCGAGGCCGGCCTAATGTCGATGACAGGGTCCGGGCCGGATGATCCGCAGCGGGTCGGGGTCCCCATCGCCGACCTCCTCTCCGGCATGTACGGGGCGTTCGGCACCCTGGCCGCTCTGCTGCAGCGTGAGCGCACAGGGCAGGGCCAGATTGTCCGCACCTCATTGCTTGCGGCGCTGATCGGGGTCCACGCGTTCCAGGGCACCCGGGCCACTGTTGCCGGGGAGGTTCCGCGCGCCCAGGGCAACCACCACCCGTCCATCGCCCCCTACGGACTGTTCCACTGCCGGCAGGGCCGGGTCCAGATCAGCGTGGGCAGCGAGAAACTCTGGCGCACGTTCGCCGCCACGTTCGGGATTGACGCCGAGCGGCCGGAGTTCGCCACCAATGCGGACCGGGTGCGGAACCGCGAGAAAGTCATCGAAGAAGTGGAGCGGGTGTTCTCCGACTTTGAGGCCGCGCCGCTGCTCGCCAAACTCAACGACGCCGGCATCCCGGCGGGAAAGGTCAGGACCCTGGACGAGGTCTACGCCTGGGACCAGGTCCATTCACAGGGCCTGGTGATCGACGTCGAGCACAAGACTCTCGGCAACGTGAGCCTGCCCGGTCCCCCGCTGCGGTTCTTCGGCCCCGCCGGGGCCACCGAGACGACCCTGACCTCGCACACCGCCCCACCGCTGCTGGACCAGCACGGCGAAAAGATCCGGACGTGGCTTGGACTGGCGACGGCCAACGGCGCCGGCGCGGAAGCCGGCCGGTACCAGGAAGGCCGCCCGGCATGCTGACCGAGCAGAAGGTCCGGCACCTGGATGCCACCGAACTCATCACCGCGGTCCTGGACCCCGGGTCCTACCGGAGCTGGGACGCCCCTGTCACGGACCCCGGCCCGGACCCGGAGTACCGGCAGGAGCTGGCCGCAGCCCGGGCCAAGACCGGCGTGGACGAATCCGTCCTCACCGGCGAAGGCCTCATCCGGGGACGCCGGGTGGCCGTCATCATCAGCGAATTCCAGTTCCTCGCCGGCTCCATCGGCCAGGCCGCGGCCGAACGCATCGTGAACGCCGTCGAACGGGCCACCCGCGAAGGCTTGCCCCTGCTCGCCGGACCCGCCTCGGGCGGGACCCGCATGCAGGAAGGAACCATCGCGTTTCTCTCCATGGTCAAAATCAGCGCCGCGGTCCGGACCCACCGGAGGGCCGGGCTGCCCTACCTGGTCTACCTGCGGCATCCCACCACGGGAGGCGTCATGGCCTCATGGGGGTCCCTCGGCCACATCACGGCCGCCGAGCCCGGGGCCCTGCTTGGTTTCCTCGGTCCCCGGGTCTACGAGGCCCTCCACGGAACGCCGTTTCCGGAGAACGTCCAGACGGCCGAGAACCTCTTCGACAAAGGGCTGGTCGACGCGGTGGTCCCGCCCTCGCAACTGTCCGACGTCGTCGACCGCGCCTTGAGCATCCTGGTCACCCGGCCCCACGCGCCGATCGCCGCTCCGGCGACGCTGTCTGTGAAGCCGTCCGGCGCCACCGCCTGGGAATCGATCGGCATCTCCCGCAATCCGCGCCGGCCGGATGTGCGGCAGCTGCTGGCTCACGGCGCCCGGGACGTGCTGCCGCTCAACGGCACCGGCCAGGGCGAAAAGGACCCTGGCCTGCATCTGGCCCTGGCCCGATTCGGCCAGGAGTCCTGCGTGGTGATCGGCCACACCCGGCCCCGGCCGACGCGGCCAACGGGCAGAGGACACACGGTAGTGGGGCAGACGGCGATGGGGCCGGCATCCCTCCGCGAGGCCCGGCGGGGGATGCGCCTGGCCGCGGAACTCGGGCTGCCGCTCGTCACGATCATCGACACCGCCGGAGCCGCCCTGTCCCAGGAGGCCGAGGAAGGAGGCCTGGCCGGCGAGATCGCTCGCTCCCTGCACGACCTTATTGGCCTCAACGCACCGACCGTGTCCGTGCTGCTCGGACAGGGCGCCGGCGGCGGTGCACTGGCCCTGCTGCCCGCGGATCGCACCATCGCCGCCCAGCACGCCTGGCTCTCGCCGCTGCCGCCCGAGGGCGCCAGCGCAATCGTCCACCGGAACACGGACTTCGCCCCGGCCATGTCCGAGGCCCAGGGCGTCAACGTCGCAGCCCTGCACGCCAACGGACTCGTGGAGCACATCGTGGACGAACGCCCCGATGCCGCGGACGAGGCGCAAGCCTTCTGCCGGCGCCTCAGCCGGGCCATCGAATACGAACTCGCCGCCCTCTCCGGCGTCGAAGTCAACGAGCTGCTCCCCCGGCGCCTCGAAAAATACCGCAACCTGGGCGGCCTCTCCCGGCGGTGATGACGGGCCGGAGACTTCCCGACCCCTCAGCAGGACTTTCGGATTACTTTCGCGCGCCGGCGTAGGCCTGTTTGACCGGCTTGGTAGCGGGCATCGCGACGACGGCGAGGACCGTGAGTACGGCGCAGATCATGACGGCCAGGAACACGGCGGAAGAGGCCGCCACGATGGTATGGGGATCCGTATCACCGTGCGGGGAGCTGGCGTAGACCGCGTTCGCAATCGCCCCGAACACGGCGACTCCGATGGAACTGCCGATCGACCGGGCGAAAAGGTTGGTCCCGGTGACCACGCCGCGCTCGTTCCATTCGACGCTCGACTGGGCGGCGATGAGAGTCGGTGTCGCAACGAGCCCGAGTCCAAGCCCGACAATGAAGCAACTGCCCGCAACCAGCGCAACGTTGGGYGCGGAGGCGGTGAGGGCAAGGACGGCGGTGCCGATGACGGTGATCGTGACGCCGATCAAGGCCGTGTTCCGGAACCCGATCCGAAGATACAGGCGGCCCGATTGGGACGCGCTGATCGGCCAGCCGATCGTCAGTGCCGCCAGGGCGAGCCCGGCCAGGATCGGAGAGGTCGAGAGGGCTCCTACCAGGAAGGTGGGAACGTAGGAGGTCAGGCCAAGCAAGACCGCTCCCACGCCGAAGGCGATCATCGCCGTCGTCGCCAGCAACCGCCGGGACACAACCCAGGGCGGCAGGACCGGCTCCGCCGCCCTTCGCTCGACGAGGATGAACGCGGCGAACAAGACGGCGCCGCCGGCGAAGACTGCGGTGCTGATCGCGGAGTTCCAGGCCCAGGCCTGGCCGCCTTCGAGGGCCCCAAGGATGAGCAGGGTCAGTGAGGTGGTGAGCAGACCCGCCCCCAGATAGTCCACCTGGTGCTTCACGGGCTCGATATCCTCGTGGAACGACCGGACCAGCATCCACCCTGCCACCAGGCACAACGGAATGTTCACGAGGAAAATGCCGCGCCAGATGCCGAGTGAGGCAAACACGCCCCCGAGAGTCGGGCCAACCACAGAGGAGACCGCCCATACACTGGCCAGGTAGCCCTGCACTTTTGCCCGCTCCGCCAGCGTGTAGATATCGCCGGCGATGGTGATGGCCATCGGCTGGACCGCACCCGCCCCCAGGCCCTGCACCACGCGGAACGCGATGAGCGCCGGCATGCTCCACGCGACTCCGCAGAGGACCGAGCCGAACAGGAACAGCCCGATGCCGAGGAGCATGATCGGCTTGCGGCCGATGGTGTCGGAGAGCTTCGCGTAGACGGGTACCGAGACGGCCTGGGCCAACAGGTAGGCGGAGAAAAGCCACGGGAAAGACGTGAACCCGCCGATGTCATGCACAATCGAAGGCACGGCCGTCGCCACAATCGTCGCGTCGATCGCGACCAGGCCCGTCGAAAGCATCAGGGCGATAAGGACAGGTCCGCGTTTGGAGCGGAAGCCGACTCCCTCGGCAGGCGTTGTCGTCACGTGGTCTCGTTCCCGTCGGCGCCCAAACAGCGCGTTCCGTGCAGAACCGGTTCCGGGTTCCAACTGCATAACTGCACCATTTGCCGAATTAGTCCCGATGCCGGTATTTATCCCGCGGTGGACCATCTATCCGGCGGTGGACCGGGGAAGCTGCGGACCTTCCTAAAGCAGGCTCGGGAACTCCGCGTAGCTGAGCGGGGCGTAGCGTCCGTACGCGGCGATCACCGCGGCCTCAACGGCGTCGACGTCGAGGCCCGGCACGAGGTCATCGGCCGCGCCCGCCGTCGCCGGATCCCATTCCAGGCCAAGGGCGGCGTAACTGGCCTCCAGGACCGCGCGGATCGGGGCGGAGTCCGCCACCACGATCACGGAGCTGAAAAGCCAGCCGCCGGCAACCACCCGCTGGGCAGTGCCGACGAGTTTGATCCGCCGCTCCGGGATCAGCGGGTCGCTGCCGTGCACGCTGAACTCACCGGGGCAGTATTCCCCCGGGATCTCACCGACGCCGGCCTCCACGCCGGCGTCGCGCAGTGCCCCGGCGAGCAGTTCGCCAAAGCGCGAAAACCGTCCCTTGGCCCCAGCGATGGCGTCCGCCTCGGGTTCCAGGTGATCGATGACGAGCGTTCGCTCGTGGTACGCCGCCGCCCGGCCGCCCGCCTTCCGGACCAGCGGCTCGAAACCGAGTTCCCGGCAGGCCCGGGCGGCGGCGTCGAACCCGGGCAGGTGCGTGTCGCGCTGCCCGAAGGCAACCGTGGGAACCGGGCGGTACAGCCGCAGGGTGGGGCCCAACGAACCGGTCTTGACCTTCTGGAGGAGCCCGAGCGCGAAGTCGAGGTCGGCGGCGGCACCGAGCGATTCCCGCTGCCGCACCACCGTCAGCGTCCGGGACCCGGCTGGCGCCTGCGGCATGTTGTTATGCTCCCTTATGGTCATTCTGCAATTCCTCGTCGTAGCCGCCGCGTTCGCCATCATCGACGCCATCTGGCTCAAGACGATGAGCCCGTTCTACCGCCGCCAGATCGGTGACCTGATGGCCGACAGGCCCAATCTAGGGTACGCGGTGGTGTTCTACGTGATCTACATTGCCGGGATCGTGTTCTTTGCCCTGAGGCCAGCGCTCGACGGCGGCAGCTGGCTGGGCGCCGCGGGCTACGGTGCCGCCCTGGGCGTGTTCGCCTACGCCACGTACGACCTCACGAATGCCGCCACACTTAAGACCTGGCCCTGGCAACTGATTGTTGTCGACATCCTCTGGGGTGCCGCGCTGACGGCGCTGGCCACCCTGGCCGGCTGGCTCGTCTTCCATACGAGCTAGGTCCCGCCACACGAACCAGGACTTGCACGGCCTTAGGATCTGCGCAGTGTCAGGATCTGTTCCGCGCGGCCAAACGGGCCGGTGAGGTCATGGAGCACCGTGGATGTCAGCCCGATCCCGTCGGTGCCGAAGGACACTTCATTGTCCAGCCCCAGCCATTCACCCTCAGGCTGGCGGTACATGTGGATCTGCAGGTCCAGGTTGGGGAAGGCGTAGCTGTCCTTGCCCGGCGGGACGCGGGCGGCAATCCCGTTGGCCGTGTCCACCAGGCCGACCAGCCGGGCGAGGTCGCCGCTGTCCGCCTGGTCTGTCAGCGGGTGGTCGGTGTGGAGCCAGACCGTTCCCGAGCCCGCCCGGTGGCCCTCGGCCATCCGCATCTGCAGCGAGGCAATATAGCCGCCGGGCCAGACACTGGCGGCTTCGTACGGTTCGCAGTCCTCCGGCGCCGGGATCCGGGGATCCTCAAAGGCCGCGATGGCTGAGGTGTCCGAGGTAATCATCCGCCACGCCGTGGCGCGGATGGCCGTGCGGCCGGCCGCGACGAGCTCGGCCTGGACCAGCTCGATAGTCCGGCCCGGGCGGAGCGTGGTGGAGACGACCTCGAACTCGCCGCCGGGGATCAGCCCGAGGATTTCGTAGCTGAGCCGCGCCATGCGCATGTCTTCGCGGGGTTCATGCCTGGCCAGGCAATCGGCCATGAGGCCGGACGCGGGGGCCATGTGCTGCTCGTGTTCGTTCCAGGCACCCTGGGCGTGGACGGTGGAGCGGAACCGTCCGCCGCCTAGCACTTCATAGTAGAAATCGCCCTCGGCAAGTTCCGGTAGTACAGCAGTCAACGCCCGCCCTTTCGCAGCTTCCATCGGAGAATTCCACCACCCTATCGCCTCGAGCACCCGCCACCGCCCGCTCCAGCAGCGGGCCCCAGCCGGGCGGCAGAACCCGACCGCGGCGGCGGACGCCGGGTCAATAGTCCGTGATCGGACAGCCGGACTAGGTAGACTCGGTCAGAGCGTACGCAACTATCATCCGAAGAGGTGCTCCCCTGATTCGAGTCATCAGCTACAACCTCCGCAAGCACGCGGCCAGCGGTGAGCTGGTCGATTTGGCCGGCGATTTCGAGCTTGACGCTTTGTGCCTCCAGGAGTGCGATACCGAGGACCTGCCGGACACCATCGGCGACCTGCACCTGGCCGACGCCACCCGGGGGAACCGTCTTGGCCTGGCCATCTACTACCGCAAGGACCGCTTCACGGCCTACGACACCCAGACGTTCGCCTTGAAGAAGTCCCTCCACGACCGTGTCCTGGCCCCCGCGCACGAGCGGCTCATCGGCACGCGTGTGACCGACAACGAGACCGACCACGAACTCGTTATCGCCTCCTTCCATGCGGCACCGCTGACGGCGTCGAATTCGCTGCGGCGCAACCAGATCCACGCCGCGCACGCCGAGCTGCTCAGCATGGGCGGCGGCCTGATGTCCCTGATGGTGGGAGACTTCAACTACCCGTTCTTCACCAAGTCCCTGACCGCGCAGATGAAGGACGCCGGCTACGACCTCACCATGAGTGACCGCCGGACCTACACCCGGTACAAGGTGTTCAAGGGCCATTTCGATTTCGCCACCTCCCAAGGGTTGGAGATCGAAAGCGTCGAGACTCTCCCCCGCGGCGCCTCGGACCACCTTCCCATCCTGATCACGGCCGAATACGGCCAGGAGGCATCCGGAAACGGTTCGGCACCAGCGGCTGGCTAGCGGCAGCGGCAGTTTTGGCGCCCAAGAACACCCGGTGAACAAACAGTGAACCCGGGATCGAAAGCAGGCTTACCGTAACCTTGCCGTGATCTACTGCTGGGCGTGAACTTCTCCAGACGCACGTTCCTGACCGCCGCCGGAGCGGCCACAGCCACCGCCGGGATCAGCCTGCGGTCCGCCGCGGCCGCGGTGCCCGCCCTGCCCCCGGCTGCCGCATCCGGCATCGACCACATCATCGTGCTGATGATGGAAAACCGCTCCTTCGACCACTTCATGGGCTGGCTGCCCGGCGCCGACGGCCAACAAGCCGGACTGAGCTACACGGACCGGTACGGGATCCCGCACACCACGCACCACCTCACGGACTACCAGGGCTGCGGCCACCCGGACCCGGACCATTCCTACGAAGGCGGCCGGATCCAGTACAACAACGGCAAGAACGACGGCTGGCTCCGCGCCGGCGAAAACGACGAATTCGCCGTCGGATACTACGAGGCCGCAGACCTCGATTTCTGGCGGCAGGCCGCTCCGGACTGGACCGTCTGCGACCGCTACTTTGCCGCCACCATGGCAGAGACGTACCCGAACCGGTTCTACCAGCACTCGGCCGCCACGGACCGCACCCATAATTCCACCGTTACCAGCACCCTGCCCACCATCTGGGACCGGCTGGCCGAGGCCGGTGTGGAGGGCAAGTACTACTACGGCGACATCCCCTTCACCGCCCTCTGGGGATCCAAGTACGTGGGCATCTCCCACCACTATTCTCAGTTCCTCGCCGACGCGGGCTCCGGGAACCTCCCTGCCGTGTCTTTCGTCGATCCCCGCTTCACGGACGAGGGTTCGGGAACCTCTGGTGATGACCACCCCCACGCGGACATCCGGTCCGGCGAGCTCTTCCTGGCCGAGGTCTATGACGCCGTCACCACAAGCCCGGCGTGGGCGAACACCATGCTGGTCATCAACTATGACGAGTGGGGCGGCTTCTACGACCACGTCCCGCCGGCAACTGCTCCGGACACCAGCCCGGAGACCGGTTTGCGCGGCTTCCGGGTGCCGTCCGTGGTCATTTCCCCACGCGCCCGACGCCGGTATGTCGCCCACGATGTCTACGACCACACGTCGGTCTTGAAAGCCATCGAATGGCGGTGGAACCTGCCACCGCTGACGCCCCGGGACCAGGCGGCACGCAACATCGCCGAGGTCCTCGACTTCGCGGCCCCGGCCAACGTCAGTGCGCCCAAGTACTTGGTTCCGCCCTTCGCAGCCGGGCCCGCCTGCACGCCCGCCGGGCCGCCGCCCGCCGAGGAATGGTCCGGACTGAAAGAAAAAGCCCTCGCGGACGGATGGAAACTGCCTTGATCCCTGACTCCCACACGAAGCCCGTTTTCCCGCCGGCAGGCCCGCGCCGGCCAGCGAGGTCCCGCACCCTGCGGCGGCTCGCCTCGGCCACCCTCGTGTTGCTGGCAGCCGCGACCCTGGGCTCCGGCCCGGTGGCCGCAACGGCCGGCACGGCCGCCGGCGCTGCGGCTGCGGCACCGGCCGCCGGCCAGGGATTTCTCCCGGGCGCCCAGCACGTCTTTGTGATCAATCTCGAAAACAAGGGCTACGACTCCACGTGGGGCCCTGGTTCTCCGGCGCCGTATCTGTCCACAACATTGCGGTCCCAGGGAGTGCTGCTGAACCAGTATTACGGCACGGCGCACAATTCTCAGCCGAACTACGTCGCCCAGATTTCCGGGCAGGGTCCCAACCCGCAAATGCAGGCCGACTGCCAGACCTACTCGCCGTTCGCCGGAACCGGGACGGCCAGCCAGGGCCAAGCCATCGGTGACGGCTGTGTCTTCCCGGCCAGCGTGCCCACGGTCGCCGGACAGCTGACCGGAGCCGGCAAGACGTGGAAAGGCTATATGGAAGACATGGGAACTCCATGCCGCCACCCGGCCCTCGGCGCTGTGGACGACACCCAGAAGGCCAAGCCGGGTGACCAATACGCGTCACGCCACAACCCGTTCGTCTATTTTGCCGGGATCACCGGCTCGCCGGACTGCGCCAAAAACGTCGTCGACCTCGCTGCGCTGAAGACTGACCTCGCCTCGGCGGCCACCACCCCCAACCTGTCCATGATCACCCCGAACCTCTGCCACGACGGCCACGACGCCCCGTGCGTGGACGGGCAACCGGGCGGTCTGGCGAGCGCGGACGAGTGGCTCAAACAATGGGTTCCGGCCATCACCTCGTCCCCGGCGTTCAAGCAGGACGGCGTCCTGGTGATCACGTTCGACGAATCCGACGGGCCACAGTCCGACGCGAGCGCCTGCTGCGGCGAAACAGCCGGGCCCAACTCCCCCGCGCCTGGCATCACCGGCCCGGGCGGAGGACGCGTCGGCGCATTGGTGATCTCGCCCTTCACCAGGGGCGGCACCTGGTCCACCACTCCCTACAACCACTACAGCCTGTTGGGCAGCATCGAAGAGACCTTTGGACTGCCGTACTTGGGCTTCGCGGGGGCGCCTGGCCTCAACCGCTTCGGACTCGACGTATACAACGCAGGCGCCTAGGGGTGATCGACGGCGAGTAAAGGCAGGCGGCGCTCCGGCTACGACTTCGCGTTGAAGACATCCGCGCCGAAGCTGTTCAGGCCCGGCGCCCCGGCGTAGCCCAGGCGCGGCAGGGAGAACGCGTCCTCGATGCTGGCCAGGAGGCTGAAATGGTTGTACGCACGGTCCGACGTCGTACCGCCGTGGGTGAACGGCGAGAGCACCAGCGCACCAATCTTGCCGCCGGCCGTTCCGCCGGGCAGCAGTCCCGACGGCCCCACCGTCTTGCCTTCGGATTCATCGAAGGTGATGACCAGCATCCCGTCCTTCTGGAAGGCCGGGGAGTTCAGGATTGCCGGGACCTGCTGGCTCAACCAGCTGTCGGAGGCGGCCAGTCCGCCGTCGCTGCCATCGACGCAGGGGTTGTCGTGGCCGTCGTTGCAAAGATTGGGCGAAATGTAGGACAGGTTCGGCGTGGTGTCCACGGACTGGAGGTCGGTCTGCAATTCGCCAAAGTCCACCACATTGCTCTGGCAATCCGGTGACGAGGTGATGGCCTGGAAGTATACGAACGGATTGTGCCGTGTGGCGTATTGATCGCCCACCTTGGCGCCCTGGCTGGAGTCCTTGCCGCCAAGTTTGGGATGGCGGCAAGGCGTCCCCATGTCTTCCATGTAGCCCTTCCAGGTCTTTCCGGCGGCGCTCAGCTGCCCGGCCACCGTGGGGACCGACTCCGGATAGACACAGCCGGTCCCTTCCGCCTGGCCCAGCGCGGCCGTCCCGGTCATCTGGAACGCCGCATATGTGGGGCAGTCCTCACGGGTCATGGGGTTTGCGGCCTGCCCGGAAATCTGGGCAAGGTAGTTCGGGTTCGAGTTGTGGGCGATCCCGTAGTAATCGGACAGCAGGACGCCCTGGCTGCGAAGTGTCTCCGACAGGTAAGGGGCCTTGGAGCCGGCGCCCCACACTTCGTTGTAGCCCTTGTTCTCAAGATTAATCACGAACACGTGCCCTGGCTTCGACCCGGTCCCCGCCGTGGCCGTGCCCCCTTCGGGGGGAGTCGGACCGCCGGCGGTCGGAGCCGTGCCCCCGCCTGTCGGAGCCGGACCGCCGCCGGTCGGAGCCGTGCCCCCGCCTGTCGGAGCCGGACCACCGCCTGGCGGAGTCGGCTGGCAGGCCGCAGCCGACACCACCAGGAGGGCTGCTACCAGCAGCCGTGCAGCGATTCGAGGGCGGGATTTCGTGACATTCCGGCTCATGGATTCCGGCTTTCTGATTGACCGATCAGCGTGGCATTTGCGGTTCAGTGGTTGAACTCTTTCACGCGGCGATCAAGAAAACCCGGAAGGTCCCTCCACAGTCGCTGGGAATGAGCCGCCGGGAAACATTGCCCGGCGGTCTCAGGCCTTTCGCTGGGCGACGGCGCCGGCGAGCGAGGCCAGGCCCTTTTCGAAGTCGGAGCCGACCATCTTGTCCATGTTCATGAACAGGGCGAAGACCTTGCCGATGCCCTTGTTTTCCCCGGTCATGGTCCAGGTAACCTCGGTGCCGTTGGCTGACGGCGCGAACGTGAACGAGGTGGGATTGACTGCCTTGAAAGGCTTGCTGAATTCCAGGCGGATCTTGATGGTGCGGGGCTCGGCGGAATCGACGATTTCCATCGTGCCCGCGCCGGCCTTGCGGTTCCCGCTCCAGGCGTACTTGGCCCCTACTCCGGAATCGCTGCCGGAGTAGCTCCGTTCCATGGCAGGATCCACAGCCTCCCAAGGGGACCATTTGGTCCATTCGTGGAAGCTGTTGACCAGCGGAAAGATGTCCTGGGCCGGGGCGGCAATGACTGCGCTGCGGGTGACTTCATAGGTAGACATGCCGTAATCCTAGGCGGTGACCGGCCAAATTAGACACCTGACCTGCGGATTTATGCCGTCTCGGCCGGCGCCTCCGTCAGGTCGACCACTTGCGATGCCGCATTCTTCTTGACTGACTCGACACCGCCCATGGCGCTTGCCTTGGTCTTATAGCTCTGCGAAGAGGCGATCACCTCGCCGTTGGCGGCCTTGAGCCGGAACCGGAATCCGCCGGATTTGTCCTTATAGACCTCATATTTGCCAGCCATGGTGCATCCCTGATTTCTCCATGAGTGTGGCCGGCCGGGGAAGCCGGCACGGGAAAGACTATCGCTGCCGGATTCCCCTGACCAGAGTCAATCGGCTCGCGGATTCTCAGCCCTTCAGGACAGCCACCGGCACCCGGAAGTCCCGCGTTCCGCGGCGCCTGCTTCGACTCAACCCGAGCCAGCCACTACGCTCGGAAAATGGGAATCATGCGCAAGGCACTCGCCGCCGTCGTTGTGCTGATGGCCGGCCTTCTCGGCGGAACTCCCGCCGCGCTCGCCGTGACGCCGACCGCCGTCGTGGTTGAAGACCGTGCGGGGGTTTTGGATCAGCGGACGCTGCTGCCGGCAGTACAGTCCACCGACTTTTACGAGCCGACCAAAGTCGCGATCTACACGTACAACGGCACGGCCGCGGACAACCTGAACGAGGAAGTGCTGCGTTTCGCCCGCACCGAACACCCCGAATGGATCAGCGCCGACGGGCAGAAGTGGGCGGACGGGCTGTTCATCTTTGCCCTCGATCCGGTGGGCCGGCATGTGGGGACGTACATGGGTGAGGACCGCAAAGTCTCACCCGAACAGCGCGAGGACATCCAGAATGCCTCCAAGGAGCTGCTCCGCGACGCGCAATGGACCGACGGCACCATTGCCGGGATACGCCGCGGCGCCGAACTTATCAACCAGCCGTGGTATCGCTCCACAGCCTTCCTTGTCACGGCGTGGGCGGCCGTGATTGCCGCAGTCTGCGGTGCCGCAGCGTGGCTGATCGTGCGGTGGCGGACCCGGGTGTCCAGCCGGACGGAACTTGCCCGGGGCGACGCCAGCTACGCCAACGTCAGCATGGACCTGCAAGTCACCGAGCTGAACGCCAGTACCATCCCCGAGTCGTCCCGGTATGGGGGCACGGTCCTGGAGAAACACCGCACATTCGTGAACCGGTACAACACAACCACCGAACTTTCCAACCAGGTGCACGCCTTCAGCAGCCGGGACCTGAGCCGCAGGCAGAACCTCAAACTGGTCCGAAGCTACGCCGACGCCTCGGCCGAACTCGACGCCCTGGACGACGTGATCGCCGATACCAATGCCCTGCTCAACCGTGGCTCATCCTGGCCTGCAGCGTGGGACCGCCAGCTCGCACCGTTCCGCAGGGACCTCGATGGCCTGGAAGAGGTGCTCAGCCAGCGCCGCGCGGAGGGAAGCTCGGCCTCGGCCGCTGCACTGAGGTCCTTCCGCGATGAAAGCCGGCGTGAACTCGAACGCTGGTCCTCGGAACTGGCGGACGGTTCAATCACACCGGAGACAGCCCTGGACCGGCTCCGTGACGCCCGGACCCACCTTTCGGAGCTCCTGAAGAATCACGCCGACACCCTGATCGGCGCCTTTGCCCGCAATGACAAGGAAGCCGGGCTCATGCGCCAGGAAATGGAAAGCGCGCAGGCGGGAAGCAAGGCCAGGTACGGCCGCGCGTACGAGCCGAGCATCCTCGGAACGGTGTACCCGTCCTACTACTTCTTTTCGGTCCCGAGCTTCAACACCGGCTTCCACACCGGCGTCAGCAGCGTCAGCTCCGCGCGCGGCGGCGCCGCCACCACCGGGTACGGGTCCAGCGGCGGCAGCTTCTCCGGGTCCGGGAGTTCCTCGAGTTTCTAGGGCCCGCTCGCGGCCCGCTCGACGACGAAATCACCACCGGGGAACATGATGGTCTCGTGGCCGTCGTCGAACCTGACGAGGTACGGCGGCGCACCCTCGGACCCCCTCACTTCAAGGATCAGGCCGTGCCGGTCCGTGGACTCGACCGTGGTTCCCCGAATGATGATGCGGTCCCCTGCGACTGCTTTCATGGCGATCACCTGTATCCCTATTGACGCCTGCGTGCCCGAAGATCATTATGACTCTTGACGGCTGGGGGGCGCTATGGCATTGGATTGAGGAGCCGCGCCGTGAATACCAACCGGGCATTTTGCCAAGAAGCAAAAGCGTTAAGCACCCTTTTCACGGAGATCGGTTCAGCGGCCCCATCGCGCCGCCGGCTCCCCTCATTGGCCGGGCCCGTCGGCCCGGGCCACAGGCGACGCCGACGCCCTGATATTCACTCCGCCAGCCCGGGCAACACTGTGGGACCAGCGGGGTACCGGCCATGATGGCCGCAATCGTCCGCTGGACTCTGCAGTTCCGGCTCCTGGTGCTGGCCGCCGCGGCAGGAATCCTCGCCCTGGGGCTCACCAACCTGCCGAGCATGTCCGTGGACGCCTTCCCGGAATTCGCCCCGCCGCAGGTGGAGATCCAGACTGAAGCCCTGGGACTCTCGGCCGCCGAGGTTGAGCAACTCATCACCTCCCCCATGGAGGCCGACCTGCTGAACGGGGTGGCCTGGGTTGAGGCGATCAGGTCCAAGTCCGTTCCAGGCCTGTCGTCGATCCAGATGGTTTTCAAGCCAGGGACCGACATTTTGCGCGCACGCCAGCTCGTCTCTGAACGGCTGACGCAGGCGCGCGCACTGCCCAATGTTTCGGCGGCTCCCGTGCTCATGCAGCCGCTGTCCTCGACCAGCCGGGTGATGATGGTCCGGCTGACATCCAAGAACATGTCGGCGATCGACATGTCAGTTCTGGCCCGCTGGACGATGAAACCCGGACTCCTTGCCGTTCCCGGCGTCGCGAACGTGGCGATCTGGGGCCTCCGCGACCAGCAGCTTCAAGTCCTGGTGGATCCGGCGCAGCTCGAGGCCAAGGGCGTCACCCTTGACGAAGTCATCAAGACAACCGGCAACTCCGTCTGGGTTTCGCCATTGAGCTATCTCGAGGCATCGACACCGGGCACCGGCGGCTTCTTCGAAACAGGCCACCAGCGGATCGGCGTCCAGCACGTCCTGCCAATCACCACGCCGGAGGACCTGGGACAGGTTCCCCTCCAGGGGCCGGCCGGCCATCTCCTGCTTAAGGACGTGGCCACGGTGTCCACCGACCACCAACCCCTGATCGGCGACGCCCTGCTCGGCAACGCAGCCGAGCTGCTGCTGGTGATCGAGAAGTTCCCGGAGACCAACACGATGGACGTGACCCGGGGCGTTGACGAGGTCCTCCAGGAGCTCCAGCCCGGCTTGCCCGGAGTCACGGTCGATACCAGCGTCTACCGGCAGGCCTCGTTCATCGACGAAGAGGTCGGGACGCTCGGCGTCGCTGCGCTGATCTCACTGCTGCTGATTGTTGCCATGTTTGGCGCGTTCTTCCGTTCGTGGCGCACGGCCCTTATCAGCCTGATCACGATTCCCGTATCGCTGACCGCGGCAGCGCTTGTGCTCGATATGCGCGGCACCGGAATGAACACCATGGTCCTGGCCGGCATGGTGCTGGCCCTGGCCGTCATGGTCGGCGACGTCGCCGAAGACCTGAACGGCATCGCCCGGGCACGCAGTGCCGCCGCCAGGGCATCCGCTGGGGCAGATACAGCATCCGGGGACGGCGGGCCCGAGGCCGGCCAGGCGCCGGCCCAGGACCAGGCCCGCCGCGACTCAGTGATCCCTGGCGCCCTGCGGGCAGCCCGCACGCCGATCCTCTACTCGCTGCTGATCATGGCGCTGGCCGTCGTGCCTGCATTCTTCATTGCCGGTGAGAACGGCGCCCTGTTCGGCCCCTTGGTCCAGAGCTACCTGCTCGCACTGGTCGTCTCGATGATCGTGGCATTGACGGTCACGGCGGCACTCGCGTTCGTCCTTCCGGTCGGTTCCAAGGCGCCGGAACGCCGTTCCCTGGCGCGGCTGCAAGGCGCGTACGGCCGGGCCGTGACGCGCCTGATGCGAAAGACGCGGTGGGTATTCGCCGCGGCGGCGGTGGTTGCGCTGGCCGGACTGGCACTGGCACCCCAGCTGGCCGGGACACGGCCCGTAGTGCCGGTGCTGGCTGACAAGACCCTGGTGGTGCACTGGAGCGCCATGGCCGGCACGTCGGACCAGGAAATGAGCCGGATCACCGAGGCAGCAGCCACGGAACTGCGCTCTGTGCAGGGCGTGGCCAACGTCGGAGGACACATCGGGCGTGCGATCACCTCGGACCAAGTGGGTGACGTCAGCTCCGGCGAGCTCTGGGTGACGGTGGCCCCCGACGCGTCCTACGCCGACACGGCCGCCGCCGTCGACCGCGTGATCGCCGGCTATGCCGGCCTGACCAGCAAAGTCTCCACGTACCCGCAGGAACGCATCGACCAGATCCGGGAAGAAGCGGACAGCGGCTTTGCCGTCCGGGTCTTTGGCCTGGACCCGGCGATCCTGCGGCAGAAGGCCGCGGAGGTGAAGCAGATTCTTGAACACACCGCCGGTGTGGTCAATCCCCACATCGACCTGCCCCCCGAACAGCCGATCGCCGAGGTCAAGGTGGACCTCGCCGCCGCCCAAAAGGCCGGCGTCGTCCCCGGTGATGTACGGCGCGCGGCGGCCGCTTTGCTGCAGGGTATCGAAGTCGGCAACCTCTACGAACAGCAGAAGGTCTTCTCGGTCATCGTCAAGGGGAATGCTGCCACACACAGCAGCCTGGACAGCGTCCGCAACCTGATCATCGACACCCCCAGCGGCGGGCACGCCCGCCTCGGCGACATCGCGCAAGTGACCATGGTGGGCAACGAGTCCGTGATCCTGCACGATGACACCTCGCGGCGCGTCGATGTGAAGGCCGAGATCCAGGGCCGCTCGCTGGACGACATCCAGAAGGACATCAACACGGCGCTTCAGCAGATGCAGTTCCCGATTTCCTACCACGCGGAGGTCCTCGCCCAGTACGCCCAGCAGCAAAGCAACTACCAGTGGCTCTGGCTGCTCGCGGCGGTCGCCGCGGCCGGCATCCTGGTGTTGCTGCAGACGGCGACGGGGAGCTGGCGGCTCGCCGCCCCGCTCTTCCTGGGCCTGATCCTGGCATTGTCCGGTGGCGTGCTGGCCGCCCAGGCCACGGGCGGAATCAACTCCCTTGTGGCCCTGGTCGCCTTCGCCGCGGTGCTGGGAATCGCCGTCCGCGGCGCCCTCCTGCTGACAGGCCAGGTCCGGAGCCTGCGGGCAACGGACGCTTCGGCCCCGTGGCCGGCGCTGGTGGTCCGCGGAACCAAGGAGAGACTGGGACCCGTCCTGATGTCGACCGTGATTACAGCCCTGGCGCTGCTGCCCCTGGTCCTTCTGGGTGGCGTGGTCGGAACTGAAATTATCCTGCCGCTCGCCGTGATCATCTGGGGCGGCCTGCTGACAACAACCTTCTTCACCCTGTTTGTTGTGCCTGCTGTCCTGCTTCGGTTCGAGCCGAAGGAAGCACCCAGCGCACGGAGCGGCCAGGGCAAAGCTGCACGGACTGAAAGCCAGGATGCGTCATGAACTCCATACCATCGCCGCGGGGCAACAAGGCCGCGGGAGTCATCATTGCAGCGTTCGTGACCGTATTCATGGCATTCGGGGTCGCAGGCTGCGCCCAGGCGCCGGCGGCCCCACCGTCCGAGGGCGAACCGGCGGCGATCGCCGAAGTCCCCGGCACGGACCTTCACCGGCTCACCCTCACCGAGCACGCGATCGAACGGGTCGGGATCGCGACAGCCGTGATTGCCACGGATCCCCAGACCGGAAAGCTCACTGTCCCCTACGGGGCCATACTCTACGACAGTTCGGGCAAGGCGTGGGTCTATGCCAACCCTGAACCGCGGGTCTATGTCCGCCAATCCATCACGGTCCAGCGCATCAACGGCGACGTCGCCGTCCTGACGGACGGGCCGCCTGCCGGGACCGTAGTGGTCACCACAGGTGCGGAGGAACTTCTCGGCACCGAATTTGATACGGCCGAGTGACATGCGCTGGCTCATCGGGATCAGCCTCCGTTTCAAGACGGTCGTTGTTGCCCTCGCGTGCGCCGTGATGCTGCTCGGTTCCCTGCAGCTCGGTTCCGCGTCTGTGGATGTCTTCCCGGAATTCGCCCCGCCACGGGTGGAAATCCAGACAGCGTGCCTCGGGTTGACCGCCCAGGAAGTCGAAGAGCTCGTCAGCGTCCCGATCGAGGCCGCGGTGAGCGGGATGCCCGGCCTGGACGAGATACGGTCCAAGTCCGTGCCCCAGCTGTCCTCGATCGTGCTGCTCTTCCATCAGGGCACTGACCTGCTCAACGCCCGCCAGCTCGTCTCGGAACGGATGGCCTCGGTAACCGCGGCGCTGCCCACCTGGGCGGCACCGCCGGTGATGCTCCAGCCGCTGTCCGCGACCAGCCGCGTGATGAAGATCGGCATGACGTCCTCGGAACATTCGCTCATCGAAATGTCCATGCTCTCCTACTGGACCATCCGGGCCCGGCTGCTGCGGGTGCCCGGCGTGGCCAATGTGGCCATCTGGGGCGAGCGGCTCCAGATGCTTCAAGTCCAGGTGGAACCGGACAAGCTCAAGGCCCAGAACGTCTCCCTCAACCAGGTGATGGAAGTCACTGCCGGCGCCCTCGACGCCGGGCTGCTGAAATACTCGCCTGGCCGGTTCATCGGAACGGGCGGCTTCATCGACAGCCCGACCCAGAGAATGGGGATCCGCCACGTCCAGCCGATCCAGACGCCCGCGGATCTGGCCCAGGTGACCATCCGGGAAAAGGACGGGGTCGCACTGCATCTGGGCGATGTGGCCCAGGTTGTTGAGGACCATCAGCCACTGATCGGTGACGCCGTGATCAACAACGGGCACGGGCTCATGTTGATCGTCGAGAAGCTGCCGTGGGGCAACACGCTCGACGTGACCAAGGGCGTGGAGGAGGCTCTCCACGAGCTGCAGCCGGGCCTGAGTGGCATCAACTTCGACACCACGATCTTCCGGCCCGCCAGCTTTGTTGAGGAGGCGATCTCCAACCTCAGCATTGCGCTGCTGCTGGGCTGCCTGCTGGTTGTCATGATCCTTGTGGCGTTCCTCTTCCAGTGGCGCACGGCCCTGATCAGCATCGTCGCCATTCCGTTGTCCCTGCTCACCGCGGCCCTGGTGCTCTACTACACCTCCAGTGCGATTAACACGATGGTGCTCGCGGGGCTGGTCATCGCAGTCGGCGTCGTGGTCGATGACGCGATCATCGACGTCGAGAACATCATGCGCCGGCTCCGGCAGAGACGCGCCGAAGGCAGTGACGAATCGTCAGCATCGGTGGTCTTGAAGGCTTCCCTGGAGATGCGGAGCCCGATCGTCTACGCGACCCTGATCATTGTGGTCGCCGCGGTGCCAATCTTCTTCCTCGACGGGCTGACCGGCGTCTTTTTCCGGCCCCTGGCCGTCTCTTACACGTTGGCTGTCCTGGCCTCCATGCTCGTGGCGCTGACAGTGACGCCGGCCCTCGCCCTGATCCTGCTGGGCAACGCCAAACTGCAAGAACGCGACGCGCCACTGGTCCGCGTGCTCAAACGCGGCTACCACGCTGCCCTGTCCAAGGCCATGAGTCGGCCCCGGCTCGGCTACGCAGGCTTTGGCGTGCTGGCGGTGGTGGGCCTGGTCCTGGCTCCCCTGATGGGCTCCTCCCTGTTCCCCACGTTCAAGGAGCGGGACTTCCTGATGCACTGGATCGCGGAACCGGGAACCTCTGCCGCGGAAGAGTTCAGGATCTCCCAGCGTGGCTGTGAGGAATTCCTGAAGGTCCCCGGYGTCCTGAACTGCGGCACGCACATCGGGCAGGCATTCGCCGCGGACGAGATCGTCGGTGTCAACGCCGGCGAACACTGGATCAGCATCGACCGCCACGCCAACTACGACGAGACGGTGGCCGCTGTGGAGGAAGTAGTCAAGGGATACCCGGGGCTGCACCGTGACGTCCAGACCTATCTGAAGGAGCGGATCGAAGAGGTCATCACCGGCGCCAGTGAGCCCATACTGGTCCGGGTATACGGAGACGATCTCAACGTCCTCCGGGAACAGGCTCAGCGGGTCAAGACCATCATGGACTCGATCCAGGGCACCCATAACCCGCATGTGTCCCTTGAAGTGGAAGTCCCCCAGATCGCCGTCACGGTCAACCTGGCCGCGGCGCAGAAGTACGGCCTCAAACCGGGTGACGTCCGGCGCGCGGCCGCGACGCTCGTGGCCGGCGAGGAAGTCGGCGACGTCTTCCGGGACGGCCGGGCCTACGACGTCCAGGTCTGGAGCACCCCGGCCACCCGATCCTCCATCACCAGCATCGAGGACCTGCCCATCGACACCCCCAGCGGAACGCGGGTACGGCTCGCCGACGTCGCGGACGTGAGCCTGCAGGCGACGCCGAACCAGATCGACCGCACGAACGGTTCCCGGCGTGTGGAGGTAGGGTCTTTCCTGGCCGATGGAGCAGACCTGGGAACCGTGGCCAGTGAGCTGAAGTCGCGGCTGGCCACCATGGATCTGCCGACCGGCTACAGCGTGCAGCTGCTGGGCGAATACACCGAGCGCGAGGCGGCGACGAACCGACTGATGATCTACTCAGCGGCGGCACTTGGCGTGATCCTCCTGCTGCTGCAGGCGTCCTTCCGGAGCTGGCGCCTGGCACTCCTGTCCCTGCTCACGCTGCCGGTAGCCCTGGTGGGTGGGGTCATTGCCGCCTACATGACCGGCGGGGTCCTGTCCCTGGGGTCCCTGGTTGGCTTCCTCACGGTGATGGGGATCGCGGCGCGCAACGGCATCCTGCTGATCAACCACTGCCAGCATCTGGAGACCTATGAAGGCGAGACTTTTGGCCGGGCGCTGGTGATGCGTGGGGCGGCCGAGCGGCTGTCGCCAATTCTCATGACCACCCTGGCCACCGGCCTGGCCCTCGTGCCCCTGGTTGTCATGGGCAACATCCCGGGTCATGAAATCGAACACCCCATGGCCGTTGTGATCCTGGGCGGCCTGATCACCTCCACCCTGCTGAACCTGTTCATCGTTCCCTCGCTCTACCTCCGATTCGCCAAATCGAAGAAGACTCGTGAGCGGGAACGCGCAGCCGCCGGGCCGGTGACCGTCTGACCGCGGCCAGAAGCCGCACCGGAACACCTCAAAGGAAAGTCCGATGTTCCGCAAGAGCATTGCCGTTCTCAGTTGTCTCGTAGCACTGCCCCCGTCACTCGGCATGGCCGGCACCGCCCAGGCCGGGACCGCACCGGCCGGTGCCGCGACCGACTGCGGACCGGGCTCACTCCCCGACTTCAATGCTGATCTGTTCCCTCACGATCCGGAGGTGGACAACACCTGGCTGCCCATGAAACCGGGGACCCGCTCCGAGTTCACCGGCAAGGTCACAGACCTCACCACGAGCCCGCCGGAGGTCCACACCCACCGTGTGGTGTCCATCGTCACGGGCCTGACCAAAGTGGTGGATGGAGTCCGCGCGGTAGTCCTGTGGGACCGCGACTACTCCGACGGTGCCCTGGAAGAATCCGAACTGGCCTTCTTCGGCCAAACCAGGAAGGGCGCGGTCTGGCTGTTTGGCGAGTATCCGGAGGAGTTTGAATCCGGAAAATTTGCCGGCGCCCCCAGCACGTTCATCGCAGGAGTCGCGAAGGCCCGGGCCGGCATTGCCATGCTGGCGCACCCCTCCAAGGAAGTTGGTACCTATACAGAGGGGTCAGCACCCTCCATTGATTTCCTGGACTGCGGGCAGGTGGTCAGCAAGAAGGCCAACATCCTGAAGGTCGACGAGTTCAACCCCCTCGAGGGAGCGGCCGCCGGTCACCAGCAGAAGTACTACCGCGCCGGGGAGGGCAGTTTCAAGGTAACGGCTTCCGGTGGGGACAGCCAGGAATCACTGGACCTCACCTCCACCACGACGCTGGATGAGTCTGCCCTGGCCGCCGTCGACAATCGGGCGCTGGCGCAGGACCGCCACGGCTACCAAGTGAGCCCTGACGTGTACGGCACCACGGAAAGGGCGACCGAAAGGTCCACCGGCCGGTCCTGTGACCGGTCCTGAAGGCCGCGAGCCCTCTCAGAACAACGCGGCGGTCACAGTCCGGGTGAGTTCCTGGATGATCCGGGTCCGCGGACCCATGTCCGAGTAATTCTTGCCGCAGGTGTACACCACGAACACGAACGCCCGGCCGTCCTTGACCAGGACACTGGAATCGTGGAGGTTTCCAAACAGCAGCCCGTACTTGTGAAAAACTCCGACGCCCGGCGGAACTGCCGGAGGTATCAGCGTCTCGAAGTTGGTGTTCTGCATGTAGGACAGGAGCTGGGCGGTGTGAGCCGGGTTGAGCAGCTCCCCGGTGTAGAGCAGCTGGAGGGTCCGGGCCATTTCTGCGGAGGTCAGCAGGTTCACCGTAAAGTCGTACGTGATCCCGATCGAGGCCGCGTAGTCCGTGATACCCCGCTGGCCGACCGCACGCAGGATCAGCGTCCATGAATCGTTGTTGCTTTGCTGGACCATCTGCCGGATCTGGGCCCCTGCGGTCGAGCCACCCAGCGGAGCGGCCAGTGAGGCCCGCCCGGTCTCGACCAGGTGGTAGTAGGCCGACGCGGCGAGGATCTTGGCCGTACTGGCCGCCACAAACTTTTCCTGGACCCCGTAGCCGTGGACCACGCCGTCCGAAAGATCGATCAATGACACCCCCAGCGCATACGCGCTGTTGGCCTGGATGATCCCGCTGATCTGGGCGTCGAGTTCGGGGCCGATGGCCGGCACCGCGACGACGGCGGCAGGCACTTCAGCCGGCTTCGTGGCGGCCGGCGCTTGGGCCACAGCCGCCGGGGCGGGGCCGGCAACCGGTGAAGCACCCGCAGGTGCGGGAAGGTCAGACGGCGCAGATCCCCGGGGCGCGGTCAAGGGGGACGCTACGACGTTCACATCTGCGGCGGTCCCAGCTGCGGTGGCACCAGGCGTGGCCGCGGCTGCCGCCAAATCGGTTGGCACCCCTGCCTGGACGGTCGCAAAAACGCTGCCGGCAGCCACAAGAGCAACCGCGACGGCGGCCGCCGTCAGGTGCTGCGGGCGGAACCTCCACGTGTGTGGTCGTACGGGCCGGGATCCGGCCTGCGATCCGTCGTCCGCGCGGTGGCCGCCGGACCCATAGTGGCGTGGCGGCGGTTCAGTCATCCGGACCTGCCCCGGGCATCTGCGCGGAATCGTGCGCCGGCATCATTCCTCCCCCGAAAGGTGATGGACCGCGGTGGGGCCATAGAGTTCCTGCATTCTGCACGGTCCCGGCACCCCGCGCAAGAGCAGGTTCTTGGGAAAAACTGGGCCGTCAAACCTAATTCCTGACCGGGAAAAACTCCGTTGCAGGTCAGCGTGCCAAAGCCGCGGCGTACTCTGGAGAAAACCGAGGAGCGAAGATGCGAAAAATCGTCATGGTCATGCAGGTGTCTCTTGACGGATTCTTCGAGGGGCCGGACCGCGACATCAGCTGGCACATGGTGGACGAAGAATTGCACCGCCACATGAACGAAAAGCTGGCCCCCATGGGCGCCTTCCTGGAGGGCCGCGTCACATACGAACTGATGGAAGGCTACTGGCCGACCGCGGACGAGGACCCCGACATCAGTCCAGTGATGGCCGACTTCGCCCGCATCTGGCGGGACATGCCCAAGTTCGTCTACTCCCGGACTCTGACCACGGCCGGCCCGAACGCAACTGTGGTCCGGGAGGTAGTGCCGGAAGAAGTCCTGGCCCTGAAGTCGCAGCCGGGCGGGGACATGGCGGTCGGCGGGGCGGAACTGGGCGATACGTTCCGGCGGCTCGGGCTGATCGACGAATACTGGGTGTACGTCCAACCGGTTCTGATTGGACGGGGCAGGCCCATGTTCAAGGATGCCGACAGCAGGGCCCAGCTCCGGCTGCTGGAGACGCACACTTTTGGCAACGGCGTGACGCTGCTGCGCTACGCCCCCTAGCCGGGGGGCCGGTTCTTTCTTAAGCGTTTCTTAAACGCCTGGCGGGAGAGTGGGAGTCGGTGCCTTTTCGGGCGCCCGTTGTCCCGACCCGGAGGTTCCCATGACTGGACCCGTCCCTGTTAGACGCCTTGAACGCGATGCAGCACCAAACAGCGCAGCACCAACTAGCGCAGCACCAAACCCCGAAGCACCGCGCGGCCCCGACGTTACGCGTCCCGCCGCGGAGCCGCGGCTGTGGGCCCTCCCCCATATCCGCCATTGGCTGCTGTGGGGCGTCCTGCTGTCCGCTGCCGTCCTGGCACTGGGCTTGGGGGCGCAGCTGACGCCGGGCTTTAGCGCCACGGAGATCGGAGTGGACCAGGACCTCAGCCAGCATCACTCCCCAGCCCTGACCGCCGTGGCGATGGCGCTGAATGTCGTCTTTGGTCCGGTGGTGGGCCTCGCACTGATCGGCGCCGCGGCTCTGTGCATCTGGCTCTTCCGCGGCGGCCTGCTCAAGGCGGTAGCGTTCGGGCTCGTGGCAATTTCCGGCTGGGTGGCCAGTGAAATCTTCAAGATCATCGTGGCCCGCCAGCGGCCCAACCCCGCCCTGCTGTTCGATCCCCTGGCTCCGGAATCGGGCTCGGACAGTTTCCCGAGCGGCCATGTGTCCTGTGCGGTGGCCGTTGGTTTCGCGCTCTTCTTCCTGGCCCGCGGAACCCGCTGGGCCAAGATCACCGCGTTCGGTGCGGCTGCGCTGGCACTCGTCGTCGCCTGGTCGCGGCTGTACATCGGTGTCCACTACCCCACCGATGTGGCAGCTTCATTTCTGTCCACGAGCGCCGCAGTTGTCCTGCTCACGGGACTCTGGAACGTTGTGATGCCCTGGCTGGYGGCCCGGCGTCGCGCCCCTTCCGCCGTGCGGTCGCTGAAGACTGAGAGGAACTGAGAATGCACGCTGTGGACGTTTTTGCCCTCCTTCCGGCCGCCCACGCCGCCGGGACACCCTCGCTGCTGGACCCGGCAAGCCTGCTCGCCGGGCTGGGCCCGGCCGCCTTGGGCGTCATCGCGCTCATGGTCTTCATCGAATCGGGCGTGCTTTTTCCCTTCCTGCCCGGGGACTCGTTGCTGTTCACCGCAGGCCTGCTGCACCAGCAGCTGCACGTGACGTTGCCGGTGCTGATCGGCGTCGTCACCGCGGCTGCCGTCGCCGGGGACCAGGTTGGTTACATGCTGGGGCGGAAATTTGGCCGGCGATGGTTCAAGGACGATGCCCGCATCCTGAAGACAGCACACCTGACCTCCACGGAAGACTTCTTCCGCCGCCATGGCGGCGCCGCCGTCGTACTGGCCCGCTTCGTCCCCATGGTCAGGACGTTTGCTCCGCTGACCGCCGGGATCGCGCGCTATGAGTACAAGTACTTCACCCTCTGGAACGTCATTGGCGCGGTGGCATGGTCCGTCTCCGTAACGATGCTGGGCACCTGGCTGGGACACTTTGACATCATCGCCCGGAACATCGACGTCATTGCCGTCGCCATGGTCCTGGTCTCGGTGGTGCCGGGGGTCGTGCATTTCCTCAAGCGCCGCCGCAACATTCGGCGCGCCGACGCCACAGCAGACGCCACTACGGGCGACACGGCGGAGGCAACAGACGACGGACTGCGGACTGTGGAAATGGCCGCGGAAGAATAGCTGGCATGAGAACCGCTGACCGCCCGTCCCTGCTGCTCGTCGAGGACGATGCCGTCCTGGGGCCGCTCATCGCCGAGCTCCTCGATCCGGACTACCGGGTCCAGCTTGTCACCAACGGCCGTGATGGCCTCCACCACGGACTGACCGGGGCCTGGGACGTCATGGTGATCGACCGAGGGCTGCCCGTGATGGACGGCATCGCCCTCATCGCAGCGCTGCGGTCGAAAGGCATTGCCACGCCCATCCTGATCCTGACCGCCCTGGGCGACGCCGACGAGAAGGTCAGGGGCCTGGACGCGGGGGCCAACGACTACGTGACCAAGCCGTTCGACGCCGGCGAACTGGCCGCCCGCCTGCGCGCCCTGACGCGCACCTTCCCTTCTCCGGCCCCGGCTCAGGTGATGATCGGGGACTGGGAACTGGACCCGACGCAGCGCTCCGTCCGGTCCGTCTACGGGCACACGGTGCCGCTGACCGCGAAGGAATGCCAGCTGCTGGCAGCCCTGGCAGCGGAACCCGGCCGCGTGTTCACCCGGGACGAGCTCCTCGCGGCGTACTTCCACGCCTCGGACCAGCCCGGCGTGATCGATACCTATGTTCATCACCTGCGCCGGAAGATTTGCAAGGCCGTCATCCGTACGGTTCACGGCGTCGGTTACCAGATTGGCGACGCTCATGAATAACGGCGGGATCTCCGGCGGAAACCCGGACCACTCGATACTGCGCAAGGCCTCGCTCAAGGTCGCGCTGCGGATCAGCGCCGCGTGCGCAGTCATGGTCCTCGGGCTCTTCGCCGCCACTGCGCTCTACCTCATGAATCAGCTGGCCCATCCTGAAGTGCCCGGCTCGGCAGCGGCCGGGACGGCCTACGCGTACCTGGATTCCAAGGATGTCCTCGAAGCCATGGTCATCGCCGGTGTGGCGGGAATCCTGCTGGCCGGCATTCTCGGGTGGCTCAGCGCGCGCAGCGCCATCCGCCCCCTCGGTGATGCCCTGGCCCGGCAACGGCGCTTCGTCCAGGACGCGAGCCACGAATTGCGAACGCCCTTGACCATCCTGGATACCAGGATCCAACTCGCCCAGCGAAACACGGTGCCCGGCTCCAGGCAAAGCCAGGACCTGGCCCGGATCCGGGAGGACGCTGCGACGCTGACCGGGATTGTCAACGAACTGCTGCTCGCCGCGACGGCGGACGCCCCGGACCGCTCCGCACCCCCTGCCGATCTCGCCGACGCCGCCGCAGGCGTCGCAGGGAGCCTCCAATTGGTGGCAGACCAGCGTGAGGTCCGCATGGATTTCTCCGCCGACGCCCGGCCGTTGGCCCGCATCGAGAAGAATGCGCTGCGCCGTGCCGTGCTGGCCCTGGCGGACAACGCCCTCGCGCACACTCCTCCGGGCGGCCGTGTGACCATCAGGACCTCGATCGAGCAGAACAGCGCGGTGATTACCGTCGCGGATACAGGAACCGGGATTACCGGCGTGGATCAGGCCCGGATCTTTGACCGCTTCGTCCGGACCGCCAGCACCGGCGGCTCACACGGACAGCGGAGCTTTGGCATCGGCCTGGCTTTGGTCCGCGAGATCGCCGTCGCCGCTGGCGGCGCCGTCGAGGTGGCTGCGACTGGAGCCGAGGGAACGGTCATGAAGATGACGCTTCCGCTGGCCGGAAGCGTCACTGCCTGAAGCGGCAATGCCTGAAGTGGTGTGCCCCTGGACACACGGCAATGCTGGCAGATAGGACGGCAGACACAGAAAAGACCGGCGATCGATTGCCCCCAAAGGAAATCGATCGCCGGTCTTTCCGGGTTGCCTGGCCCCGGCAGGGCTGCCTGGCCCCTACTGGAATAGGAGCGCTGGATTAGGCGCGGACGAAGGTCACGCCACCGGTCGCGGTGAGCCAGGACAGCGGGTGGACCATGGTCTGGTTCTTACCGTTCATGCCGCCGCTGATCACCTGGCCGTTGCCGGCGTAGATGCCAACGTGGCCGGACTGGACCACCATGTCGCCAGGCTGCGGGGTGCCCACAACGGTTCCGAGGCCAAGGAATGCCCGGGGACCGATGTCGCCAACGGGCTTGCCTGCGGCGCCAAGGGCCTTTTCGACCATGGCGGTGCAGTCCTGGGTGATACCCAGCTGGCTGTAGGCGGCAGAAAGCATGATGGCGTTGCGTCCGCCGGCGGGCGCCGCAGCCGGCGCGGCGGCGGGGGCCGACTGCACCTGCACTGTTGCCTTAGGTGCTGCTGCGGGCGCTGCCGCCGGGGCAGCTGCGGGAGCCGGTGCCGCGGCAACAGGCTGTTCGATGACCGGCGCGGCGACGGAAGCCACCGCGGGGCGGTCGAAGCTGATCTTGACGCTGGAATCGGCGTTGACGGGGGCGCTGACCTGTCCCGCTACGTCCACCTTGGAGGCCGGAGCGGAGTCCCGCTGCACGGGGGTCGAGGCGGCGTTGGCGGCCATCGAGCCCGTCAGCACCAGCCCGGAGGCGGCGGCGAGAATGGCGCTATGGCGCGCAAAAGTACTGATTGAAGACATGGATGTAGCCTCTCCCAATGCCTGCGAGGTGAGCTGTCGGATTCGGATGGGAGTCACCCGGCCGCACTCCCGGGCCCGTCATGGCGGGCGCTGTGCGGCTTCACCCCAAGACCTGCATGTCAGCAGGCCAAAAGTGGTTTCCCCGTCTCTGCCGGCGTCGATGCGAGTTACCCCCGGGGCCGCGGCAGAGTTAGGCAATCGGCTGGGGAGCGCCTGTATCGGAGAAACAGGCACCTAACCACCGTAACGCGAACCGCACGCCAATGTCACATTCAGGTAACGGAGGCCACAGTGCCGTCCGTCGGTTGCCCATGGGGCGGGGCCGCATCCGAACGTAGGATGATGCCATCAGCACCACCTCGAAGCGGAGGCCCGAAATGAACAGCCTGTGTGTCGCCATCTGCCAGTTGAGCAGCCAGCCCAAGGAGGATTTCGACGTCAATACCGAGCTGCTGATCTTGGACGGCCGGGACGTCCATGTGGCCACCTGGGATGCGGAACCTCGTGACAGGGGCTTCGACGAGCACGTGCTCAATGACCGGGTGGACTCGCTAGGCTACATGGTTGTCAACGACTGGGCCTTCCTGGAGGGAAAGGCCTACGCCGTGGTGGAACGGCGGTCAACGACCTCCTGATTGCCAACACCCAGGCCACTGCAGGGTCAACGGGACTAATCTCTTTCCATGACGAAGGACCCGGTGGCCACGGACGCCACCATCCAGGCCGAGCCTGCTGCCCCGGTGGGCCCCGGGCAGGTCCGGCGGGGCGAGCCGTGACGTTCCTGTCCCTGGCGCTGATCGCCGTCGTCGCACTGGCCGGCCCGCTTCTGGCGCTGCCGGTGCGCTGGCGGTTGCCCGTGGTGCTGGGAGAGCTGCTGGCCGGCATCGTGATCGGGCGCTCGGGCCTGGCCCTGGTTGATCCGGCGGACCCGACGTTCAGCCTGCTGGCCAATATCGGGTTTGCGCTAATGATGTTTGTGGCCGGAACCCATGTTCCCGTGCGGGATCCGCAGATCCGCTCCGCCCTCGGCAGTGGTTCCCGCCGCGCCGCTGCGTGCGCGGCGGCAGCGGTGGCGGTCGGAACCGGCATAGGCCTGCTCTTTGGGACTGGACATGCTCCCCTCTACGCAGTGCTTCTGGCATCCTCCTCAGCCGCGCTGGTCCTGCCGATCATCGATTCCCTCCGCCTCGGCGGACCCCACGTCATCTCCATGACTGCGCAAGTGGCCATCGCGGACGTAGCCTGCATAGTGGCGCTGCCGCTCATGGTGGACCCGCCGCACGCGCTCCGGGCGGCGCTGGGCGTGCTCACGGTGACCGGCTGCGCGGTGGTTCTCTTTGTCGTACTGCGCTGGCTCGATCGCAGGGGAATCAACGGGCGCATGCACCGACTTTCCGAAAGCCGCAAGTTTGCCCTCGAGCTGCGGATCCAGCTGGTGGTTCTCTTCGCCCTGGCCGCGGTCGCGACGTGGAGCAACGTGTCCGTGATGTTGGCAGGCTTTTCCCTCGGCCTGGCGGTGGCCGCCGTCGGGGAACCGAGGCGGCTGGCCCGGCAACTGTTCGCCCTCAGCGACGGCTTCCTGGGTCCGGTGTTCTTCGTCTGGCTGGGCGCATCACTGACCCTTAAGGACCTGGCCGGACATCCGGACATGATCGCCCTCGGTGTGGCGCTGGGCGTCGGCGCCCTGTTGACGCACGCCGCCCTGGTGGTACTGGGGCTCCCGTTGCCCCTCGGAGTGCTGTCGGCGGCCCAACTCGGCATACCTGCCGCGGCGGCGAGCATCGGGACGCAACTCCAGGTCCTGCTCCCGGGCGAGGCCGCGGCCCTGCTGGTGGGCGCGCTGGTCACCATAGCCGCGAGCGCCGTCGCCGGATCACGGGCCGCCAGGGGTTTCTCGCTGCCCGCAAAGGCCGGCGGCAGGTCCGGCGATACCGGCAGCGCCGTAGGACCAAGCGGACCGAGCGGACCGAGCGGACCGGGAGGGCCGAAAGACTGAACAAGGCGACGGGCTGGGGCGCCTGCCAGACGGCACCCTCCGGCCGTGCCGGACGGAGGGTTCTGGGGGTCACCCCACGGCTGTGAATTGCAGCTCGGGTCGCCTCTTGGCCATCTCGGCGCGGACGCGGAACACCGCTTCCCGGACCGCACCGTCGTCTGCGTCGGCGTCGGCGTCGAACTTCCCGGAAGGCTCGCCGAGCACCGCGGTGGCGTGACGGATGAACCGGTCCCAGTCCCCCGCCCCGGAGCGCAGCGCCAGCAACGGCGAGAGCAGCGCGGCCCGGCGCAGCCAGGCATCGGGCTCGCGCACCCACCGGTCCAGCACGCTGTCGGCCCGCACCCTGGCCAGGACGTCGAGCCCGTCCACCAGGGGCCCGACGACGTCGACGGCGAGCGGATCCACGAGGTCCCGCAGCCGCGCCTCCCGGATGAAGCCCTCCAGCCGGGTGAGGTCGGTATTGGTCAGCAGCTTCACATTGGCCTGCAGCAGCACCACGGCGGCCAGGCGGCGCTCGAAAACCGGCGCCGTCGACAGCTGCGCGCCCCACAGCTCGGAGCTCAGCGCAGCGATCTCATCGCGGGACAGCCCGGGATAGCGGCGGCCGGCATCCCGAACGGTCCCGCGCACGGCACCCACGGAAGCACCGTAGTACCGGAGTCCCCGGCCTCCCGGCTCCTGTTCCAGCCGGGACTGCAGCTCGTCGGCACGGCGCCAGGAGCCCTCCCGCTGCAGTGCGAGGTCAATGAATTCGCCAGCATCACTCACGTGTCCATTCTTTCCCCTAGCGGCTCGGGGTGGAAACGCGGGGCATCTTCGCCTTGATCGGCCGGCCGAGCTTATCTGCCTAGACTGATATGGCAAGTCTCCGATCGAAAGCGGTTCACGCAACCATGCACACCAAACTGACACTCGCCGCCGCACTTTCCGCCATGACGCTGGCGGTGGCAGCGTGCGCAGGCCCCGGGCCGTCTACTGCACCCTCTACCGCACCGCCGTCTGAGTCTCCCGCGACATCCGCGGCGCCGGCCCCGGATTTTGCGTTGGACATCGCGGGGGCGCCGGGTCGGATCGCCCAGGCCGGTCTCGCGGTGCTGACGGCGGAGGGCAACGTGGACCACTATCACGCGCATCTGGACGTGCTGAAAGACGGCAAGCCTGTCGCGGTGCCGGCCAATATCGGCATAACGGCGGGACCCGACCACAGGGCCAACGGCATCTCGGCGCTGCACACCCACGACACCACAGGCGTGGTGCACATCGAATCCCCCACCGCGGGCCAGGTCTTCAGCCTCGGGCAGCTCCTGACGGAATGGGGTGTCCTCGGTGGCAGCGGCGCCCCGGGCACCGGAACGGGTCCGCTGGACGGCTGGACCCTCTACGTGAACGGCGAGAAGTACAACGCCGGGATCCGGGACCTGCCTCTGAGGGCGCACGACGAGATCGTCCTGTCCTACGGCACCGCGCCGGCGAAGATCCAGGCCTCCTACGATTTCCCGCCTGGAGAGTGAAGCGAGCAAGGGCGGCCGCAGGCTGCACGCCCGCCGCGCCGTAGCTATGCACAATTGTGCAGCAGTCTGACCATTTAGCCCCACAGGCAGCACTCCCGCCCTAAAAGCCTGCACGAACGTGCAATGTAGCGATATCTGCGGAACGCCCTTCCTAGCATGAAGTGATAGAAGTGAGCCGGATCACTGCGGGGGCTGATCCCCTACCTCGCTTCCCATCACACAGACCGTCACTGATGACGCGTCCAACCGAAGAGGTACTCCGTGTCCTACCCCAGAACGCCCGCAGCACTCGCCGCGCTGGCAACCACAACCCTGGCACTGGTTTCCGCAGCCCTGATGGGCATGCCGGCAGCCCAGGCCGCTACCAGCGACGTTTCGCCACCGGGCGCCAACGACTGGACCTGCAAGCCCTCGGCAGCCCACCCCTACCCGGTAATCCTGGTACCGGGGACCTTTGAGAGCATGGCAAAAAACTGGGCCACGATTTCGCCGGCGCTCAAGAACCAGGGCTACTGCGTTTACGCTCTGAACTACGGCGCCACCAACGGCATCGACGCCACCGGGCCGGTCGCAGACTCGGCCCGGCAGCTCGCCCCGTTCGTCGATAAGGTGCTGGCCTCGACGGGTGCGGCCAAGGTTGATCTCGTGGGCCACAGCCAGGGCGGCATGATGCCGCGCTACTACCTTGGATTCCTTGCCGGCGCTGGCAAGGTGAACCACCTCGTGGGCATCGCGCCGTCCAACCACGGCACCCGCGGGCTGATCACCCCCGCGCCGGGCGACGTTCCGCCGGCGACTTCAGTGGGAGGGTCCAATTGCCAGGCCTGCGCCGACCAGCAGGCAGGTTCACCATTCCTCACCAAGCTCAACTCCATTGGCGACACGGTTCCCGGTCCCGCGTATACGGTAATCTCCACGACGCACGACGAGGTGGTGACCCCGTACTCCAGCCAATTCCTCACCGGCCCTGCCGGGCGGGTTACCAACATCACGATCCAGGATAAGTGCCCGGCCGACGTAATTGACCATGACCAGGCCCCCAACGACCCGGTCACCCAGCGCCTCGTCTCCGACGCACTTGGGCAGCCGGCCGGCCACCCGGGCAACCCGGCATATCAGCCCAGCTGTCTGTAGCGGCGGTTTGTAGCGGCGGGGGCCGGGGGCGCCGGCAGCATGCAGAAGGCGGCCGGGCGTCCCCGTGCCGTGAGGTGGTTGGGAGGTTTGCGGACCTAGGTAACGTTCCGGTAACGTAAGCGACTGGCCGTGAAGGCCCGGCCCGAATGCAGGGCCCCCGGACGCCCGTATGCCGGCCCCGGTTGCGCCGTTCGGCGTCTGCTCGCCCATGCCCTTGAGGCACGGGCCGGATGAAGCTTCCAGCACTCGCCGACGCCCTGGCTGCGACGGTTGTGTGTGCCAGTCACCAAGCCCGGAGGGGTCCGTTGTTTAAGCAAACACCGTTCAAAAAAGCACAGCCCAAGAACCAGCAGCTCAACAAGGTCGCCATTGCGCTGACCTTGGGTGCGCTGTCCCTGACCGGGTGCAGCGCCGCGCCCACGGCCGGAGCCGCAGCCGCTTCCCCGGCTACCGAGCCTTCGGGCCACGCCGCCGCTTCCACGTCCTCGGCGGCCACCAGCCCCCAGGTGGCGGCGACGCGGTCTGCCGCCAAACCCGTCAGCAGCGCCTCAGCCGCACCGGCGGCTGCCGGAGTTGAAGCGGCAGCGGAGGCCGCCGTCGCGCCCGCGGCACCGGAAGCTCCGACCGTCGGCGCTGGCGTCCAGGCGGCACCCGCTGCGGGGTCGACGTCGACCGCGAAGCCCGCTCCGGCCGCGGCGCCGGTTGCTGCCCCCGCTCCGGTTGCTGCCCAGGCTGCCGTCGCCGCGACAGGCGATGGCTCGCAGGCGGCCACGGCGCGCGGCTGGGGTGCGGTTGTTGCGGGCGACGAGTTCACCAAGGCCGGCGCCCCAGATTCCACGAAGTGGAGCGTCTTCAAGGGGTCCGGTCATTCAGGCAAGGGCGCACGTAGCCCGCAGGCGTGGTCGGTTGCCAATGGCGTGGCCACGGTCAGCGGCGACTCGGCCGGCACCACTGGCGGCATGTCGGCGAAGTTTGCACAGCAGAAATACGGCAAGTGGGAGACGCGCATGCGGACCAGCGCCCGGGACCCGAAGTACCACCCCGTGCTGATCCTGTGGCCGAACAACAACACGTCCCCCAACTGCGCCGAGATTGATTACGCCGAGGGCAGCACCAACACCGCGCAGATGAAGTTCTTCCTGCACTACGCCTGCGGCGGCTCGAACTTCCAGACCACCGCGGCCAAGACGATCGACACCACGCAGTGGCACAACTACGCCGTGGAGTGGACCCCGTCGGGCATCACCGGCTACATCGACGGCGTGAAGACCTTCTCCGACACGAACCCCGCGCACCTGCCCTCCGTGGGCATGCACCAGACGTTGCAGCTGGACTGGTTCCCTGACGGATCGGCCACCAAGCCTTCACAGATGCAGGTCGATTGGGTCCGCGTCTACAAGTAGGACCGGCTCGAGCAACCCGACAGCCCCGCACCCCAAAAGGGCGCGGGGCTGTCTTGTTCCTGGCCGACGGCGCACCGTCGGCAGCCAAACTCAAACCGCCTGCAGCTCCCGGGCAACCACCGCCGCGACCAGCATGGAACCGGCTGCCGTCACGGCGTCGATGACCGGAACCCCCAGCCGGCGGCGGAGCACGTCCGCCATGCCGATGCTGCTCAGGCCAGTACTGGCCTGCACTATGACGTCGGCGCCGGCATCAACCAGCATGTGGGCAGCGGCGAGTGCGTCAAAGATCCCGGCCGGCATGAGGAACTCGTCGGGTGTTTCAACGCGCCCGGCCCCGTCTATGAGCAGCATGCGGTCACCCAGCGCGTCCGAGATGGGGCCCGGCACATGGGCGCCGAGTCCCAGGACACCGATCCGTCCGCCAAAGGTCAGTGCGGCGGCCGCGGCAGCGGAGCCCGCCCCGATGACCGGGATATCCACGGCCGCCCTGGCGGCGGCCAGCCCGGGGTCGGACGCACAGCTGACAATCAGGGCGTCGGCGGCCCCGGCCATTTCCCGGGCCAGCTGGACTACTTTCGGTGCCGCAGATTCCAGCGACGCCTGGTCGTAGACTCCGGACGGCTGGTCCGGAATGCAGCGGGAGGTGACGGTAAATCCGAATGCCTCCTGCAGGAGTTTCCCGTGGGCGTGGAGCAGGCGTCGGTCCGACGTCGTCATCACCCGGATCAGTCCAACACGCATGACGCACTACCTTTCGAACGGCTTCCTTGGTGCGAGGCTACCCGGCAAGTATTTCCGGGTCTTTTCGGGGAGATGACCAATCCACGTGCTGCCTCGGTTGGTCCAAACCCCGACTTGTGCATCACCTTGGCGAAAACTTCGCTCATGTTAAGGTTGCCCGCCCGGCGTCGTTGTATCGTTTGTCTCGGTGGTCCGTCTTTGGATCCGGGTCCCTGACCCGGGATGGGGGGAAGGCGGCAGGCCGGTTCCGGGCTCAGCCGGAACGATGAACAAAGGAATAGCCATGTCGGTGGAGCCCTCGTCCACACCCGGACGCCCCGAAGAACAGGATCCAGACGGACTGAGATCCGGTGCGGAGCATGCCGCTTCTGCCGCCGGAATCCAACATCAGGCCGCCAGGATCATCGATGCCGTCCTCGCCGACACCGCCCCGGAACACGACCGGGCCCGGGAGCTGCTTCGCCAGCATATGGCTGCGCATCCCGGACGCCCGGAACTGGCCCTGATGGAACACCTCACGGCGTTGAAAGCCCTGAGTGGGCTGTTTGTGGGAACGCCGGACGACGCCGTACCGGTCCAGCGCGACTGGGCCTCGGGCGAGTAAGCGCCCGGCTCACTGATAGACGCGGATCCAGTCAACCTGCATCTGGCTGGGTTTGGTAGGGGTCCCGTTGGGGAACCAGTCAAGTTGCACCGTTTGGTGCATCCCGACCGTAGGCTGATGTGCCGGGTTCGTGTCCGCAAACCACAATGAACCGTCGACGTATCCCGTGATCCCGGCGGGAGTCCACTCCACGGCATAGTTGTGCCACTGCGTGGTGTCGATTGTCTTGGCCGAGGTGGTCTGAAAGTTCGGGCCACCGCAGGCGTAGTGCAGGAAGAACTTGATTTGGGCGGTGTTGGCGCTGCCCTCGGCGTAGTCAATCTCGGCGCACGTGGACGAGATGTTGTTGTTCGGCCACAGGATCAGGACAGGGTGATATTGCAGATCCCGCTGGCCAATTTTCATCCTGGCCTCCCAGCGGCCGTACCGCTGTTGGGCAAACCTGGCGGACATTCCGCCGGTGGTGCCCGCGGCGTCGCCGCTGACCGTCAAGATGCCGCCGCCTACAACCAGCGCATCCGGACTCCGGATCCCCTTTCCCGCGTGCCCCGGACCCTTGAAGACCTTCCATTTCGCAGGGTCAGGTGGCCCGGCGTAATCGAATTCGTCCCCCGCCACCACGGGGCCCCATCCGCGGGCGACGGCGGCCTGCGTCCCGTCTGAACCGGCGGCCTGCGTCCCGGCGGAGACGGCGGCCGCACGGTCTATCGCCGGCGCCCGTTCCCTGGACACTGGTGCGGCACCACACCCGGCAAGGGCCAAGGCGCCTGCAGCGCTCAACGCCGCGGTCCTGCGGATTGCGAACATCGCGTCTCCATCCGGTCGGGACATGTCCGGGCCATGCTTCACGCAGACTTGCCTTCACACATACTTGCCGAACCAGGCGAGCGTGTCGTTCCACGCCGCCGTCGCCTGCTCCTGGTTGTAACGAGGCCCAGTGTCATTGTGGAAGGCGTGGTCCACGCCGGGATAGACCTTGAGTTCGTGGCGGACATCCGTCTTGTCCAAAGCATCCCGGAAGGCCGGCATGGCGCCGGTGATCCGCTGGTCCAGTTCGGCGTAGACACCGAACACGGCCGCCTTGATGGCCGAGATCTTGTCCAGATCAGGTGCTGGCCCATAAAACGCTGACGTCGCCCTCAGGCCAGGGATCGCCGTCGCCGACTGCCAAGTGATGCCACCGCCGAAGCAGAAGCCGTTCATGGCGATCCGCCCGGGGTCAACGAAGTCCTGGGAGTTCAGATAGTCGAAACCGGCGGCGAAGTCGGAGACGTGCCGCTGGGCACCGGCCTGCGTGAGCGCCCCCGGCACGGCGTCGGGGTCCATGCCCGCGGTACCGCCTTCGCGGCTCAGCAGGTCCAGGGCCAGTGCCGCGTAGCCTGCTTTGGCGAAGCGGCGCGCCACATCCTGGATATGGGGTGTCAGCCCGCGGTTCTCATGGCAGACCAGCACGGCCGGCCCGGCCTGACCCGCCTCCGGCCGGGCGAGATAACCACTGATATTTGTGCCACCCGAAGCAAACTGCACGGTCGCCGTCGAGAGTCCTGCCGCGCCCTCCGGGACGGACAACGGGCTCTTGGCTCCAGGTACTGCCCCAGCGGACGCACCACCGGAACCCGACGACGTCGGCGTCGGCGTCGGCATGGGATCAGTGCTGCGGGGAACTTCCTCGGCCGTGCAGCCAACCAGGAGCATGGCTGCCGATGCCGCCGTCATGCTGCCCATGATGAACGCCACCCGCCGCGTGAATGCCCGGTGACTCATATCGCCGGAGCGGTAGTCGTCGAAGAACTCCTCAATCAGATACTTCTCAAACTTGCCAAGCTCGGTCATGAAGGGCCTCCTCCGGTGCCGATCATCCTCCTCCGAAGTCAGATTTCCGGCAAGAGTCCACAAGGTACCTGCGCTGAGGCCAGGTCCATCACGGCAGCACTCGACCCCAGAGCGCCAGCTAAATCCGGCCCAAGTCTTTCGGCAAGCCAGCAAGGAGCCGCACGCGCGTACTCCGCATGCGGCTCCTTTAGGGTTTCGGCTATCCGGAAATTCTCTTGGTCGTCGCGTTCCAAGTCAGCCGCCCGTGCTGGAAATCCGTTGCCCGGCCCACGGAAACCGCGTACGAGTCGCTCGTGGGATAGCCCAACCGGCTCGTCTCCCAGCCGAGTGACGCCCACTTAGACCGGATCGCACCTGTTACCGGATGCGCCCCGGTAGCTGGCGAGTAGTAAATCGACGACCCGTTAGAACCAGAGAAGTGGTTGTACCGCCCCACCTTGTCCGGTGTTCCCTTCTCGTCCGTGATCGGATATCGCAGCGCGCCAGTCTCCGCGCCCATTGCCATCCATTTGGCACGGATTGCACCTTGGACAACGTGCGCCCCGGTCTTCGGCGACCAGACAATCGAGCTTCTACCCGAACCGGCGAAATGGTTGTACTGCCCCACCTTGTCCGCCGATGCATTCGTGTCAGAGGTCGGATAGCCAAGCCCGGTCTCCCAGCCCAGTGACGCCCACTTGGCTCGTACCGCACCTGTCACCGAGTGCGCCCCGGTTTTGGTTGACCAGTAAATCGACGCACCTCCTGCACCGGAGAAGTGGTTATACCGCCCCACGCCGTCCGGGGACTGCTTTTCGTCGTTGATCGGATAGCCTAGCGGCCCTGTTTCCGCGCCGAGTGCCATCCATTTCGACCGGATCGCACCCACAACATAGTGCGCTCCGGTTGTCGGGGAGTAGTAGATCGAAGACCCGCCCGAACCGGCGAAGTGGTTGTACAGCCCCACTTTGTCCGGCGATGGTTTCTCATCGGAAGTAGGGAAGCCCAGGATGCCGGCCGGACCGCCGGCGGCCTTGTAGCGTTTGTTGATCTCACCGAGCACCGCATGCGCGCCTGTTTTGGCTGACCAGCAGATCACTCCTCTGACGTAGTCTTGGCACTTTCCTCCCGCTACGGCGTACTCCGCGGTCAGCGACCGGCCAAGGCTCGACCCGGGGCGGCCTGCGTTGATCTTCCACCCGTAGGCAGCGATGGGGTCGTCAGTTCCGTTCCCGGTGAGCATGACCTTCTGAGCGGTCTGGCCGTCGTCCGCTGTAATGAGGTAAAAGGTCTCCTTCGTGCCGGCTTGCCCTGTGGCCGTGGGCGCGAAGGTCACGGTCTGGTATGCGGTTTCACCGCCGGGAATTTTCAGGCCCTCGGAGATGGGCGTTGTAGTGGAGAAGACACCCTGCGGCGCTTTCGCCTTCGTGATGGTCATCGGGACGTTGCCGGTGTTCTTGATCGGGAAAACCCTGGTGGCCGATGTCCCGGTGGGGACGTCACCGAAGTCCAGCGAGCCCGGCAACTCCAGGTGCGCTGTACCGGAGATGGCGGTCGCGGTTATCTTTACGGTCACCCCGCCGCGGTCGCTGACGACGACCAGCGAGTCGGCCACCGGCGTCGCCGTGGTGGGGCTGAAGGTCAGGGACACCGGCACTGACGCGAGGGGTTGAATCGTCTGCCCCACAACTGGCGCCGTGCCTGCATCCACTTTCAGCGCCGCGTTGGCCGGCAAGGTGACGCCAGTGATCTTGACGGGCGCTGTGCCGGTGTTGACGATGTTGACGGTCAACCGGCTGGTGGTTTTCGTCGGCACGTCGGTGAACTGGGCCAACGCCGGGGTAGCGCCCAGGCCGTCTTTCGTCCCTACACCATGGACGCCGAGGAGGACGGTCTCGCCGTCCGCTGTCTTGACGATCAGTGTGCCATCGATCTGTCCCGCGGACGTGGGCGAAAACGTCACCGGAACTGCGAGATTTCCTCCCTTAGCCACCTTCCGAGGCAACGTCAGAGAGGTTCCAACCTTGAACGGTGCAGTTGTTGTGATGGAACTAATCGTCACGGTCCGGGACGCGGTGACCGTAACAGTTCCGGCTGCAGGGGTACCCACCTTGGCGTTGCCCAGGTCAGTGTCCGTCGCCCCTACCGCTGCTGTTGTCGGGGCGCCGAACCCTACCACGTGCCCGTCTCGGGTACCGACGTACACACGGCCTTTCTCAGTTGCCACCGAGGAGAACTTGGCGCCGATCCCCAACGGGGCGCTGAAGACCTCTTTGAGCTGGCCAGTGCCGTCCGGAAGCGCCTTGTATGCCCGCAATTCCGCACCGGCCCCGGTTCCTCCGCTGACATAGACCACCCAGACAAGGGCGGAGGACCCGTCATTGCCGGAGGAAGTCACCACCGGCGAACCGGAGCTGAACCCGAACGTGCCGGCGGAGGTCCCGACGGCGGCGAGGCTGACGCCGCCCGCCGCGCTCGTCACCAACTTGAATGCGCGAAGGTATCCATTGCTCTCTACGACATAGATGTAACCACCGTTGCTGCTCCCGAAGAACGCGGGCTTGCCCCACACTCCGTTGTACGGACCGGCTTTGTCGAGGACGGCATCAGTTCCACCGGCCCCCTGCGCCATGCCGCCCAGGTTGTCCCGATCCAACAGGTAGACGCGGCCGTCCTTCCCCACTTGCGCCAACAGATGGGGGTGCTTCGCTGTGCCATAGCCATCCGGGATGGCGAGGGGGGCGCCGGCTCCCAGGTCAGCGTCGTTTCGGTTCAGCCGGGCGTTGTCCGCCGGGCTGAAAAAGTCGGTTGGCTTCAGGTTGCCGTCGCTGCCCACGCGGAGCCTGACCACGGCTTCGGCCAGGGTAGTGGGAGGCTTCGAGCCCGGGCCAGGATTCGGGGAGATGCCGTTCCCCGTCGCCAGCAAGATCTGACCGGCACCGTCGGACACCAGTCCTCCGCCGGACTGCCAGACGCCGCCTTCCGCGTTGGCGTTGCCTGATTCAGTGGCCCACATCGTCGTCTGCCGGCCGGCGGTCGATACGCCGACGACATAGCCGACGAAGGGGGTGTAGTCGCAATGGCTGGCGAATCCTGCGTAGACCACGCCGTCAAGGAGCAGCAGCCCTGGGCGCTGCATCGCCGTCATTGGGTTGAACGGGCGGGTGGGATCATTTGTCGGGGCGCCTTGGATTGTGACAGGGAACCCGGGCTTCTCCGCGCCGGTCGCAACGTCCAAGGAGTGCATGTACCAGTGCGGAAAATACTTGCTGGCTCCGTCATTCGTCTTAGCCAGCAGGAAGATGCTCTTAGTGGCCGGGTCGTAGACGGGAGTGGAAGTAATTCCGATATTGGGCGTGAGATCACCGCAATTAACGGTCGACGCCGGCCAGGCCGGCCCGAGCTGGCGCGTCCACTTCGCCGCGCCCGTCTCGCTATCCAGCCCGTACACTGCATTGTTTTCCGTCGCGGCAATCACAGTACCGCCTACTACGAGCGGCTGGGCGTAGACCTGTCCGTCCACGGTTGCAGAGAACAGTTTGCCGAAGTTCGAAGAGGCGACAGCCGACGGCGAGAGCCCTGGTTCGTTCTTGTCCCAGCCCGTCCGCAGTGAATCGTAGGCGACGGTCGCCACATCCGCGACCGCGGGCCCGCTAAGGGTCAGCCCAGCAAGTGCGAGCGACGCCGATAGCAGAGACGCCCACGCGCCCCGGGACGATGCGCGTGGCAGGGACCATGCTGCGAATTTCGTGGCCGCCCGATGTTTCCGCGGATGTGGCGCCCCACCCTGACGTCCACCGCGAGGACGGCCCTTAAATTGGCCAGAAAACACCCGAGAATCTGTTTGATCACGCATGGCTGAGACCTGTTCCTGATCATTACATTGACTTTATTAACCCAGTAATCAGGAGCCTAGGAGCGGGGATTTGTGGGCGCGCGAGTGGTCGCTACTCGAGTTTTTGGGCGCGATTCCCGTCTTTTTGCTGGCACTACTTGATCGCCTCGTGGGCTGTCGCGGCTTCCTACCTGCCCCGGGAAAACTCAGGGCGGAGACCCGCGGTCTGGGGCCATGCGCATGGTTGTCAGGCAACGCCGGCAGAGGCCGCTCCGGGCGCAGGCGTGAGCAATTGCCGGGGTGTTTCGAGCGTTCCCAACGGGGACGAAGAGGGTAGGCGGAAGCGTCTCAGCGTTCCGGTCCGGTGGGTTGTTTCGAGACGGCGGCGTGCGCCCGCCGCTAGTGGGTCTCGCCTACCGGTTCATCAATGCGTGCAGGACAGCTGCGCCCAGCGGACCCGTAGCGGCCAGCACCGAAAAGCCAACCGCGGGGACACCCAGCACCCAGGACAGCCGTCGCCGTCGTGCCTCATCCACCAGGCACCGGAGGGCTGCGAAGTTCCTCATGAGTTCGTCCGCATTGTGTGGCGGCGTCGGCTTCGTGTGCCAGGTCCGGGCGTTCACGGCGGCCGCGGCGGCGCGTTGGACCTGTTCCGCGTTCAGCACGGCCTGGCGCCTCTGCAGGAAGCTCAGGAGCTGCAGATCGCTCAGGACGATTACTTGGCTCGGCTTGTCCCTGATCGTGAGCCGTCGCGGGTCAACGATCACCACGATGCCGGTTACGTCCACCGCCGCACCCGCTGCCGTGCTGAGCAACGTCGAGGCCCGGGCGGCTTCGCGCGCCGAGTTGTAGGGGTGGCGGTGTTTGTTTCCCGACACCATCAGGGTTTGCTCGGCCACCCAGATCGATTGGCCGGCATGGTTCTTGGTGTTGATGGTGAAGACGCCGGCAGGACCGACCAGCACATGATCGATATCCGACCAGCCTGAGCCGACCGGGACGGCATGCAACACGAGCCACTCGGGCCCGAGCCCTGCCAGAATCCGGCCCACAGCAATCTCGCCCAGCGCGCCCCGGTACCACGGCCAGCTGGCCTCGCTCAAAGCCCAATGCTTGCGGAGGTCCGCGACTGAGCCCCCGCGCCCGCCCCCGGAGGGCGCCCCGGGCCGGGAGCGCCCTCGCGTGCCCTCGCCTCAGCCGCCGCGCTAGGCTCGTCCCATGTCGCCCGATCGCTACCTGGCCGAACTGGCCGGATCCCTGGACCAACTCAGCTCGCTCGCCCGGCAGCCGGCTGGCCTGCTTTCCCGCGCCGTTCCGGCGTGCCCCGGCTGGACTCTCGAGCAACTATTCGGGCACCTCGGCTCCATCGAGCGGTGGGCGGCCGCGGTGGTCAGTCGGGGCACCTTCGTCGAGGAAACCCCTCCACCCGCCGTCGACGCCGCGGCCTGGTTTCTCGACGGGACGGCGCCCTTCCTCGGGACGATGACGGCGCTGGATCCGGAGCAGGACTGTTGGAACTTTGGTCCGCCACCGCGCAAGGCGGGATTCTGGCTTCGACGCCAGGCCCACGAACACGCCATCCACCTGGTCGACGCCTGCCAGGCGCTCGGTCTGGAGATCCCGCCTCTTGATGAGGACTTCATGCTCGACGGCGTGGACGAGGTCCTGGCCATGTTCACTCCCCGCCAACTTCTGGGGCGGATGCCGCACCCAGACCAGGGCGTGATCTTCCAGGTGCCGGGGGCTGCCGGCTGGACCGTCGGCCCGGGTCCCGCGGTGGCATCCATTACCGCCCCGCTGCACGGCATGTATCTGGGTCTTTGGGGACGGTCCAGCCTCGAGGAGATTGCTGTCATTGAAGGCGACGACGCCGCCGCCCGTCGCCTGCTTCGCGGCCCGCTCACGCCGTGAGTCCAGGATCTGCGGAATAGGTCGAGGTGCAGGCGCTTCCGATCACCCGGACCGATGAGCCCGGCCACGTGGTCGATCTCCTCGTCCAGATTGTAGAAGTGGACGGCCAGCCGGATCCTGCCCTCGCGGACTGACGACACGACGTTCGCCTTGCGGAACCGGGCCATGACTGCCTCGGTGTCTCTCACGGGCACGGAGATGATGGTCGATCGGTGATCGGCGGCGAACGGGCGGAAGCCGGAGCCCTCCGCCGCCAGGGCGTCCTGCAGGCGAAGGGCGAGCCGGGCGTTGCGGTCAAGCAAGGCAGTAATGCCGAAACGGCGGAAAATGCCGAGGGCCGCCTGCTCTGCCAGGGCAGGAAACCATGCCAGCGAGGCATCGAGCTTCGAAGCCGTGGGCGAGAGGTCCATGGCCGGTCCGTAGAAACTCTCGGCCGGGGTGCGTGCAGCCTTCCAGCCCGGGCCGACGGGCTGGAGTCGGTCAAGCAGCCCGCTGCGGACGTACAGATAGCCCATGCCCCTCGAACCGAGCAGGAACTTGTGGCTCGCGGCGGCCAGGAAGTCCACGCCGTCGCGCACAACATCCAGCGGCACCGCGCCGGCCGCCTGGCAGGCATCGACGAAGAACCAGGCACCGGAGCGGGCAGCGACCCCGCTGAGCGCGGCGAGGCCGGCCCGGTAGCCGTTGGCCGAATGTACCGCGCTGACGGCGATCAGGCGGGTGCCGCCGTCGGCTGCCCGGCCGAAAGCCTCGGTGTCAACAGTTCCGTCGCCGTCGGGAGCCAGTGTGCGGACCTCGTAGCCGCGGCCCCGGAGCAGCAGCCACGGGTAGTAGTTCGAGGCGAATTCGTTCCCGGCGATCACGACGTTTTCGCCGTGCTTCGCGGGCGGCAGGTTGGCGGCGACGATCCCGGCGGCCGTGCTCACTGCCGGAACGATTGCGATCTCTGCGGCGGTGGCGCCGACGATCTCCGCGAATATGGCGCGGGCCTCCTCCCCTGCCCGCTCGGCTTCCATCCAATCGAACCGGCCGGCGGACCAGCGCTCGACCGCCAGTTTGTAGGCCTCCCGTGCCGGGGCCGAGCCAACGTTCATTGTCGCGGTGTTCAGATAGATGATGTCCTTGAGCCCCGGGAAGAGCCGGCGGATGTCGGAGGCTTGCATGGCTTTTGCTTCCTAGACTTTTGAACGCGCGGAGTCCAGGCCCTTCGCGTACGCCGCCTGCCCTACGTGCTGGAGGCAATCGGCAATGATGCTGACCAGCCGCACCCCGAGCGTGACGGGCGGGTCCCAGCGGGTGTCGACGATGCGGTCGAGGTCGTCGCCGCCGAGGGTCTTCAGAAATTCCACAGTCTGCCGGTGAACGGCGTCGTAGTATTCGAGCAACAGCTCCGCCGGTGCCTGCACCGCATCGACCTGGCGGCTCGTATGGCCGTAGCCGGTGTCGCGTTGGGGCAGCGGCAGATCGAACCGGCCGGCGAACCCCTGCGAGGTCCAGACCTGGTCCAGGCCTGCAGCGGAGGCCACCTGCGCGTCCTCGACCCGGCCCAGGTGCCAGAGGAGCCAGGCCATCGAGTTCCCGTTGCCTGCCGGCCGGCGCCTCAGCGCGGCGTCGTCTACCCCCGCCAGGGCAGCGGCAACGCACTCATGGATCCTGCCGAAGGAGTCGAGCAGCAGTTCATTGGATTTCATCAAGTCCCTCCCTGTGCATATTCGGTGGGCCGTACATATTCGGTGAGCTCTTCATGTTCGGTGAGCCCCATGCTTGCACGGAGGCCGTTCCGGCGGATAGGGCCGAGCGTCCAGCCGGCGGGACTTAGCAGCGAGGTCTCGGCCGCGGCGGCTGATGAACCTGGTCTCGGGCGTTGGCATCGTCCGGGTGTTCCGCGGGATGGGGACCGGCGAATTGGATGAGGCAGAGCTTGAGCGGCTCCTCAACGACCGGGGCTTCCTGGCCCTGCTGCTTGGCGGACCGATCCGGCATCCCGGCAGCCGCTGAGGCTGGTGTCTGCGGGAGTGGTCAACAGTTGGGCGAGTCGAACTCGTAGGCCCCCGAATCGGCGGCGGCCGTGCCGTTGCAGTCGCCGTCCTGGGGCACGGCCAGTCCGGCGAGGTCGACGACGGAAGGGCTGGTTCCGGCGCGGTCGATGGCCGGGCTGGTGCCGGTCACGTGGAGGTCGGCCGGGGCGTTCACGAAGCGTGCGGACGCAGTGGTGGACGTACTGTTCGGCACGAAATTGACTGGACCGTTGAGGACGTTCTGCTTTTCGGTCCAGCCGGAACCGTTGATCCACAAGGAGTTCTTGACACCTGCCAGGATGTTGGCGCGGATCACGGTTGATGACGGGCAGCTCGCATGGCAGACGATGGCCTGGGACTGCGGCCCGTTCAGGTAGATGGTGTTGAACTCGAAAACAGTGCCGTTCGTGGGTCCGAACGAGGTCCCCGGTCCGCGGGCGATCAAGCCCTTGGCCTGCGCGCAGTTGGCGCCACAGGTGGACCGGACCAGGTTGTAGCGGTAGGTGTTGCCATCGGCAGTTCCGGAAGACTTGCCGATCTCGGAGAAATTGTTGTTGTCCAGGGCCACGTTGTGATGAATGTAGTTGCGGTTACCGTTGTAGATTTCGAAAGAACCGCCGTCGCGGTTGTAATCGTAGGAAAAAGCGGTGGAGCCGCTGACGGTGTTGCCGGAGAATTCGTTGTCGTTGCCGTTGACCAGCACGCCGGATGCCCCGGAGTCGTCATTGCAGTTCACTGCTTGGGGTGTTCCGCAGTTTGTGCCCTGCGTCAGGACGTTCATGACGTTGTTGTTTGTGAGTATGTTGCCGGTGTATTTTCCGAAGTCGGACCCGGTTCCCGCCTTGATGCCCACGGCATTGTTGGAGGCGCTGGAGTTCCGGACCGTGTTGCGGTCCCCCGTGACGCTGATGCCCGCATAGCCGCAGGAGACGCCGCGCAGTCCGTCAACCGTGGTGAAGTTGCCGTTGATCCGGATACAGTTCCCTGACTTCCCGCCCGTTATGGTCGGGGCACTGCCGCTCCCGTAGCCGTTCAGGGTAATGGGCGCGGCATCAGTCCCGCTCTGGGTGGTCACAACACCTCCGGTCCAGGTGTCTCCCCGGCGGAAACTCACGGTGTCTCCGGGCTGGAGGACTGTCGAGTTGACCTTTGCCAGTGACTTCCACGGTGCGGCGCTCGAGGTTCCCGAATTGGTGTCGCTCCCAGAGGCACTGACAAAGTATGTGGCACCCGCGGCGTGGGCCGGCGCCGCGAGTCCCGCCGCCAACCAGCCCACGGTGAGCAGTTGTGCTAGGAGGGCGGTGACGGTGGAAGCGATTTTCCTTATGCCTCGCGGGTTCATCCCGCAAACCCTAGTGGGCGACGGTTGCAAAAAGCTGGGGCAAAGATTGCCAGAGATTTATCTCAAACAGCACTGTATACTTTCAATTGATTATCCAAAGTGCCTGCCCAGCCCGGTCCCAGCGCGGAGACGTCGCACCGCATACGTCGCCCCCTTCTGACTGGAGTCCTGCCATGCTGCTGCGCCACCCCCGCCACGCCACCTCAGCGGCGGCCAGGCCGCACCGCAAGAACCCGTGGAAACGGGCCCTCCGCGCGGCAGTGGTGGTGGCTATGATCGTGGCCTGCCTACTTGTCGCCTCGACGTCGGCCAATCTCCTGTTGGAATGGCACGAAAAGTCCAACTCGGTCGCCTACGGCGAGAGGGTCTCCATCCGCGAGGGCACCGTCAACGTCAGTCGAACCGGCAGCGCCGGTCCTACGATCGTGCTGCTCAGCGGGCTCGGCACCCCGGCCCCGGCGCTCGATTTCGCACCGCTGGTCCGGGAGTTGCGCGGCTTCCGAACCGTGGTTGTTGAGGGATTCGGCTACGGCTACAGCGACATGGCAGCCCGGCCGCGGACCGTGGAAAACATCGCCGAAGAACTTCATGAAGTGCTGTCAAAGCTCGGCATCAGCGCGCCTTACGTCCTCGCGGGCCACTCGATTGGCGGCTTTTCCACGCTGTACTACGCGAACAAATATCCCGCCGAGGTCTCCGCGGTTATCGGCATCGACCCCACCGTCCCGACCCGCCAGAGGTCCACGGGCGCAACTCCCGGCCCCAATGAGATGCCGGCAGCGGACTACTGGTGGGCGCACACACCTTCCACGGCAGGCCTGGTCCGCTGGGCCACCGCGCTGGGTTTTGGGGAGCCTGGGGGCGACGGCTTCACGACTGCTGAACGCCAGCAAATGCGTCAAATGACCAGCTGGAACTTCGGCAACCAAGCCGTCATTGACGAAACACTGCGGATGGGCGAGAACGCCGCCAAACTCCAGGACGTCCGCTACTCGGACACCCTTCCGGTACTCGAATTCCTGTCCCAAGACACAATGAACCAGCAGCCGGACTGGTACGTATTGCACGAACGGCAATTGGCCAATGTAAGACACTGCGAGCTGGTTGTCCTTCAGGGCGAGCATTACCTGCATTGGACGCAGTCCAAGGCCATGGCTGCGAAGATCAGCCAATTCCTGCGCCAGTTCAGCCCGAAACTCCCCTAGTGCGGGGCCGGATCCGCAGGCGGGCCGGGCTGGGCTAAGAGGGCACGGATGGTAGACGGAAGGACCTTTGCTGCCGCGACCTCGTCCAGTCGCCCTCCCCGAATTTCAGCCGCCGCGCCGTGGAGGATGGCGTAGAAGCAGGCCGCCTGCCACGCGAGGGAATGATCGGTGCGGAAGATCCCCTCGATCCTGCCCTTTTCAAGCACGGAAACTACCCGCGCCAGTGGCTTGTCGTGGTACCCCCTGATTTCCTCCGCCGTCAAGTATCGATCGGCCGCCGCCAAAAGCGAGTTGAATTGTTGGAGGACCCGCCAGGACGACTGGATGAGTTCCAGCAGGCAGCCCCAAGCGTCCTGCCCGATGTCCACCGCGGCGAGTTCGGCCTCGGCGCGGTCCATAGTCACGGCAAAAACAGCAACAACCAGCTCACGCCTGTCCGCGAAGTGTCCGTAGAGGGTCACCCTGCCCACCCCCGCAACCCGGGCAATCTCAGCCATGCTGGCCCCTGGATTCTCACCCAGGCAGGTCAGTGCGGCGTCAATGATGACGTCCTTGTTCCGGACAGCGTCCGCACGCTTGACGCGCCCCTTCTGGACTTCCGGCACAGGCCCGACCCGCCTTTCCGACTACTCAAACACCGATGTTCAGGTTACCAGCGGGGCCGCCAGCGCAGACTTCCCTGCAGGACGACACAGGCTGGCGCCTGTGAGGAATCTCTCACCCCGCTGCGGCCGCCGGCTGGAAACCTGATTCGCCGGGCACTCCGGGTTACCACAGGCCCTTCCGTGCCTTTCGCTTCGGAATGGATGAATTATCGCGGAACAAGAGCGTGATTCTAGGGTGAATATTCGGATTTTGCGCCGCTAACCCCATGTTGGAAGAATTTAAGGCGGAATGCGGGCGATATCCGCACCCAATTTTGCGGAAGCGCTTCCGTGACGATTCCAGCCACCACAGGGAGCCCTATCCATGATTTCCGTCAGCCGGGTCTCGAAGAGCTACGGCTCGGGGACGACGGCGGTCCGTGCCCTTGACGACGTCTCCCTGTCCGTCGCCCGAGGCGAGATATTCGGCGTCGTTGGCCAGAGCGGCGCCGGCAAGAGCACACTGATCCGCACCATCAATTCCCTGGAGCTCCCCGATTCGGGAAGCGTCAGCGTCGACGGCCGCGAGATGACCACCCTGTCCGGCGCAGAGCTGCGCACGGCACGCCACAACATCGGCATGATCTTCCAGCACTTCAACCTGCTCAGCAGCAGGACCGTGCAGGCGAATGTGGAACTTTCTTTGGAGATCACCGGCGCAGGGCGTGCGGCCCGGCGCACCCGGGCCCTGGAGATCCTCGAACTTGTGGGCCTGAACGGCAAGGCCTCCGCGTATCCCGCACAGTTGTCCGGCGGGCAGAAACAGCGTGTCGGAATCGCCCGCGCTCTGGCGTCCAACCCCTCGGTGCTGCTGAGCGACGAGGCGACCTCGGCGCTGGATCCCGAGACGACGGCACAGATTCTCGATCTCATTCGGAACCTGAGCAGGGACCTGGGACTGACCGTACTGCTCATCACCCACGAGATGGACGTGGTCAAGCGGATCTGCGACTCGGCTGCCGTCATGAGCGGAGGCAGGATCCTCGAGCAGGGTCCCGTGGAACAACTGCTGGCCACGGAGAAATCCCTGTTGGGCCAGGCGCTGTTCCCCATGGGCGAGGTCCCGGCGACCTCCAGCGCAGTCGTTGACATCACCTTCAGCGGCGTCACCGCCGACCGGCCCGTGATCGCCCGGCTTGCACGCAAACACGGCATCGACGTCGGCATCCTGGGGGCGGCGGTTGAAACCGTCCGCGGACTCCAGACAGGACGCACCCGGCTGGAACTGCCCGGTGACGCGCGCACCGTGGCAGCCGCCGTCGCCGATCTCCGTTCCCAGGGACTCTTCGTGGAGGTAGTCAAGTGATCGACCGCAATGACCCGTATTTCTGGTCGGACCTGCTGGACACGATCCTCAAGGGCGCCGGTGAGACGTTCTACACGGTGGGCCTGAGCTTGCTGTTCACGGTCGTTTTCGGCCTCGCGGCCGGCGTCCTGCTTGTAACCACCGAGTCCGGCGGCCTGCTGGCGAAGCTCTTCGGCAGCCGGGCGCTCGGATTCTTCGTCAACCGGCTGCTGGACGTGGTGGTGAACATCGGCAGGTCCGTCCCCTTCATCATCCTCATGATCCTGCTCATTCCCTTCACCCGCCTGCTGGTCGGGTCCTTTATCGGGCCCACCGCTGCCATTGTCCCGCTGACCATCGCCGGCATTCCCTTCTTCGCCCGCCTGGTGGAGATCGGGGTCCGCGAAGTACCGGTAGGACTCGTCGAAGCCGCCCAGTCGCTCGGAGCCACCCGGTGGACCATCCTGACCAAGGTCATGGTTGCCGAGGCAGTCCCGGCCTTGGCGCTCGGGCTGTCCACCACCGTGGTCGGCCTCATCGGCTACTCGGCCATGGTGGGCGCAGTGGGCGGCGGCGGCCTCGGGGACGTCGCGTTCCGCTACGGCTACCAGCGGTACAGCCCCGAGTACATGTTCGGCGTCGTCATCCTCCTGGTCCTGCTGGTGCAGCTGTTCCAGTCCCTGGGCAATTTCGCCGCGCGCCGGCTGTCCCACCGATAGCTGCCGACTCCGGCTTCACCATTTTCTTTTCCCATCACCCTCCGTTCTGCGAAAGAGTTCCCATGTTCCGCGCACAAATCCTGAAGGCCGCCGCAACCGGTGCGGCCGCTATCCTCGCCCTGTCCGCCTGCGGCGCGGCCGCTTCCAGCACCCCGGCCGAGACCATCACGGTCGGCGCCCTGGCCGTACCGGCCGGGGACATGCTCAAGCAGGTCCAGCGCGAACTCGCCCCCAAGCAGGGCCTGACCGTGGAGTACAAGGAGTTCAGCGACTACAACACGCCCAACCCGGCCGTGAGCGACGGCGACATCGACGCCAACCTGTTCCAGAACACCACGTTCATGGAGACCTACAACAAGGCTGCCGGCAAGAACCTCGTCAGCGTGGGTAAGGTGTACCTGCCGCCGATGGCCTTGTACTCCAACGATGTGGCCAATCTTGCGGCGCTTCCCGACGGCGCCTCGGTCGCCATCCCCAACGACCCCACCAATGAGTCCCGCGCCCTGAAACTGCTGGCGTCCAAAGGGCTGATCGAGGTCACCGAGAACCCGATCACGCTCAAGGACGTCAAAGCGAACCCGAAGAACCTCAAGTTCACGGAAATCGAAAACGCCAGCCTCCCGCAGGCCCTCAACGACAAGGACGCGGCAATCGTCACTCTGGCCTTTGCCCTTCCCGCCGGCCTGAGCGCGGACAAGCAGCTGCTGGTCGAGGGCAAGGACAGCGCCTACTACAACGTCCTGGCCGTGAAGGCCGAGATGAAGGATGACCCGCGCGTGCAGAAGCTCTACAAGATCCTGACCTCCCAGGACATGAAGGACTTCATCCAGACCAAGTTCAAGGGTCTGGTCATCCCGGCCAGCTGACCGGCTGTCGCCTCCCTGGCGCCTCCCCCGGACCACCCGATTCGGGTGAGGCGCCGCCCGGCGATCGGGTTCTATGGTCAGGGCATGGGACTTTTACGGCACAGGCATGACGAACCCGCAGCCCAGCGGTTTCAGATGCGCGAGAAGCTGCTCTCGATTGGGGACGATTTCTGGATCGAGGACGACCAGGGCAGACGCGCCTACAAGGTCAACGGCAAGGCCGTCCGGGTCCGGGACACGTTTGTCCTGGAGGACGCCTCGGGAAACGAGGTGGCGCGCATCCAGGAGCGCAAACTCTCGATCCGGGACAAGGTCTCCGTCGAGCGCGGCGGGGACACCGCGGCGACGGTCCACAAGGCACTGGTCGGGCTCCGGGACCGCTTCGCCATCGATGTGAAGGACGGCGCCGATTTGAAGGCGCACGGCAACATCGTTGACCACGAATACAAGATCGAACGTGACGGCGACACAATTGCGACCATCTCCAAGAAATGGTTCCGCGTGCGTGAGTCCTACGGCGTGGAAGTCATGGAGGGCGAGGACGTTCCGCTCCTCCTGGCGATCACCGTCGCTATCGACTCGTTGACCTGACCCGTTGAGCGAACATGGCGCCGAGGAAACGAACCCGCTCCCAACTGGCCGTGACCCTCTGGGGGCTCTTCGGCTTCTTCACCGCGAGCGCGGTCTGCGGCGTACTGGCGGCCAGCCTCCTGGTGCCCACCGTGGCTGCGACCGGCGTCGCCGTCAGCGATTCGATCAAACTGTTCAATAGCCTTCCGTCGGAACTGACCGTGGATCCGCCGTCGGAGTCCACCCGGGTGCTCACCGCCGACGGAAAGCCGATCGCCACCTTCTACGCGGAAAACCGTGTCAAGGTCCGGCTTGAGCAGATGTCCCCGTACATCAAGAACGCGATCGTCGCGATCGAGGACCGCCGCTTCTACGAGCACGCCGGCGTGGACCCCCAGGGGATTCTCCGGGCCGTGGTGTCCAACCTGACCACTGGCGGCAGGCAGGGCGCCTCCACACTGACCCAGCAGTACGTCACCAACGTGCTCAATGAATCCCTCGTCTCCGCGGACAGGGGCGATCAAATTGTCCTCAACGGACAGAAGAGCATGGCCGACAAGATTCGCGAGATGAAGCTCGCGGTCGAATTGGAGAAAAAGTACACCAAGGACCAGATCCTCGAGGGTTACCTCAACATCGTGTTCTTCGCCCGCGACGCCTACGGCATTGAGGCCGCGTCCCGCTACTTCTTCAACACCACAGCCAAGGACCTCACCCTGCCGCAGGCTGCGCTGCTCGCCGGCCTCGTGAACAGCCCCAGCTTCTACAACCCCGCCGTCCACCCGGACAACGCCGTCCAGCGCCGCAACCAGGTCCTCGCCAGGATGCTCAGCTCCCGGGCTATCTCGCAGGCAGAGCATGACGCCGCCGTCGCCGCCCCGGTGGATCTAAAGATCACCCCCGGGATGCAGGGATGCGCCGGCGCGGAAATGGCACCGTACTTCTGCGATTACGTCTCCCACCTCATCCTCAACAACCCCGCATACGGCGCGGAAGTCGCCGAGCGCGAGCGGAAGCTGTTCCGCGGCGGCCTGACCATCACGACCACCCTGGACAGCCGGCTCCAACTGGCGGCCCAGGCGCAGGTGGATGCCACGGCCGGGGCCAACCCGGACAAATGGGGCGCATCGATGGTCTCGATCGTTCCCGGAACGGGCAAGATCCTGGCGATGGCCCAGAACACCGTCTTCCTGCCGGCGCCCGGAAAATTCGATACCCAGCTGAACTTCAATGTCGATTCCAAGGACGCCAACGGCAACGATCTGAACGGCGCCGGCGGGTTCCAGCCGGGCTCCACCATGAAGCCGTTCACGTTCGCGGAATGGCTCAACGAGGGCAAATCCCTCGGCGCCGTGGTGGACGCCTCCCGCCGCTCCTATCCGCTCGGGTTTCGCTGGAGATCCAGCTGCGGCAGGGTGCTCGGTGCCTACAGCTCGCGGGAGAAGAGCCTCGGCGCGGCGGACGACCTCCAGAACAACGACGCCGGATACTACCGCCGCATGCGCGTTGACTACGGGCTGTATAACTCCATCAATACGGCCACCTTCGCAGAGGCCTCCCAACTCGACTTCTGCGGCATCCAGAAAATGGTCGATGCCGCGGGGCTCCACAGCGGCGTGGACAACGCCCAGATAAACATGCACCAGCTGGGCAATCTGCTGGGTGCCATTGGCGTGGCGCCGCTCAATCTGGCCAACGCCTTTGCCACGTTCGCAAATGACGGCAGGTACTGCGCACCGATCGCCATTGTGGCCGTAACCGACGCGGCGGGCCGAAACCTTCCGGCCGAGAGCAGCTCCTGCCGGGATGCGTTCAAGCCCGAGGTCGCCCGCGGCGTGAACTCCGTGCTGCAGGACGTGCTGAAGCGCGGGTCCGGCGTTTACATCAAGCCCAAGCTCTACGACCGGTTTCCTGTCGCGGCCAAGACCGGCACGTCCAATACCAACGGCTCGACCTGGGTGGTGGGCTACACCACCGGGATGGCCACCGCGTCCTTCTTCGGCGACGCCCTGGAAGGTCAAAAGCGCCCCGGCCAGAACGTCACCGTCAACGGCAAGTTCTACAAGGCCATTGACGGGTACATGCTCGCCGGTCCGCAATGGGCCAACTACATGCTGCAGGTTGCCGGGTACTACCCCGCCGCTGCCTTCCCCAAGCCGCCCGAGTCCATGACCCGGACTCCTTTCAACACGCGGATCCCCTGTTCCCCCCGGGCTGACCGGGCGCTGTGCGGGTAGCAGGCCAGAAATTGTCAAGATCCACGTGCGCACCCTATCCCATCGGGCCCGGAACGCTTATTCTCTTGCCATGAAGGATGGGGGCAATTTCCGGCGAGGGGAATCGCGCCGCCGCGCGCGAGTGGCCTGTGAATACCGCTGACCAGCCCCATGACAATTACGACGCCTTCCTGTCGAGGCTGGACGCCGCCACAACGAGCCTGAGCACTCGGGCCGGGTCGTTGGACAAGGCCCTGGAGGCCGTCTCGCTGCTGTTGGAACCATATGAGTCAGCTGTCCGGAAATGGGAGCGCCGTCGGCATTACGTCAGCCAGCAGCTCGCCGCGCATTCCGGGTCGCCGCAGTCCTACACCGCGCTGAGCGAGCTTCACGTCGTGGCAGGAAAGATGGAGTCGATGCTCCGCGGCCGGGTCGAGCGGGTCACGGAAAAACTCGCGGTCATTCAAGGGCGTCGCGAGGCCATCGACAAGTCGCTACTGGAGCTTGAGCTGAGCAAAATCAAGCTGACGTCGTCTCGGATGCTGTCACAGGACCGCCAAGAATTGAGCACCATCTTTTCCGAACTCGCAGGCTCCACCGTTGCCACGGGAGCCATTCCCGACATGGGGTTGCTGAGCGATCTCAAGGAAGCACGCGAGGCAATCATCCTGGCCGAAGCGCTGATCGAAGTGAAGGGCTACTAATCATGGAAATTTCAAGGCGCGATCAGCCCCGCAAGAACACCGTCGTTCTTGTTCGCTGGAAAAAGCAACCGGGCGAAAACACCGTCGCCAAGTTCATCATGTCCAGTATTTTGGGCTTGATCCTGTGCCTGTTCCTGATGATCTTCCTGTCCGGCCTCAGAAGTTTCGGTGCCCTGGTCCTGTTTACCGTCTGCTTCGCCGCGCTTCTGACGCTGCGTTCAGTCATGGCCCAGAGAAAATTCATGCGGGGGCTGACCAAGAGGATCAATGAAACCATCGCCGAGGTAACGAGCAGCCCGGGCGACCAACTGTCGGTCAGGCAATTTCGGCACATGGCCAAGAGCGGCGAGAAACTTCCGCTCGTTGTCAGCGGCGTGCCCGGGCTAAACCTGCATGTTGCCAAGGCTTCAACGCTGGAGAAACATGTCCCCGAGAAGTGGGTTGCGGTCTTTACCGTAGCCCCTCCCGAGAACGGGACTGCCAGCTTCGATCGGCTGTTGGCCGCGGCAATGAATGCCGGGCCAGGCAACACCGGCACCAACGTCGCGTAGCGCGCGAAGGGAGATTTGCTGCGGCCCCTTTGCCGCACGCACCCCGCCGGACGTGACCTTTATTGGGCTGGCGGCACCCGCGTCTTCAGGGCCTCGTTGACGGGGGCGAAGGCAACCCGGTCCAGGACAAGCTCGATCTCGCGGATCTTGCCAGCGTTGATGGTGAGCAGCTCGATGCACCTCACGGCACCAGCAGCGGTGTCGGTGATGAAGTCATACACGACGCAGGCACGGTCCTGCCCGGTAAAGACTTCCCGGATCTCGTTGCGGACCAGCGCCGGGAGAAGGCGCTTGAGCGCAGTGGTCCACCCGGCCTTGTCGAAGGTGGCGCCGGCAAACGTCGCTACGAGATCCTCACCGAGCAGGTTTTCGAGGGCGTTCACATCGTGGGAGCCAACGGCCTGGATGTACGAGCGTGCGATCCCTTCGACACTGGATTCCGGCATGAGAAACCTTTCCTGAGCAGCGGAGGGGCCCGCCAAGGACCTACGGGCAAGCCAAGTATCCAGCAGGTGGCCACATCGTTTCCCAGAAGCCTAGCGGCCGGGGATTGAGACGGGAAGGTCCACGCAGGGTCCGGCCCTCCCGGTCACTCTGACCGCCTGTCACTCCCCCAAGGCGGGGCGGAGGTCGCGGGAAATCGACTCGAGAAGCCGGAGGTTGAAGTCGACCCCAAGCTGGTTGGGGACGGTGACCAGCAAGGTGTCCGCCGCGGCCACGGCAGCGTCCCTGGCGAGCTCCTCAACGAGCAGTTCGGGTTCGCCGATGTAGCTGCGCCCAAAGCGGGCCAGGCCGCCGCCGTCGAGGTAGCCCACCTGGTCCCGGGCGCATCTCAATCCGAGACGTGCGCGCGGCAATTGCGGCGAGCAACGGAAAGGGCAAGGCCTGCTGCTCGGCGAAGTGGTGAACCCGGAAGAACGCTCCGTCGACGCCGACGCCCTCCGCAGCAACGGCCAGCTCAATCGCCTGCAGGAGTGCGTCCCCTGCGGACCGCACGCGCGAACCGGGGACCTCGCCCCAGTGGCCGAAGGACAGGAACCCGATCTTTTTCACAAGAACTCACACCTCCTCATGAGAGACCGGACTTTCGGTATCCTCGCTGGCCACACAGGAAAGGCAGGCGACACACGAAAGGCAGGCGCCAACAGGGTGCCCGCCCTTCCTGTCGCCCATGCCGCGCTTAGTGTCTCTTGCGTGCGTCCTGCAGGTGCCGGTCGAGCTTTTCTTCGGCCTCGCGGCGCCGCTGGCCGATAATGCGCAGCTGTAGAGTGATCGGATTTCCGTAGCCATCCACGTCGTGGTGATGCGTGCCCTTCATACGCTCGGGGTCCGAGGGCAAGGTCACCCGCGGTTCAGTATTTTCGCCCATATCGGGATGATCCCACAGTGCGCGGCGGCAGAAAAGCACCGCTTTTGGGCGGGAACCGGGCTGCCGTCAGTCGCGCCGCGGGAGGCCGCAAAGGACCGCTGTATCGATGGTGAGGGGAGGCATTCTGTTGAGGAACTGCGCCCCTCGCTAGACTTAAGTTGCGCCGCAGAAGACGCATAGTTCGTCTCGGGAAAGGCACGATCATGACCGATAGCAGCGACTTCGAAGACACCGCGGATGAGGCAGGCTCGGAAAAGAAGCCAGAGGAACCAGACCTGCGGGGCCGGTACGTCGAAGGCGATTTTGGCAAGGCCGGTGTGCAGCGCGGCCGCCATGCTGACGACGAGGAAGGCCAGTACGTCGAAGGCGACTACGGCTTGGCAGGCAGTGAAGGCGGTCTGCCCGAACCGCTGGGAGGCAAAGCCAGGGAATCGGGGCGCTACGTGGAGGCGGACTACGGCGATGCCGGAACGACGCCGGGCCGCACCGCAGAATCCGAAGTCGGCCGGTACTCAGAGGGCGACTACGGCGCCAGCGGAACCGTGGATCCCGTCCGCAAACCGGGTGCTGGCGCCGGGCCCGATACTGACAGCGAGACTGACAAGCAGGAATAATTCAGCACGTGCAGGGCTGCCGGTTGTGCACATAGTGCACGACTGCAGGACACACGCGCGGTTGCCGCATCCGTTCGCTAGGCTCCGTCTGCGGCCAGGCCGCCGAGCCCGCCGCGTCCGCCCCGATCCGGGCGGCCATAGCGCACACGCAGTGTCGGACGCTGGTGCACGATGGGTCGGCGTACGGAATGGAGCCCGGGCGTCCCGCCACCAGCTTCCTCCCGGAGGGCGATCAGGTGCTCCACCAGGGCAATTTCCGGCCGATCAGGATGGGCTTGCAGACACTGCCACAGCTGTTCCCTGGCAGCGGCGTGCCCCGGCGTGGAATCGGACAGCACTGCGGCGATGATCTCGGCCGCCTGCAGCCGCAGCCGCGCGTCGCCGTCGCCCTGATTGCTCACCGACGGGCTAATCGGTGCGTATTCCCGTGAGGTTTCCGGACGCGACGACAAATCCATGGACATTTGGCTATTCCTTTGTGCCCGTTCCGGCCGAGCCTGGCACCGGCGATGGCGCCCAAGGCCCTGCAGATGATCTTCGGGAAATGGAGCGGAAGACCGTGAAGCAACTTTACATCGGGAAAGACCGGTCTGTCTCTGGTCGATTCCAAATTGTTCCGAACATCGCCAGCTGCGGCCGAGTACTACTCGCGGCTCTTGGCGACGTCTTCCAACCAAGCGATTGCGGCGTTCCGGGACGTAAAGAACTCGTGCGGATATTGCGTCTCCCGGCTCGTGGCCGAGGCGATGACCCTGTCCACGGTGCTGGATCCGAGGACGGCGATGGCCACCACACCCGTACTCTGTGCGAACTGGTATCTGGCCGCCGCGCTGAATACGACGTCGGTCATCTCTGAGATCATCGGCATCGGCGTGCCGCCACTGATGCGCTCCACGGCAAGCATGGCGTCCCGGGCGTCATCGACGTCCACAAAGGAACCGGGACGCCAGACGCTCTCAAGTATCCCTGCGCTGACGCTGACGGTGTTCTTCCCGTCTGCGGCGTCGATTCGTCCCGGCATCATGCCGTTGATCCTAGGCCTGAACAGCCACGGGCCCCCGCACCGGCGCATGGCGTGTCCCCCGGCGCAATATAGGCGGTTTTTCCGCCCGATGACTGTGGAATAGCTGCGCGGTGCTGTACGTTGCACTGAGCCCAGTCACCAGACGAGAAATGAGATCAACCCACGTGGCAACCGACTACGATGAAGTCCGCTCCGACGTCAAGGAATCCCAGGAGAATTCCCTGGAAGCGCTGCAGTCCGCAAACGCTCCTGACGCCCGCAGCGTTGTCCAGGAACTCGACGAAGCCGACGGCCTGGACGGCGCCGGGGTCCCGGGCGGCGAGTTCATCGCCGAAGAGCTGATCGTCCAGGTCATCCCGCAGGCCGGTGACGAGTTCACCTGCTACTCGTGCTTCCTGGTCCGGCACCGCTCCCAGATCGCCCGGCAGGTCGGCACCCACGCCTACTGCACGGACTGCGAGGGCTGAACCAGTCTCCCAAGCAGAACTTCTCCGCGTCCGCGCGCTTCGATGGCGCCGGCGAGCATGCATTGCAGCCGAGCGCCTGCGCGGGCGCGGCGATACGTTTGTTGAACAATGGATGCCATGTGAGATTCCCCGTTTTCAGATCTTCCTGTCAGGCTCCGGCGCGGCTTCGTTCACAGTGGCCAGCGCCATCCGGACCTCCGCCTCCCGCGCCTGCAGTCCGAGGTCCGCAAGATTCTGCAGTCCGTAGTCCAGCCATATCTGCGCGAACTCTCTGCTCTTCGCGGACAGCTTCCGGCGGCGCGAGAGCCGGAGCCCGCGCTTGACGCGTTGCTTGGCTGTGGGCCCCCAATTACCCCAGGCCGCTTCCAACACTGCGCCGAGAATGTCAATGATGAAATCCAGCATGGGTTCTCCCCCGGGCTAAGCCGGGGCCAGCGCCTGTACCGAGGTTCGTTCCACGGTGGGGCAGTAGATTTTTGCGGCGGTTTCCGGTGGTTCTTCCAGGCCCAGCAGGATCCGCACCCCGGCTGCACCCAGCTCGTAGTGCGGGAGGGACACCGTGGACAGCGGCGGCCGGAGGTGGGCCGCGATGACTTCCTGGTTGTCGAACCCCACCACCGCGATGTCCTCCGGGATGGACAGGCCGTGCTCGCGCAGCCCGTCATACAGTCCCATCGCCATCCGGTCGTTGTAGCAGTACACGGCCGTGATGTCCCGTTTGAGGAGTTCCCCGGTAGCCCCGTACCCGCCTTCCTGGTCTGGATAGGCTTCCAGGACCAGGCTTTCGTCGAAGTCGATGCCGGCAGCTTCAAGAGCTTCCCGATAGCCCTGAAGGCGTCCGTCTTTTGCCGGCGCGGGGATGGTCGCGTTTATGAAGGCAATGCGGCGGTGACCGTGCTTGAGCAGGACTTCCGTCGCTGAACGGCCGCCCTGTACCTCATCGGGGACCACTGCCCGTGTGCCCGGTTCGGTCGAGAAGCAGTTGACCAGGACGAAGTCCGCCTCGCGGAGGGTGGCGGGTATGTCCGTGGCGCGGTGGAACCAGGTCGAGTAGAGGATTCCGCGCACTTTGTACTCAAGCATCATGGAAATCGCATCGGTCTCGAGCTCGCTGTTGCCTTCGGTGTTGGCGATCAGGAGGGCGTAGCCATGTTTCCAGGCCTCATCCTGGGCGCCGTGAATGATCTGGCCGGCGAAGGGCGTTGTTGCGATGGCGTCGGCGACGAGGCCGATGAAACGGGAGCTGCCGCTGACCAGGGTTTGGGCCATGGCGTTGGGCCGGTAGCCAAGGTCCCGGATCGCGTCCCGGACCCGGTTGCGCGTGGCGGCGGAGATGCGGGCGTCCTTTTTCTTGTTGACGATCAACGAGACGGTGGCTGTGGAGACTCCGGCGGCTTCCGCGACCTGGCGCAGCGTGACGGGCTGGGCGCGCGTCGGCCGCTTCGGGGGCGCAGCCTCAATCGATGGCGTGCCCGAACTATTCTCCTGCGAAATCATTTGCCCTCCGTCAGGAGTATAACCGGCTGTTGCTGCTGTCATCCCTTCGTCGCCCCGCTTTCCAGTCCCTGGATCATGGCCTTGTTGAGGACCAGGAAGACCAGCAGCAGCGGGGTGATGGTGACGCAGACGGCGGCGAACGTGGCGGTCCAGTCGGTCTTGCCCATGGCTCCGATGTAGTTCTGCAGACCAAGCGGGATGGTCTTGAGTTCCTCGGAGAGGACGAACGTGTTGGCGAAGATGAAGTCGTTCCAGATGAAGATGCTGTTGACCAGCACAACAGTCACGACAGTGTTGACCGACAGGGGCACGGTGATGAGCCCGAAGATGCGATAAGGCCCGGCCCCGTCAAGGGATGCGGCCTCGTACGTTTCCCGGGGGATGTATTCAAAGAACGAGGAGAACAGGTAGATCGACATCGGAAGGGCAAAGCCGGCGAGGGGAATGATCATTGAGGGGTAGGTGTCGAGCAGGTTTATGGCCGAGTAGTCGATGAACAGCGGCACCAGGGCGATCTGTACGGGCACGATGATGCCGATCAGGAACAGGCTGCGGACCACCTTGCTGAAGGGGAAGCCGAGGACCTGGAGCGCGTAGGCTGCCATCATTCCCAGCAGCACGATCAGGAGGTTGGCTCCCATGGTGACGATGAAGCTGTTGAGGATGTTCAGCCCGAGGTTGCCCGTTTCGAAGGCACGGGCATAGTTTTCCCAGGTCAGGGACGTGGGCAGCGCAAACGGATCGCCGGTGGCGAAGTCCTGCTCGGTGCGCAGGCTGGTGATGAAAAGCCAGGCGAGCGGGTAGACCTGCACGATGACGATGAGGGCGATCAATACTTTGGACAGCGTGCCGTGGAGGCTGGGCCTCCGCCGCCTTCGCGGCGGAGGCTGGTTGTCCGGCGGGGTGGCAACGGGCCTGGTGATCGGGGCTGCTTGAGCGGTCATGCGTCCGCCTTTCGTTTGAGCATGAAGAGAATGAGCCCGACGGCGGCCAGGCATTCGACGACGATGAACACGGAGATGGTGCTGGCGTAGCCGAAGTCAGTGCTGGTGAAAGCCGTCTTGTACATATAGGTGGTCAGGAGTTCCGAGGACTGTCCGGGGCCGCCGTTGGTCATCAGATAGGGGATGTCGAATCCGCGCAGCCCGTAGGTCGTAGCCATGATGGTGGTGGTGATCCAGACCGGCCGGATGTGCGGGAAACGGATCCTGGTGAACAGTTGCCACCGCGAAGCGCCGTCGAGGCGGGCGGCTTCCTCCAGTTCCAGGGGAACGGAGAGCAAGGCAGCGTAGAGGATGAGCATGTACAGGCCGGTGAACCGCCATCCTTCCGGCGCCGAAACCGCGGCCAGGACGGTGTTGATGTCCGAGAGCCAGGGGCGTTCGAGGGCGCCGAGGCCAATCCATTGCAGGATCTGGTTGAGCAGGCCCACCGGGTCGATCGAGTAGATGCGGACGAAGAGGAACGCGATGGCCACCGTCGAGATCACTGCGGGCAGGAGGTAGAGGGTCTTAATGAGCTCCCGGCCCCGGCGCAGGGAGGTCAGGAGGCTGGCAACCAGCAGGGCGCCGCCAAGCTGCAGGACCAGGCAGATGGCCAGGTAGCCGAGGGCGTTGAAGAAGGAGCGCCAGAAGATGTCGTCTCCGGTGAACATCCGCACGTAGTTTGCCAGTCCCACAAATTCCATGTCGCTGATCCCGTTCCATGAAAAGAAGCTCAGGACCAGGGACTGGAGGATGGGGAACAGCACTGCCGCGCCGTAGAGCAACAGTGGCGGGAGGAGGAACACCAGGACTGAGAGTCGTGACCTGTTGGGAAGCATGATTGGCCCTTTCGGGTGGGGGCCGGAGCCCCCACCGCGGCGGTTATTTGAAGAATTTCGGGGCGTTTTGCGCGACGGCGTTGTCCATGGTGGTGGTGAACTGTTCGTTCGTGATGTTGCCCTGGACGAGGAGCACGAGTTCCTGCTGCAGCCTGCCGTTGGTGGTGGGATCGAGCTGGGTGTCCCACGGCATGGCCTGCTTGTCCCCGAGGTCGTTCGCCTTCTCAAGGGCCTTCTTGTACAGCGGTGTTGCGTTGGCCGGCAGGACGGTTTCCACGGTGGTCGTCGGTGAAAGCGCACCGGTGGCTGCGTATTCGGCTGGGTACTTCGCCAGGGCGAACTTCAGGAAGTCGCTCACCAGCGGGTCGTAGGTCTTGGAGTTGACCGCCATGCCGATGCCGGACGGGGAGACGAATTCGTTGGCCGCTGTGACGGCGCCCTGAGTCGTCGGGAGGGTGAAGAAATCGGTGTCATCGCGCACCGCCGGATTCAGCTTGTCCGTTGCCAGGCTGGGCAGTTCCCACGTGCCGATGTTGTACATGGCGGCCTGGCCGGAGGTGAACTGGTTCTGGGCATCGGAGTATCCCTGGGAGGAAAAGCCGTCCTGGAAGCACTTGGCCTTGCCGAGTGCGGCGAGCCACTGAACGGTTTTCTGGCCTGCGGGGTCGGAGAACTTGGCTTCGCCCTTCTTGAGCTTCTGGATGAAGTCCGGGCCGGCTTCCCTGAACGGCTGGTAGGCGATGTACCGTTCGAGTGGCCACTGGTCCTGGCCGTCGATGGCGATGGGGGTGATGCCGGCGTGGCGCAGGGCGGTACACATGGCGGGGAGGTCATCGAGGGACGTCGGGACGGACACTCCGGCTTTCTGCAGGAGAGCCTTGTTGTACCAGATGAACTCCAGCTCGAACTGGAACGGGATCATGTAAAGCGACCCGTCGTCGAACCGCTGGTAGTCAAGGGCGCCGGGCCGGTAGCTGTCGTAGACGTTCAGGGTCTTGAGCAACTTCTCGGCGTCGACCATTTTTCCCTGTTTCGCCAACTGTTGGGCGAACGGAGTGGCGTCGGTGTCGAAGAGCTCGGGCAGCTTGTTCGCCGCGGCGAGGGTCTCCAGTTTCTGGATATAGGAGGGCCTGTCCGGTGTGGTGATCAGGTTCAGCGAGAAGCCTGGGTGGTCCTTGGCGTAGTCGTCCGCGAGTTTCTTCATGATGTTGATGACGGCGCCGTCGGCCGGGCGGGAGAGCAACCATGAGATTTCCCGGGGCTTGATTTCCCCGGTGGGGCTCACGTTGGAGGGGTTGGTGGCCCCTCCGCCGCAAGCTGCCAGGGCCAGTGCGGTGGCGGCCGCCACGGCGGCAGTTCGGAACAGTTTTATCATTACGGCAATCTCCCTTGATTAGCTGAGGATGGGTTGAGTTAGGTGACGGTGCGTCTTAGTTGGCCGTTCGTTTAGGTGACGGTGCGCTGGCGTGTTTCGAATTCGGTGAAGGTGACGGCTCCTTCCCCGGCAAAGATCCCGATCCGCCCCTCGGACAGGTCATATATCCTCGTGCTGAGGGAGACGTGCCGGTCCAGGATGGCGACACAGAGGTCTCCGTCCACCACCACTTCGAGCGTGTGTTCGCCGGGTTCCAGGTCACAGGGGCGTTCCAGTTCAATGTCGAACGGAATGTCGCCCGAGACATGCCATTGGGCATCGCCGGTGATTTTTCGGGGCCACCGGTCAAACACCATGCGGCCGCGCTTGGGTTCCAGCCGGAGAACGTAGGACCGGTCGCCGTCGGCACTGGAGCGGAGCAGCAGGCCGCACTCTGTGGTGCCGGGTGCGATCTGCAGAACTGCCTTGGCGTAGAACTGCGGCGGCAGGTCCTCTTCGGACACGACGGCCGCGAATCCGTCCGGGACGGTAAGGGCCGCAGGAAGGTCCCGGTCGAAGGACACCGGGACCTCGTCCCAGAAAGTGTCCACGAGTTCGTCGGCGAACGAGAACGCCAGGGTGCCATCGGGGTTCTGGCGTGCCTCCAGGACTGACATGGTGCCGGCCCACTGCCATGCGCCGTCGTCCCGGTTGTCCTCCTTGCTGGCGATCCAGCCGAAGAAGAAGCGGCGCCCATCCCGTTCGGCGGTCTTGGAGGCATAAAAAGCGCGTCCATCGATGCTGTCCAGATCCGGCACGGTCCAGGGACCGTCGGGGCCCGTGGCCATCCGGTAGCGGGTGGTGAATGACTCCGAGAACTCCGAGTAGACCATGTACCACCAGTCGCCCCAGGCGAAAACGTCCGGGCATTCATGGGTGATGTAGCGCCGGGGGTCCCAGAAGGGCTGGGTGTGCTCCCAGGCCGTCAGGTCCGAGGACACACACTGGGCGATGACGCCCCGGCGGCGCTCGGGCCCTCTTGCGTGGCGGGCGGCCAGCAGCATCCGCCACTGCCCGGCCGCCTCATCCCGGAAGACGAAGGGATCCCGCCAGTCGCCGGGCTCATAGCCGTCCGGCGCGCCGAATGTCAGTTCCGGGTGCTTGACCCAGGTCTTCATGCCGTCCGTGCTGGTGGCGTGCATGACGAGCTGCAGCGGCGCGCCGCCGGGGTCGAGGTTCCGGGGGTTTTGGCCGGTGTAGAACAGGTGGTGACTGCCGGACTCGTCGCGCACAATGCTTCCCGTGTAGGCGTTGAAGTCCAGGTCATTCTCGCCTCCGTGGTGCAGAGCGACGCCGTGGTCTTCGAACTGGGTGAGGTCCTTGGTGGTGACGAGGTTCCAGGAGGTCCCGGGTTTGGGTGCGGTGCGGACCTCGTGCAGGTAGAAGAGCCAGAACTCCCCGTCCTTCTCGAAGGGGATGAGGTCTCCAACCCAGCCGTCGGTCGGTTGGAAGAATACTGAGCGTTTCATCGGCACTGATGTCCCATCTGCTTAAGCGTTTGACCAACGTAAAGATAACGTGCCAATTCCGACTGATCAAGCGTTTAAGCAAAATTTTTTGCAACCGACGGACGGGGCCGAGTCACCGGTCAGTGCGCGGAGGCCAGCCGCCTGTAGCTGATGGACTTGAGCGTCAGGGTGCCCCCCGTCGTGGCGGCGTGGAAGCCCGGCGTCGCCGCTGTGGGGAAAACGAGCGACGTCAGCGTCTTTTCACCGCCGTTGATGAAGACCTCTACCGAGGAATAGTCGACGAAGATCGTTAGCTCGACTTTCCCGTTGCGCGGCGGGCTGGCTGCGTGTCGCATCGCCCGGTAGTCAGGGCTGAGTTCAGCGTTGCCGGTGGCGGCAGCATCGGCGTCGCGGGAGATGAAAGCCGACTCCTTCACAAAGTCGTACCCGACCGTCGCGAACGGTCTCCCTTCGCCTCCCAGCTCAATCCTGGCAACGGAGCCGTCATCGCCCGGAGTGCGCTCCAGAGTCACATCGAGCCGGTACGCACCGCCCTCCGGAACGGGCAGTTCCCCTGCGCCTTCCTGGGTCATCCGGCGTTCCCCGACCGTTGCCACCGGGCCGCCAAGTGACTCCATCGCGGCGGTGGGCTGAGACACGAGGCTCGGCGTCCCCCTGATGGTTTCCAGCCTGATATCGCGCACCATCGAGTCCGCTCCCCCATGCCAATCCTCGGTGGGCAGCAGCCGGGCGTACGCCCAGTTGTTCATCCACCCGATGGCGTGCCGGGACGACATCCGCTGGCTTTGGGTGAGCCTGGGATCATCCCAGGTCACGGCGGCGTAGAAGTCGGAGCCGGCGTCGAGCCACTGATGCGGCTTGCCGGAGGCCGTGAAGCGGGTTCCGTCCCACTCGCCGGTCCAGTAGGCAACGCCGGTGGTGAATCCCTCCCCGCTCCCATTGGCGCTGGCGGCCAGTACCCAGGTCCGTTTGGCGGGATCGCCGTCGAGGTCCAGCTGGAAGAGTTCCGGGCATTCGAGAGTGCCCAAACCGGTGCGTTCAAAGCCCGACGCGTAGCTCCAATGCTTCAGGTCCGGCGAGGTGTAAAGGCCGATTTTTTCGCCTTCGGCCAGGGCCATGACCCATTGGCCGTGGGCTTCGTCGCGGATGATTTTCGGGTCCCGCCAGTTCGGTTGGCCGGGGTTGTCCATGACCGGGTTCTGCGCGTATGCGGTGAAGGAGTATCCGTTGTCGGTGGAATAGAACAAGGACTGCCGCTGGATGCCCTGGTCCTGCTGGGTCATGACGGCGATCACGGCTCCCTTGCCAAAGCCGGCCGAGTTGTCCGTGTCTACGACGGTGCTTCCGGTCTCGACGTCGCCGAGCCCGTTTTTGTATTTGGCGATTGCAACCCCCTCGTCCTTCCAGTGCACCAAGTCTGTGCTGGTCAGGTGATACCACTCGGTACCGTTTTCCTTCGGATACCCGGCGTTGTAGAGGTAGTAGTAGTGCCACAGCCCGTCAATCAGGATCGGCCGCTGCGGATCGTTCATCCAGTTCTTCGCGGGCGTGATGTGGTAGCTGGGCCGGAACCTGGATGCCCCGTCGGGGCGATCGAAAGCTGCGACGGCGGGCGCCGGGGCCTGCTGTCGCACGCCCAAGTCCGAGAGCATGGACTCCACCGCCTCGGAGGTCATGCAGTCCGGGCGGACGAGGTCACCTGTTCCCGCACGGACCACGCGGTCCGCCCGGCTGGACATGACCTCGACGTCGTCTCCGCTCCGGGCGGCCGCCACCCACCCGTTTCCGCATTCGATGCTCCGCAGGTCCGCCACTCCATCGGTCCGGATCGGATGGGCCAGCTTCTCGAGAGTGCGGTCACCGCCGCTGAGCCAGAAGGAGCCGTAATGCCCGCGGGTTTCCTTGGCCTGGCCCTGCGCGTCGGCGATGCCGCGGAGTGCCTGCCAGGCCGGACTCTGGGGAGCCTGACGGGACCCGGCCGGCTGGACCAGAGCCACCGCGACAAGCAGGGCTGCGGCTGCTGCTGCCGCCACAATCCAGATCCTGCGGGCGCTCAGCGCGTGTACAAGGTTTTTCACAATTCAACATTCCTGGTTCTGGTGGGCGTCATCCGGCCCCATCCATGGCCTGCGAGTACGGAGGAGGAAGCGCCCGGAATCCGGGCGCTTCCTCCCTGTTACTGCCCGCTTACATCACTACTTGTAGTGGCCAGCCCCGCCGACGTTGACGTTGGTGGGGAGGTAGCCGAACGGACCGAGGCCGTTCCGGCCGAAGCTGCGGTCGACCGCCGAGACGCCGTTGCGAAAGTTGATCTTCACGGTGGGCGAGAGCGAGCCGCCCCGGACGCCGTTGACGTTGTCGATGAAGGACTGCACCAGGCCGCCGGGCTGCACGTAGTGCGAGTACGCCTGGAACTGGCGGCCGTTCTGGCGGGGGTCGGGCCCCTCGGGCGCGTTGGCCGGCATGTTCAGGTCCGTGGGGGATGCCAGGGCCAGGCCGCTGTTGTTCATGGGCTGGTAGTCGGAACGGACACCGTCGCCCACAAAGCCGTAGACCCCGTCAGGGCCGCGCATTCCATCCGCGTAGGTGAACTGGTGGCTGATGGTGAAGAGGTAGTACTTGTTCTTGCCGCCCTCGTTCTGGATGAAGATCTGCGGGCGCTCGGTCTGGTCGTTCACGCAGTTCGCGGACAGGATCGGCGGCAGGAAGTGCCACTTGGTCAGGTCCTTGTTGTCCGCTACGGCCAGGCCCACGTTGGCGGTCTGGAACCACGAGCCGGTCGTGGTGTTCACGGTGTTCGTGGATTCGGCGTTCGGGTCCCCCGGCTGGTAGCCCAGGTCCGCGTCCGTGCACTTGTAGCTGCCCCGTTGCCCGCCGGTGTTGCCTTCGAAGACCATGAAGGTCTGGCCCGGGTGGGCCGGGTCTGCGAACGTGTACGGGTCACGGAACGCGAAGCCGGGGTTCTGGGCCTTGTTCTGGTACATGACGCCGTCCGGCTCAAGGAGCTTGGTGTGCTCGAAGCCGTCGAAGCTCACGCCGTTCTTGTCGGCGTGGATATTGCCCAGCGCCTTGGCGATCACGGCATCCGGGGCGATTCCGCCGCCGCCGGCGTTGCGCTCGGCAACGTCGTAGAACGTGGTGGCGGTGTAGAAGACGTTGACCTGGTTCCCCTGCATGAGGCGGGTGGACCCGGACCATTCGGTATTTCCGATGGAGGTGTTGTCCAGGAAGAGGTGTCCGCCGTAGTTCCACTTGTCCTTGGCCGGGTCGGCGTTGGTCTTGCGGAAGAAGTAGCCGATCCGGGCGTTCCAGTGCCGCTGGTCGAAGCCGTAGCCGGCGTGCCGGTCGGCGACGAGTGAGAAGATGACGTCCCAGCCCTTGTAGCTGATCTGGTTGGCGTTCTCATCCGTCAGGGACCACGTGTCCCAGACCCACACGTCGTCGTTCATGGCCGGGAAGTCCTGCGGAATTTCCGGCATGGTGACGTTCGGGCTCATGGAGTTCTGGCCCGGGGTCACGTCCTTGCTGCTTTGGGCCATGATCTGCTTGGCATCCGCACGTGTCCACTTGGAGGTGAAGGCCGCGGCCGGGTCGAACGGCTGCTGGGTGTGCTTGGTGGGCAGTGGGAAACCGGGGGTCGGAGCCGGCATCTGCCCGCCGCTCGGCGGATCCGAGGGCGCGTTTGCCTGCGCCGACGGAACCGAAAGGAAGACGGAGGCCGCCACGGCCGCCGCCAGGGCCGCGGCGACAGAACGCCACCGCAGCTTCCGGGGTGTATTGGGGTGCTCGTGCATTTTTTGCTCTTCTCGCGGAGTGAGACCATTCGTGGAAGACGGGCATATGCCCTCATTCCCCGAAACTCCGACAGCCCCAATGACACCGCAGGCGTCATCGAGGACGCCATCGTGTCGAGGAGACGGGACCTCGGAAGGGCCCCGCCTGGTGGCGGCAGGAGCTGGTCGCGTCCTGTCGCCGGGAAACACGTTAGGCAGTCCGGGGCAGGTCGCCAAACCCTGTTTCCGGGTCCCCTTCGCGATTCCAGGCAACCGTGCGCAAGCGCTTACATTAACGTCCACGCGCGCGTGCCACAGCAGGAAAATCGAGTCAAATGTTGCGGAGGATGGCTGAAAAAAGCTGGGAATTACCCGTGCGTTTACCCGATTTTTGCCGGACGGCCGGCTCTTTGTTCAATCCCGACGGCGGTGCTGCGGCGGCTCGCTGTTCGCCCTCGGGCCGATGACTGAACGGATCCCCCACCCGCGGGGCCCTGTCCGTCGCACTCGATCAGGACTACGATTCTCAAACGCCCGGCGAGCGGCACGGGCGGGTGCAAACGCAAAGTAAGGACAGCTGTGACCGAAGGGACCAGGCTTAGCGGACCGCACTGGCGGCGAGTGGTGGCAGCCCTCGCCAACAAAGATGCCCGAACCGCCTACGCGCAAATCGTGTTGGGTGCCAGGTTTCCCGATGTGGTTGCTGATCTAAATGATCGACGGCGAAGCCGGGCCATCACCACCCTGCTTGACGCTGGACTGGTCGAACGGAATGYGGCCGACGAACTCGAGGCGTCTGAGGCGATCTTCCGCGACCTTCTCACGCAGCAACCCCGGCGACAAGCCCAGACCGGATCGGCCCGCTTCATGCGCCTGGGCAGGATCGAACGGTATCCGGCCAACATGACGGAACGGCGTGAGCTCCTGGCCTGGATTGTCAACGAGGCGATCGAGCCCGGCGAACACCTGACGGAAAAGCAGGTCAACGAGCGGCTCCTCAGCTGTCGTGATGCTGCGCCGCTACCTGATCGACTTCGGACTATTGGAACGGACGCCGTCGGGCTCCTCCTACTCCCGGCAGGAAGAACACTGACACAAGAGCGACATTTCGCGATGCGTTTCTACATTGAAACTGGTTCATTCAGCCTATCGATATCCTTTAGCCAACTATCACCCGGCCAGGGATATATATTGATTCCGTAGCTCATGCATTTGCTGCTTCAGCCCGACGGCGTGAGGCCAGCACGCCGTAGAACGCGACCACGACAAGAACAAACGTTGCGAAAACTGATGCCCTAACGGCGAGCGAAAGCTCCATTTGGTGAGGTAGGAGCATTGTCTGGTCCCACCCCGCATTATCGGCGCGATTAATAAAGTCTAAGTCGATCGGATCCCACAGGATAGCCGCCAGGCTTGCTGCAACCAGGGCCCAGAGGCTGAGGACGAGTTGGACGACGGACAGTACCGTCGGCTTTCCCGTTTGTTTTGTTTGGACCAAACCTTCCCCCTATTGCGTCGCGATGGTGGCCGCTTCAGCCACTGTCAGTACATTGTCCTCAGCCCGGAACTAAGTCACCCGGGCTGGCCTGCTCGATAGGCTTTGAGTGCATCTTCCCTGATCCACTTTCTGGTCAGGAAAGCGTCCAGGACGCAAGAAACGGCGAATGTCACCCAGGAAACCGATATAGGCACGAGGCCCGCAAAAACCAAGGCCATGACTGCAACCACTAAGCCGGAAGAAACATAGCAATAGATTCGGCGCGCAGGGTTCGCAAATCGTGCCTCTTGCGTCTCGCGAAAGTAGTTCAGCATAAATCCCCCAAGGTTCGAATCGGAGCCTACAGCACTGGACGCGCCAAATAGTGCTAATAGATGCGAACTCGGCATGGGGCGGGAATGAGTGTCATGCCACGTTTGTGCGGCTGCCGGAAATGAATGTGCAGAACCCGTTATTGCGATCGTCCCGGAGGTGTCGGGCCCGGCGCGTCACCGGTGGGCTGGGTCAATGGCCGGGTCCGATGATGATCTTGTTTCGTTCGGATTCGTGCGCTCCACCCTTCTTCGCCAGCGTGGAGCACGCCTCTTCGATGTCGCGGGCGAGCGTGTCGACGTGCTCGCGGCTCATCGTTTCCTTGACCAGGGCCCGCATGATCGTCACGCCCTGGGCGTTCGGAGGCAGGGTGTATGCCGGCACCATCCAGCCGCGCTCGGCCGAGAGCTGCCAGGCAATGTCGAACTCGTCGTACCCGGGGTCGGCGGCGAGCCGGAACGCGACCAAGGGAAGTTGCTCCTCGTCGGCGCCGATGATCTCGAACCTTCCCATGGCTTCCAACTTCTCGGCGAGGACGCGGGCATTGGTCTGCATGTTCTGCATGATGTAGGTGTAGCCGGCGCGACCATAGCGCACGAAGTTGTAGTACTGGGCCAGAACCATCGACGATCCAGTGGAGAAGTTCAGGGTGAAGGTTGAGTCGGTCTTGCCGAGGTAGTTCTCCTCGAAGACGAGGTCCTTGGCCAGGTCGGCCTTCTCCCGGAAAATCAGCCAGCCGATGCCGGGATAGACCAGCCCGAACTTGTGCCCGGAGACATTGATCGAGTGGACCTGCTCGAGCCGGAAGTCCCACTCGGAGTCCGGGTAAAGGAAGGGCCAGACGAATCCCCCGCTAGCCCCGTCCACGTGCAACGGAACGTCCAGGCCCCGTTCGCCCTTGATCCGCAGCAGCAGGTCGTTGATGCCGACGATGTCGTCTTTGTGCCCGGTGAAGGTGGTACCCAGCACGGCTGCGACTCCAATGGTGTTCTCATCGATGTGGGCCTGCACGTCCTCCGGGCCGATCGTGTACTTCCCCGGCTGCAGCGGCACGATCCGCGGCTCGACGTCGAAATAGCGGCAGAACTTCTCCCACACCACGTGAACGTCGCCGCCGAACACCAGGTTGGGGTTCGACGTCGACGCGCCGGCAGCCTCGCGGCGCTTGCGCCAGTTCCACTTCAGGGACAGGCCCCCGAGCATGATCGCCTCGGACGATCCTTGGGTGCGGGCGCCGGTCGTCTCGCCTGGCGCGTGGAAGAGGTCGGCGAGCATCCGAATGCAGCGCTGCTCAATCTCTGCCGTGCGGGGATATTCGGCGTGATCGATGAAGTTGCGGTGCAGGTTCGCGGCGATGATCTGCTGGGCCTGCGGCTCCATCCACGTCGTGACGAAGGTCGCCAGGTTCCGGGCCGGATCACCCTCCAGCGCCAGGTCCTCCGACACCAGCCGCAAAGCGTCCTCGGCGGGAATGCCGGTCTCCGGGAACTCCCGGCTCGGAACTTCCTGGGTGACGAATCGGTTGCCAAACAGCGCCACGTCGGCATCCGTCGGCTGGAAATTTTCTGACATCACTTCTCCTCCAGAGACTGTTGAAAAGGGATTACGGATGAGTTCCCCGGTCCGCGGGAACCGCGGCATCGGTGGATTGTGGACTCAGCATCAGGATGGCGCCGGTGAGGAAGCACAGGGCTCCCACGAGTGTGCCGAGATTAGACAGCTCGGCGTTCCACATATTGCCGCTCGACGGTATGACAAAGGCCGCGATGGCCGAGATGCCGAACGCAACAGAGCCGGCCACGTTGATGATGCCGATCTTCCACGTCCGCGGTCTGGGCAGCCCGGCAATTGCGCCGCGACCGGCATCGCGTAACGCAACACCGCTTGAAACGAGGAAGGCTACTGATCCCAGAGCATCGGGGCGCCAGACCCGCTGATCGGTCAGCGCCGCACTGAGATTTTCACGCAGCGCATTTCCAGTACTCCAGTTGAACCACAGTGTGCCGGCAAGTTGAACCGCGCCAGCGAGCCAGCCGAGATTCCGCGGCGCCCACGCCCAAAACGAGTTGCGCCGCGTGGAACCCACGGCCGGAAGCGCGTCAACGGCTCCGCGGTACTGCAGGAACGCCGCGCCGGTGAAGAACAGCGAACCGGCGAAGAATGTGGCGGCGCACCAGCGCAGTCCCACGGCCTCGGCGTATTGCGGCACCGCCCCCAAGGCGAACAGGCTCGAGCCAATGATGAACAACCAGGCGATCCGCCGGCCCCCCGCCGTCGAACGTCCCGCGCTTGAGAACTCAGTTGCACGGTCGGCGCTCGAGGGGGGCGGATGTTGGATGCCGCCGGCATCCTCAGGCGCCGCCGACGCCGTCGTGCCTGGACCAGAGCCCGGGTCCGAGCCAGGGCCGCGCGGGCCAGGGACCGGGAGCACATTGGAGATCACGAAGGACACCGCCACAGCCACCACCACCTGGGGTGTTACGGCCACACCGTCCACTCCCAGCAGCAGCGTGGCCAGTAGCGTCGACGTCAACGGCAACCGCAGCATAGCCGCGCACATGGCTCCTATGCCCATGCCGATTGCTGCCGCAAGATTCATTCCGGGCAATCCACTCGAGGCAATGCCGAGCGCCGCACCGATGAACATCGACGGGAACACCGGACCACCACGAAATGCGCTCAGCGAGAGTCCGTAGGCCAAGGTCTTGCAAGCGATCAGCAGGACCAGCACAGGAAGGGAGTAGTCCGCGGCGCGTTCGACCAGCTCCGGAAGTGCGTCCTGCCCCGAGAACAACACCTGCGTGAAGCTTTGGCCAGAGATCAACTGGTACGTCATCGCGGTTAGACCGATCAGCAAGCCGAGCGCAGAGGTCACCAACACCCGGTTCAGATGTACGACCGGACGAAGCGACAGTCCGACCCAGCGGATTAACCATCCCAACAGCGCGCCGGCCAGGCCCATGACCACCGCCCAGCCCAACGTCGCCAACGTCGGCGGCTCCGCAGGCGGCACCACGGGCAGCGCCAGCGAGAAGCTGCCCAATCCGGTCCAGCCGTCCAAGCCGACGAATACCAGCGCCCCGACGCCAGAAGCGAGAAGCCCGGGCAGGGCCATCAGGCTCAGCGTCATTCCCCCGATCCCGGCGGCTTCCATGATCAGGAATGCACCGAGCACGGGAGACCCGAGCAGGGTACTGATCGCTGCGAAACTGCCTGCCGATGCCATGATCGTCAGGGCCATCGGCGGGGCGTCCTTCTTCACCAGGTGCAGCGCCAACGCCCCGAGGCCGCCACCGATCGCGATCAGCGGCCCCTCGGGCCCGAGCACCGCCCCCAGGCTGAGCGTGGTCAGCGCCGCGAGAATGATGCCCACGAGCTCCCGCCCGCTCGGCGGGCCGCCGCCCGTCTTGAATCCGAAAGCAGGTGAGTGGCCTCCGGTTCCCGGCAGGTACCGGATGGTCAACGCCGTCAACAACCCGCACAGCACCAACCACGGAACCGGCCACCACGCAGGAGCAGGACCCCCGAGGACTTGATTCGGCAGCCCGCCGAAGACGTAACGCTGGACCGCCGCGACCAACGCGAGAAAGCCGTAGGCAATGGCCGAGATGGGAACGCCCAGCACCGCCGCCAGCACCAGTGCAGAGATGTACTGCTTCGAACGAATTACGACGGCGGGATCGAAATTTGGCGGCGACGCGGCAGGCCCGCTCATGGCCGGCAACCCTGCGTGCATGTGGCCGTACTCAGCCACCGTCCGCCCGAAAGTGGGCCACCAGCAAACGAAGCCGCCGAGAGGACGGGTTCGGTTCGCCCGTGGTAGCAGCTGAGCATCGCTTCTCCTTCCGCTGGCCGTCCGCTAGACGGCGGGAGCCTCTAGTGAGGTCTCACAAGCGATAGAGGCGGGTCAATCGGATGTTCTCCAAGCTAACGCTTCCAGTGGGGGCAGTCTTCACCCAATGCGGGTGAAAGAGAACTAAAGGGTCCGGCATGATGGGGAGATGCAGCTCAACACAGAACGCCTGCTCCTCCGCGAAGAAGCAGTCATTCCCTAGACGGTGACCACCTCTCCAGACAGCGCCCCGGCCGGCCGATAGAACGGCCAACGGCTGGCCGGAGCGATCAGGTTCGTAGGCGTCAGCGCCAGAATTCGGTGAGCTGCCCGGCAAGGGCTCTGCCTTGCTCGTAGCCCACGCGAGCAGCGGGCGGACGCAACGACAGGTCCATGGCATTGGCGCCGAACATATGCTCGGAGGCGCTATCCGGGAAGATCGTTTGGACATGGCTGCCGTGTGCGCGTAGCTCGTCGACCTGTGTTCCGAGATGCATGCCCCAGTCCACCGGAGTCCGTGATCTGCCGCCAAATGGTGAGAGCACCAACACGCGTGCGTAGCCTGCTGCAAGATCGGCATTCTCGGCATTGGACCGGTAGCCGCCGTCGATGTATCCGCTGCCGCCGATTCTGTAGGCGAAGCCACTGGCGCAGCTGGCGGCCACGGCGTCCACGAGGTCGACCCCGCTGTGACGGTCGAACACGACCGGTTCACCCGTATTGGCATTGACCGCCGTGATGTGCACCGTCTGTTCCGGCCAGTGCTGGCTGGGCAGCCGGGCGGCGACGGTATCGCGCCATCGCGTTTGGCCGGAGCCGTCCGACGCTGCGTCTATTTCGAGCGCCGCCGCGCCCAGTCTGCGGCGCATATCGGCCGCGTCCTCAGCGGCGGCGATGATTCGGCCGGTTCGCCCCATGTGGTTCACCGCCGGCCTGACCGGAGCGCTTCCGTTGTCGGATCCCGCCGGACCAGTCCGTTGCTGGGGCGCGGCAGCAAGGATGGTGGCAAGCAGTTCGGTCGGGGGCGCGCCAGTGATTTGGGCCGCGGCCGTCGATCCGGCCGACGTGCCGACGACCAGGTCAGCGTCGGTTACATCCAGCCCGGCTTCAAACAGGCCGGCGATGACGCCGATCAGCCAGGCGTTGCCTGTCGATCCGCCACCGCCGAGGACCAACGCCCGCTCGCCCGCGGCGCGTGGCTGCCTTGTGGCGTCGGCCTGCGGCTGATCCTGGTCGGTCCTCGGCAGGTTGGAGGACGTCGTCGAAGTGGAGTGCAGAGGTGAAGAAGGTGTTGTGTTCATGGGAGTCGCCTTTCGCGAATTGCCTGTTGGGCGCTCCCGGTGGCGACTACCTCAGTCGCGCGATCGTGAACTGCAAGGGAGCACCCACTGTGGATACTGCGTACATGGGACTCACCTCCTGCCGAAAGATCACGATTAGTGAAAAGCTAGCACGCCCGCGATTGGATCTCTATGCCCGGCCCGATCCTTCGGGCCTCAGGGCGGCGGAGCTGCGTGCCGGAGAATGTCAGTACTCGCCCTTGATCACGAAGTAGGAGCCTCGGATAACGCCCGCCAGCTTCGATTTTTGGCGGGCAAACTTGAAGCTGGACGCCAGTTCCTCCGGAATTTCCATGCCTTCGGCGAGTTTGAAACCGACTGCCCTTTTCCCGCCGTCGATGCCGTACATGACGTTGACCGACAGCCCCGACTCGTAGAAGACGTAGGCCATCCGGGTGCCGTCAACTTCGAAGGCGGTCGCTTCCAGCGGGCGGGAGCCGATGACGATCTCACGCTCGTCCTGGAGTATCCGGCTTACCCGGTCGACCACCTCCGGAACCTCGCTCACGGGGCTTACTGTGAACGCGTGGCCGTACTTGTTCCGGAAATAGCGGGCCTCGTTGGCGCGCAACCCTGCCAGGCTCTCGGCGAACGGCGACGATTCCAAGCCAACAGTGGAAACGTTCTCGAAGTCAACGGTGTACGGCATGGACCCTCCTGGTCAGACATATTGGGACCAATGCTAACGCGAGGACGTGCCGCGAACCCCAATCCCCAGTCAGAAAACGGGCGAGATCGGGGTGGCAGATTTTGCCGAGCCCCGATCGCCGGATCCAAGGGGTGTGCGTTCACCAGGTGCCTGAGTGGTGATGGCGCCTGTTGTCGTCGTGCCGGTGTCCGTTATGGTCCCAGAAACCCTCCCTGTCATGCCGACAGCCGTCCCGGCCCGTCCAGGAGCCGCTGTGATCGTTGTCGCCACGCCAGTTGCCGTTGTCGTCACGCCAGCCCCAGCCGTCGGAGTTGTCATGCCACCGGTTCTCTCCATCCCACCAGCCGTGGTTGGAATCGTGCCGGTTGACGTCGCGCATCTCGTGCCTGTGCTCGAACGACGACTGGCTCCACGAGCTGGCGGCGGTGGTGGAGGTCGTAACGGCAGCGCTGGCTGGCATCGCACTGGCGCCCAGGCCCAAAGTCGCCGTCACAGCAGTTGTTCCGATGATGCGAATAGCCTTGTTCATGAACTTCATCCTTTGAGGACTCGTCCTCCGCACTGCTCCTGCCGGAACCAGCCACCCTCCGGCGGTAACGGCTTGGGCGTCCCCGGACGCCATTCCGGACAGCGCTGCGGGAGGCCAATGATATTCAGTGGAGTTGTTCGGCCGAGCTTAGCCGGCGGACTCCGGCCGGGGCCTGCAGAACCGGTGCCGCACGGGGTTAGTTGCCCCGAGCACCTTTCCAGTTTACCCACTTAGCCGGTCCCCGGACAGGGATTAAAGGCGGGCTTTCCCAGCAACGTCGGGCGCTCTTTCCAATAGTCAGCGGGCTGTCTGGGAGCGACTTTACGAGCCCGACCTATCCACAGGAGGCGTTTGAGCGTAAAACCAAATCATGGGCGCCTTGGCTGCTTGGTTGCGGACGGGTTTTGGTCCGCTCGGTGCGGTAGCTTTCTCCGCGGCTTTGGTTGTCGCGGTGAGCGGTTGCGTCGGGGCCCCTCCCGTAGGGGCCCCTCCGACGCCGGCTCCGCCGAGCGTCGCCGCGATCCAGGCAGCAACGGATTCCCTGGAACGAAGGGTCCAGCACTTCATGGATGGCGGAGCGACGTCCCTTGTTGTGCAGGTGCGATGGTCTGGCGGCGAATGGTCCAAGGCCTACGGGGTGCGAAACCTGGTCAGCAAGGACCCGGCGCGGCCGCAGGACCGGGTATCCGTTGCCAGCATTACGAAGTCGATGGTCGCCGTCTCCGTCCTGAAACTCGTCGACCAGGGTCTTATCGGGCTCGATGACCCGGTGAACGGTGTCCTGGAGAGCTTCAGGACCACGCTGCGGCCGCCCGGACCGATCACCGTCCGCCAGTTGCTGAACCATAACTCCGGCATGCCCGATTACGGGAACTCAGAATACGCGGCGGGACCACTGAAGCAGGTTGCGAACACACGGCTCAGCATGCAACGAGGACTCGAACTGGCCGCCACGCTCCCCTGGGAGTCCAAGAATATGGACCGCTTTTCTTACTCGAGCTCCAATTACCTGGCTCTCGGCCAGCTGATCGAAAAGCTGCGCGGACGTCCCGTCGCCGACGTGCTCAATCAAGACATCTTCGCTCCTCTTGGACTTCGGCACACGTCGCTGGCCGAACCGGACCGCGGGGCTCCGGACAACATCCACGCCTACGTCATTGACGGCGGCGAACGGGTCGATCTCACCCAGCCCGAGGTTTTTGTCGGCTCCCCCGCAGGCGGCGTCATCTCCACCACGCAGGACGTAAACAACTTCTACCGGGCCCTCCTGCGCGGCCAGCTGCTTTCCCCCGCCATGCTTGAGGAAATGAAGAAGAAGACCGAATTCTGGGACTACGGACTCGGTCTAGAGCGGTTTCCTGATGCATGTTCCGGCGACTTCCGCTACGGCCATACAGGGCACATATTCGGCTACATGAGTATTTCCATCACGAGCGCCGACGGCGGCAACCAGATCACGATGACCATGGCGCACGCCCCGCTGCAGTGGCAGGACCCTGCCACTACACGCCGCATCGACCTGCTCCAGACGCAGATGGAACAGGCCGCCCAGCAAACCCTCGACCGCCTCTGCCAGTAAACAGACCGTGGAGCCGGGCCCGGGTGGAGCCCCTACTTCGGCGATGGCTTGAGTGCCATCGCGGATCCGCCGCCGCGTCTGACGGGCTCTGCGGCGGCGATCATGCCGCCGTCGGGCAGGAATTCGATGGCGGTCGCGGCGCCGATCTCCGCTGCCGAGGTGAACGCGTCCCCCGACGGCGTGAACTGATGGCCAAAGGGCGTCAATTGGCTTCCGTACGCGGCGATGAACTCCGGCTCGGCCGTGACTTTGGCCGTGTTGCGTTGCGAGGCACGCGGCGCAGCGATCGCCTCGGAGATGGTCATGCCCAGGTCCACACGGTTCAGGATGGTCTGCAGGACGGTAGTGATGATGGTCGATCCGCCGGGCGAGCCGAGAGCGAGGAAGGGCTTGCCCTCCTTGAGGATGATGGTGGGCGACATGGAGGAGCGGGGGCGCTTCCCGGGCTCGATCCGGTTCGGGTCGGCCTGGTTGTAGACGGTGGAGAAGTCGGTCAGCTCGTTGTTGAGCAGGAAGCCGCGGCCGGGGACCACCATGCCGGACCCTCCGGTCTGCTCGATCGTGAGCGTGTAGTCGACCACGTTCCCCCACTTGTCCGCGACCGTCAGGTTGGTCGTGGAGATGTTCTCGGTGTCCTTCTCCTCGGCGGGCGCGACGGCGGCAGCCGGGCACGCGCCGTCGTACGCCGACACGTCCCCCGGAGCAACGGGCTTCGTCGCCGCGTGAACTGGGTCGATCTTGCAGGCGCGCTCCTTGCCGAACAGCGGGTCGGTGAGCGCGGCGGTGGGGACGCTGACAAACGCGGGGTCACCGACGTACTTGCCCCGGTCCGCGAAGGCAAGCGCGCTGGCCTCGAGGTAATGGTGGAGGGCGCCGGGCGTGGACATCCCGGACAGGTTGGAAGGCTCTAGGATGTTCAGTGCCTCGCCGACCGTGGTGCCGCCGCTGCTGGACGGCGCCATGCCGTAGACGTCCAGGTCGCGGTAGTCCACGTGGGTGGGCGCCTGGTCCAGGGCGCGGTAGGCGGCGAGATCCGCCGTCGTCAGGTGGCCTGCCGGAACGGGCAGCGTTGTGCCGGCCGTCTTGGGCGGAGCCTGCACCGTGGCCGCGATCTCGGCCGCGAGCGGGCCGCCGTAGAAGCTTCCCGTGCCCTTCTTCGCGAGGAGCCGGTATGTCTCGGCGAGGTCGTGGTTCTGGAAGACGCTGCCGACGGCGGGGGCGTCGCCGCCCGGGAGGAAGAGGTTGCTCGTTGAGGGGAATGCCTCGAACCGGGCCTTGTTGTCGAGGGTTTGCTGGCGGAACGTCTGGTCGACCACAAAACCTCGGCTCGCCACGTTGATGGCAGGCTTGAGGGCATCGCCAAGGCTGAGCGTGCCCCAGCGCCGGAGGGCACGCGCCCAGGTTGCCGGCGTGCCGGGGATGCCGACGGATACGCCGCTCGTGACGAGCTCGGGCGTGAAGCGGTAGGGCTGCCCGGTCGCCGGGTCGATGAACGCGTCGTGCGGCATGCCTGCCGGTGCGGTCTCCCGGCCGTCGATCGTGCCCACCGTGCCGGTCTTCGCGTCGTAGAACACGAAGTAGCCTCCGCCGCCAATCCCGGCGCTGTATGGCTCGGTGACGCCAAGGGTCGCGGCCGCGGCGACGGCGGCGTCCGCCGCGTTGCCGCCCTTACGGAGGACCTCGATGGCCGCAGCGGACGCCTCCGGGTCCACGGTGCTCACCGCGCCGCCGTACCCGGTGGCGGTGGGCGTCTTTGCTGTTTCCCGCGGATCGGCCAGCGCAGGGGCAGCGACGACGCCGCCCGTCACGCTCAATGCCAGAGCCGCCGTGACAGCCACCAGCCCACGTGTCATATGTGCCATGATCGCTCCCGAGTCCGTGTTATGCATATTGACAATTGCTGTCACGCTACTACGCCGATCTGCAACACTCAACACTTGCGGCCTCGGTAGTAGACGCCATTGGGTGGCCCTCCGAAGAGGTCGGCCAGGTCCTCGCGCCGCCCGCAGCCCCTGTCCGCCGCACCCGCGCAGGGCTAGGATTTTGCCTGTTGGCCAAGCACGCAGTGACCAGCACCGGCGGGGGGCAGGCGCATAGGCAGACGCAGAGTGAGGAAAACGCTGGGACCGGAGGGACGAGGCTGAGCGGACCGCAGTGGCGGCGAGTAGTGGCAGCCCTCGCCAACAACGACGCGCGGACCGCCTACGCGCAAATGGTGCTCGGCGCCAAGCTCCCAGACGTGGTTGACGATCTGAATAACCAACGGCGAAACCGGACCATCGCCGCCCTGCTTGGAGTCTGGGCTCGTCGAACGGAATGCCGCCAACGAACTGGAGGCGCCTGAGGCAATCTTCCGCGACCTGCTCACTCAGCAACCGCGCCGACAGGCGAAGACCGGAGCCAACGACGCACCACGCAAAGCGCTCCCGGCCGCTATGGCGAAACGAACAGCAGCGATGTTCAGTCTGCTGACGTCCCCGAACGGGACCGGTTTCCAGCCCCTGGGCCGAGATGCATGTCAATGGCAGCGACGAGCACTGGCGTGCCGCTGCTCAATTCGACGTACGGAATCAAGCGGCCTGGGCGCAAATCCTGGCGTAGCAATGAGGTGCACCGGCAGGCGTTGACCGTGGTTCGGTACGGGGAGACGATTATGGGCACAGAATCAACACCGTCCTGCGTGGCGCGCGCCGTGCGGGATTGTCACGACCGTTGTGGCAAGGAGTCTGATGCGCCGGAAATCGCTGTTGCTGGGCATGACCATGGTCTTTGCGCTACTGGCCGGGCTTGGTGGCAACCAGCCGGCCGGTCCTGCGGGCTGGGTCCCGCCCATTCGCCACGTATTTGTGATTGCGCTGGAGAACGCGTCCTTTGCCCAGTCGTACGGCCCAACCTCGCAGATCCCTTATCTTGCTCAACCGCTGCGAGGCCAGGGCGTCTTGCTGAGCCAGTACTACGGGACCGCGCATTACAGCTTGGGGAACTATCTGGCCATCCTCGGCGGTGTCGCCCCGAACGCGGATATCCAGATGGACTGCCCTGCATACCAGGACATGGTGAACCCCTCCGCGGCACCCGGCGGCCAGGTCAAGGCCGCCGCCGGCTGCATCTTTCCCGCGCCTGTACCCACCTTGGCTGGTCAGCTCACGGCCAAGAATCTGTCTTGGAAGGGATATATGGAGGACATGGGCAACATCCCAGGCCGGGAAGAACCCACCTGCGGAAAGCCCGCCTTGGGCCCGGAATCGGCAGACCTAACGCAGAAAGCCACGGCCGGCGATGCCTACACGGCCCGGCACAACCCGTTCCTCTATTTCGCCTCGGTCGCCGCAACCCCCGCGTGCGCCGCGAACGTGTTTCCGCTGTCCCGGCTGCCCCAGGACCTGGCAGCGGTCTCGACCACGCCTAACTTCTCCTTGGTCTCCCCGAGCCTGTGCAACGACGGACACGACGCGAACTGCCCTGGCCAGGCAGCCGGTCCGGGAGCCGAAGATGCATGGCTGCGCACGTGGATCCCCCGCGTCATGGCGTCCCCTGCCTATCAGCAGGACGGGGCCATCATCATCGTCAATGACGAGGCCGGGGGCGATACCAGTGCATGCTGCAAGGAGCCCTCCGGACCGAGCGTCCCCTATCCCGGACTGCCGCCGTCGGCTGCCGAGGACGGGACCTTCGCGGCCGGGCCGGGCGCCGGCAAGGGCGGCGGCCGAATCGGTGCGCTCATCCTTTCCCCCTTCGTCAGGCCCGGGACAACCAGCGCGACACCCTACAACCACTACTCGCTCCTGAAAAGCATCGAGGACCTGTTCGCACTCCCCCACCTTGGCTACGCCGCCGCCCCCGGTCTCGCCAGGTTCGGCTCCGACGTCTGGGCGGTCCCCGCCGCCACGGGCTCCTGATGCAGCGTGGGGGCCGCCGGTGTGGCGGCACGGAGTCTCATTCCGGGCTGCTGCTTGAGCGCCCGGCGGCCATGCTGCCCCGCTTGAGGATCCGGTGCAGGAGCTGGAATCCTTCTCCGAGGGAGAGACCGGGAAGGTAGGCCCGGCCGAGGGCGTTTCCAATGCCCGGCAGGGCCGCGGAGTCCGGATACACCATATAGAGCGGGACGTAGCGGGGGTCGAACTTGCGTTTAAAGGCCAGCAGGGACCGGAATCCGTAGACGGGTTCCAGTGCGGCTCCGAGAGCGTCCAGCAGCCGGTCCAGGCCGGCGGCCGGCGGCAGACCCTTCGGCGCCATGCCCGGATGTCCCTCCGGGGGTACGCGGACCAGAGGTGCACCGGAAAGGCTGATGAACCCGTATCCTTCGTCTTTGAGTCCCGTTGCGGCCGAGGCGATAAGGAACTCGATCGCTGCCCGAAAACCACTGTTGCGCCGCCTCATGAAATCCAAGGTCCAGCCGGCGATTTTCCTATCGCGGTAGACCGGAAGCCATGATGTGACCGCGTGCACCACGTGATGGGTGTCGATGGCCAGCAGGCAACGCACTTCGGGGTCGTTGAGTTCCTCCAGGCCACCAAGGGTAAAGCCCATTTCCGGCAGCTTCCGATCCGCGACCCATTCTTCGGAGATGGCTTGGATCTGGGTCTGGACGTTCAGTCCGGCGGTGGGGTATCGAACCCATTCTGCGTGGATTCCGGCCTTGGCCGCGTTGTTCATGGCAGTGCGGACATCCTGGAATTTTTTCCCTTTGAAGGACAGCGATTCCAATGGCAGGACGGTTTCCTGGGCAACCTGAACCGAATCCCAGCCGAGTCCGGATGCCGCGTCCCGGACCTCTGCGGGTACCGAGTAAAGACACGGCGTCCACCCGTTCGATTGGCAGTACTGCGAGAATTCCTCCACGACTGCCGAGGCCCGGGCCGGAGGCCCCACGGGTGGACCGAGCGTCAGGGCGATCCCGGCGATGACGCGGTAAGCGATGAAGCTCTCGCCGGCTCCGGAAAACCAGTAGGTGTTCCCGGACCAGGTTGTCATCCAGGAAATGGAGCTGTTCTCCTGTTCTTTGAGGATCGCCAGAGCCCGGTCTTTGTCGTTACCGCGTCCGTCCGGAGCGGGTCGCAGAAAAGTTCGAAGGACCAGCACACCCGTGGCGGCCCAGAACGCGATGCCGACTCCCTCATAGAGCAGTACGGCCGGGGTGCTCTGCGGGAAAAACGCGGGCGGGACATCCACGGTGAACCCCAGGGGCAGGAACCTGTCCGGGACATCGGCCAGCAGATCCACCGGACCAGGGACAGGGGTAAAGCCCGCCGCTAGGACCAGTCCGGAAGCCACATAGACCAGACCCAGGGCGCAGACCAGGCCCAGTACCTGCAGACCGAGCCGCGTGTAAGTCCCCCGGGGTGCCGCGACTGGAAACAACTTCCGGCACGCGAGCAGCACACCGAATAGCGCCACCGGCATGAGGAGCGGCACCACCAGTGCCAGCGGCTGGGTGCTGTTGCCTGGTTGGCTTGCGTTTACCAGCTCGCCGGCGACGGTATTCGGACCGGCGGACTGCAGGACGCCGACCAAGGTGATGAGCGCCAGCGCCGACAGTCCGGCCAGGACGAGCAGTGCCGCGGCCCAAGCGAACCGTCGTCCGCGGCGGAGCCCCTCAGCGAGCAGCAGCAACATGAGCGACGGGACAATCGCCATGAAGATGCCGCCAGCGCCGGCCCTCAGCTGCAGGTGCAAGGCCTCGCAGTACCTGTGCTGGGCCGGGACGGCGCACACATTTTGCAACGTGTTGGGATCGACCGGCTCGATGTCGGTGAACAGATAACGCAACACCGACAACGGACCCACAGCGTGCGGGAGCAGGCCGGAAACGACCGGCCCCACCGCTGATACCGCGACCAGGACGGCTATGAGCACACGGCCCTCATGCCGGCTGCTCACCGGGCGCACAAGCCGAGGCCGGTCGCCCAGCAGCAGCGGGCCCAGCAGCGCCCCGGCAATGCCGGCTCCCAGACGGACAAGGTCTGTGAAACCCCCGCTGTAGAGGGCCAGAAGTATCAGCAGCCCAAAGGTGCCCAACCGGATCCGGCGCCTCCACAACGCACCCATAGAAGCCGTAGCCGCCATGGCCGCCCCGCAGACCATCGCGCTGGGACCGAGAAAGTATGTGCCGCTCATACCCGCGGCCCAGGACCCCATCATCGCCCTGGCTGCGGCCCAGAACACGCAGGCGGCCAGGACACCCGCCGTCTGCGCCAGCACCGCCGAGAGCGAAAATTTGAGACTCCCCATCTGCCGTTCCAACGGTATGGCGGCGACCAGCACAAGGACCGTTCCCAGCACATAACCGGGAAGATCCCGGGCCCAGAACGCGGACGTCAGCACCGTCCACCAAGCTTCGGGCAAGGAATGCGCGGACGCCGCGACACTGGACCTCCACCCTGGCCCGGGACCGGAGACTATAGCCGACGACACGGCGCCCAGGATCCAGAAGAGGACCACAAATCCCATAGAGACAGGAGCATTCCTCAGCACCGGGAACATCCACCGCTTTAGCCAGCGGGGACGGGGCGGGCTGTCTCGTTCGACGGGCGGCGACACTGGCACGCGGAATTCCTTTCAGGATGGTGAGGAGTTTTAGGCTGGCCCACCCTGTCAGTTCCATTGCACCACTTCCGCCCGCCCAGCAACACAGGCGGCACGGAGAACGCCCACGGTGGACGGCAAGGAAGACCCGGAATTCCCAGCTTCCCCTCCGATGAACGTGCTATAAAAACTTCATCGGCCACCCGCAGCCGCGGTTGTAAGCAGCGCCCAGGCGGCAGGCAGGACCACATCCTAGGGCAGGAGAGCGGAGTGGAGCAGTTTCTCAGCCTCAGCATCGTCGATGAACCGCTGCTGCACGCTTTCTATGCCGTCGCCCTCCTGACAGCCCTCGCCCTGCTGATACGCCGGGTCCTGCTGCCAGGCTCGGTGCTCCGTTCCCGGTTCCCGGCCCGTACCCGAAAGAATGACCGGCCGAAGCCATTGGGACGCCGGACGTGGCTCATCGTGGCCGGGGCGGGAGTGTGCGTCGGTGCCCTGGCAGGCGCCATCACCTTGGTCATCTGCGAATTCCTGCTGAACGTCTTCGGCCTGCCGCTGGACGCTGACACCCGCGCCTGGGTGATCGCCGCGTTCGCCGGTACCGGCCTCGCTGTCGTGAACCTGTGGCGCTCACACTGGTGGCGGAAAGCCGGTGCCATCCTTGCCGTCCTGCTCTTCATCACGACGGCGGCACTGGGCATCAACGCCGCGTACGGCCTGAACCCGACTCTTGGGGCCCTGCTGGGCATGACCCAGACCGGCCATCTGGCACTGCCCAGGCTGAACCCAAACCTGCCGCAGAATAACGGGAACCCCTTATGGCAGACCTGGAATCCCCCTGCAGGGATGCCGGACACCGGGCAAAGCGGGCCCGTATCGATCCCGGCGCCCGTCTCCGGGTTCCAGGCCCGGGACGCCTACCTGTACCTGCCGCCCGCCGCCCTGGTCGATAATCCGCCGGCCCTGCCCATTGTCATCATGATGATGGGCCAGCCGGGAGGACCTGAGCAAAACAAGTCTGCCGTTCAGGAGCTCAACACCCTGGCCCGTCAGAACCACGGACTGGCGCCGCTGTTCCTCACCATCGACCAGCTGGGCAATCCCTATCGGAACCCCGTCTGCGTGGATTCGGCCAAAGGCAACGTCTATACCTACGTGACCACCGACGTCGTCAATTTCATCCGTACGAACCTCAACGTCCCACCCGACCGGATCCAGTGGGCCGTGGCCGGTTACTCCAATGGCGGGGAGTGCGCGCTCTCATTCGGGGCCAAAAGGCCTGAAGTCTTCGGCTCGCTGCTGGATATCTCGGGCGAGCTGGAACCGATTGACGGCTCCGCGGACAACACGGTGAAGACCATCTTCGGTGGAAACCAAGCCGCCTTCAATGCGGAGAAGCCCGCCAATATCCTGAAGGCACACAAGTACAGCGACGAACTGGCCATCTTCACCCACGGTGCCGTTGACACCCTGTACGGGCCCCAGGCCGCCACCGCCCAGGCGGACGCGAAGGCCGCAGGGATGACCACCAGGCGGTTCGTGGGCGCCGGCATCGGGCACCGCGGCGATGCACTCGAATACGGTCTCAAGACCGGGCTGCCCGTCCTGTACCAACGGTTTGGCCTAGCCCCGCCCTGAACAGCCACCGGCTGGACAACACCGTAGCAGCCGCGGACTCAGCGTGAGCGTCCTGGTTGGACATTGGCTGGGCCGGGGGGTTCTTCGGACCGCCGGGCCGCGCGGCTGCTGCCCGCTAGTACCTGGAGCTTGCGACACGGTCGCTGTCAGCATGGTCGTAGGCTACTTTGGAGACCGGACACTAGCGGCCTGGCCCCGGGCTCGAAAGAAGGACTGAGTGGACAGCGATACTGGCACGTGGTTTCTGAGTCGTGCTGAGCGGGGGAATCTGGCCACAGACGTGCACGCGGGCGGTGCCGGATCGCCGTCGTGGTCGGAGGGCAACCTGGTGCGGCCCCTGATTCATGGCGCGACCTACTTCGCCCGGCTGCACGAGGAGTTGACGGCCCTGCAGGCGGGAGACCGCGTGTGGTTCACCGACTGGCGTGGCGACGCCGATGAGCGGCTGCTGGCGGACGGACCGTCGATCGGGGACGTGCTCGCGGGGTTGGCCCGCGCAGGGGTGGAAGTGCGGGGCCTTGTCTGGAGATCCCACGGAGAGAGCGTGTCGTCCCCGATCAGCAACCGGTCCAACGAGCTCCTAAGTCGTCAGGTCAACGACGCCGGTGGAGAGGTGCTGCTGGATCAGCGTGTACGCATGTTCGGCTCCCATCACCAAAAACTCGTCGTCATCCGCCATCGGGACAATCCGTCGCGGGACGTCGCGTTCGTCGGCGGGATCGATCTATCCCACACCCGTCGAGACGACGTCGACCATGCGGGAGACCCGCAGGCGGTGAGCATGGATTCCAGGTACGGGGACCAACCACCGTGGCACGATGCGACGCTCGAACTCCGTGGACCCGTGGTGGCGGATGTGCTGGCGGTGTTCGCTGAACGGTGGAACGACCCGCATCCGCTGGACCGCCGCACCCCCTACCGGATGCTGCTTCAACGTCTGGCCCGGATGCCCCGGAACCCCAAACCGCTCCCGGCCGCTGCACCGCCGCCGCCACCGGCGGGCCCTCACGCTGTGCAGCTGCTGCGCACCTACGGGGTGAAACGTCCCCCGTTCCCGTTCGCACCCGACGGGGAACGCAGCATCGCTCGCGGCTACGCGAAAGCCTTCGCCCTCGCCCGCTCGCTGATCTACATCGAGGACCAGTACCTGTGGTCAACAGAGGTCGCAGCAGGAATCGCGGAGGCCCTCGAACGGAACCCTGAACTGAAAGTGATCGCCGTCGTGCCCCGTTACCCCGACTCCGATGGTCCGATCGCAGGACCGGCCATCCGGATCGGGCAACTGCGTGCCATCAGGATGCTGCGCCGGGTTGCTCCGGACAGGGTGGGCGTGTTCGACCTGGAGAACAGCGCCGGAACTCCGATCTACGTCCACGCCAAGATCTGCATCATCGACGACACCTGGATGACCTGCGGCTCAGACAACTTCAATCGCCGATCCTGGACCACCGACAGCGAGCTCACCTGCGCCGTACTCGACACCACTGCCGACAACAGCGAACCACCCGGCATGGGCCACGACGCTTCCCGGCCGTTGGCCCAACGCCTCCGCCTCCAGCTCTGGGCCGAACATCTGGGCCTGGACCAGAACGATCGCCAGCTCCAGGATCCGGCGGCCGGGCTCAAGCTTTGGAACGCCACCGCAGACGCCCTCGACCAGTGGCATGAAACCGGGCACCGCTCGCCCCGCCCCACCGGACACGTGCGCCACCACACTCCAGAGCCCGTGCGGGCCCTGCAACGCCTCTGGGCGGTCCCGATGAGCCGCCTCGTCGTGGACCCGGATGGACGCCCCCGCCGGCTGCGTGGCACGACAGAGTTCTAGGCGAGTACGCCTGATCGACAACGGGATGGCCAGCGTGCTGGTTCTCCGCGGCCTCAAAGGGATTGGCGCCGTTTGTCCGGCCAGCGGTAGTCGAAGCTGACCATGAGTTAGACAGGGAGGGACTCCCATTCGGCCTCGGTGCTGATTTCACGAGTCACGGTGTGCCAACACTGCAGGACCTTGATCTCGGCTTCGAACTCAACGACTAGGGGAACATCACCCGCCAGGCGCGCCCAACCCGCGGTGTCATGTCGCTGCACGTTTTCGTGCAGTACCTGTGAATCCTGTTGCCGCCTGCGGCGGGAGAAAGACTTCCTAAAGGCTCCTTCCCGTGACCGGCACGTCCCGCCGACGTAGAATCGTGCTGGACAAAGAGCGCCGGCCGGCGCAGCGTCACAGCGCATCCAAGGAGGACCCCTATGAGCCATGCACCGACCAGCCCTGAGGCTGCCGCCGCCGCACAGACCCTGTTCCGGGTCGCACTCGGAGGCGTGCTCATCGCTCACGGATCCCAGAAACTCTTCGGGTGGTTCGGCGGAGGAGGAATCGAAGGCACCAGCAAGGGCATGCACGCTATGGGCTTTCGCCCGGCAAAACCCAGTGCCATCCTCGCAGGCGTGGGTGAAGCAGGAGCCGGTGTTGCCCTGGCCCTGGGGCTGGCCACTCCGGCCGCCGGCGCCGCCGCTGCTACCACGATGGGCGTCGCGGCCAGCGTCCATGCCCCTAACGGCTTCTTCGCCACCGAGGGCGGCCTTGAGTACCCCGCGGTGCTGGGCTTGGCGGCAGCATCGTTCACCATCGGCGGCCCCGGACCCTTCTCCCTGGACTCGCTCACCGGTCATATCCTGGACCGGCCCTGGATGCGGGCGGCTGCCTTAGCCGTGATACCTGCAGCCATCGGGATCCAGATCTACCGCCGGCGTATAGCCCTGGCCAACGACACGGTGGCAACGGATTCCGGATCCCCGGTGGAACAAGGCTAAACTCACCCCATCACGCCTTAGCCACCCATGCATTGGCCAACCAAGCCACTAATTGAGCAGTCGCCTAGGGGAATCTGCCACCCTGGGTCAGCGCCAGCCGAGCTGCGGCGCCACATACTTCAGGATCGACTCGATGACGTGGGCGTTGTAGTCGACACCGAGCTGGTTCGGGACCGTGAGCAGTAGGGTGTCTGCCGCGGCGATCGCCTCGTCCTCGGCCAGCTTCGCGGCCAGCTCGTCCGGGGCACCCGCGTAGGACCGGCCAAAGACCGCGCGCGTTTTCTCGTCGATGTTGCCCACCTGGTCGGAGCTGTGGCGGTCGCGACCGAAGTATTGCCAGTCGCGCTCGTCCGTCAGTGCGAAGATGCTGCGGCTGACCGAGACGCGCGGCTCCCGCCCGTGCCCCGCCTCCTTCCAGGCCTGCCGGTAGAGCTCGATCTGCTCGGCCTGCTGGACGTGGAAGGGCTTGCCGCTCTCGTCATCCTTGAGCGTGGAGCTCTGCAGGTTCATGCCAAGCTTCGCCGCCCAGATGGCCGTGGCGTTCGAGCCGGAACCCCACCAGATGCGCTCGCGCAGACCCTCCGAGTGCGGCTCCACGCGCAGCAGGCCGGGAGGGTTCGGGAACATCGGGCGCGGGCTCGGCGCCGCGAAGCCCTCGCCAGTGAGCACCTCGAGCAGACGCTCGGTGTGCCTGCGGCCCATGTCGGCGTCCGACTCTCCCTCGGCGGGGGCGAAGCCGAAGTGACGCCACCCGTCGATGACCTGCTCGGGTGAACCCCTGCTGATGCCCAGCTGCAGCCGGCCGCCCGAGATCAGGTCGGCCGCGCCGGCGTCCTCCGCCATGTAGAGCGGGTTCTCGTAGCGCATGTCGATCACGCCGGTACCGATCTCGATGCGGCTTGTCCGTGCCCCGATCGCCGCGAGCAGTGGGAACGGGGAGGCGTATTGCTGCGCGAAGTGGTGGACGCGGAAGTAGGCGCCGTCCGCCCCCAACTCCTCGGCCGCGACCGCGAGGTCGATCGCCTGCAACAGCGCGTCCGACGCGCTGCGCGTGCCGGACTCGGGGTGGTCGGTCCAATGGCCGAAGGACAGGAATCCGATGTTTTTCACACCACGAACCAACATAGTGGCGGGGGTTCTTATTCCCGCGGGGCCTCAGCCTCGCACCCCCGCAAGCGGCACGGGCCGCTTCCGCCACGGCCGGAGATGCGACCCGTCCGTCGCCTCCCTTACGGGTCGCACAGGGGCAGTCAATCGTTCAGGGTCGCGGTTTCCTGGCGGAGGACGCGGGACACATTCATGGAATTGCCGTCTACGTAGAGACTCCGCCGGCTGAGCTGTCCGCGGTGCACGCTCGTCGCTACTGAGCTAGGTGAACGTAGAGGTCGCGGAGCAGCGCGATCTCGGCTCCGTGGTGCAGGATCTCCTGGTTCTCCCACCACACGATCGACGGAAACGTCTCCTCGGCATCGCTGCCGTACGGGTAGCTGCTCAGCCCGGTCCGGTCATAGTCGGACTCATCGACACTGAGTAGTACCCGGCGCCAGTCGGCTGCGGCCTGACGGAACCTCTCGATAGCGCCGGCTGCATCTGGTCGTGATTCGTACGTCGCTCGATCGAACGTTCGGTCGCCCCCGAGGTGGTTGGATCGGCCCAACAGCGTCTCGGAGATGTGGTCAAGCCGCCAGGCGATCGTCGTGAGGGGCGGAGGCCACGGACTTTCGGGGGCGCCGTCTCGCCCCCACTCACCCGCGCCGATGAGCTTGATGGCGCCCGATCCGGGCCCATCGGCGCGCCTCCGTACCGACCAGCACGCGGCGACCGGTTCCCAGAGGTACTCGGCGTCCGTCAGTACCGGTACTTTGACGTCGCTGTCATCACCCGAGTTGCTGGTGGGCCCGGCGAGGCGAGTGAGAAGTCGTTCCGTCGCCCAGTCGTACTGCTCGAGCAGTGGCTTGAGGCGCTGGTTGGTCATCATGGCATGTAGCCTATACTCCACGAGATGCCGTTAGGCGCCTACGCACGGTCGATGTTCGTCTTTGGGGCATCTGCTGGCTGTCCACGACCAAGTGCCCGCCAAGGGATCCGCTTGCGTGCGTCCGTCGGCCATAAAGCGCTGCGGAAACCACGCCTTTTACCGCTGCGATCCACAGGGTCCTTTTCCGGCCTCCGCAACACGATTGGGCGAGGGTCTAGACACGATGCAACGTCGGGCTGCAGCATCGTCCCGTTAGTGGGATCGCCTGAGTGTCCGGAGGGTCAGGCGCCTCTTCCTCACAATGTCGTCAGGGGCTACTGTTGCGAGTTGTCTTGTTGAGAAAATGAGGTACTCATGGACGGCGGCGTGACCGCTTGATGGCTCACCAGCTCGGTAATGGCTGGCGGATTGGCTCGCTTGCGGGTTCAGCGAGCAATATTAAGGCAAGCGAAGGGGCGCTGTATGGCGAAGGTACCGATCGTTTACAAGAGCACGCACAGGGTCAAGTTCTCCGAGCTCGACCCCTACAACCACGTGAGCACGGGGATATACGCGACCTATTACGCAGATCACCGGATGGAGGGCCTGCGGGACTATGTTGGTTGGGATCTGGAGACCCTGGGCACGTTGCCATTCATGGTCTGGGTCCGGAGGATGGAGATCGACTTTCTGCGGCCTGCTCGGGGCGATCAGGAGATCACCATCACGTCGTTCGTGCGCGAGTTCCGCGGGCCCGATGCGCTTATCGAGTGCGCCATGGTCGATTCCCGCGGAAATAACGTGTCGCGCTGCGTCATGACCGTTGCCCACGTCGACAAGGAAACGAGTCGCTCGTCGGACTGGCCGGCCGATGTCATGGCGCTGTTCTTCGAAAAAGAAGCCTTGTGAGCGCCGCCCCCAGCGCTGAACCCAACTCCCTGCGCGGTCGTCATCGAGCCATGAGCTGATTCAGACACAAAGCGGGCCCTGCACGATTTACCGTGCGGGGCCCGCTTTAGTGGCAGCTACTCGGAAGACTTCCAACTAGACGATGCGTTTCTTCCCAATAGGGGTGCCATTTTTCCAATTAGGTCGACATCTCACCGGAGACTAGAAGTCCCAGTCGTCGTCCTCAGTATTGACGGCCTTGCCAATGACGTAAGAAGAACCCGAACCCGAGAAGAAGTCGTGGTTCTCGTCAGCGTTCGGCGACAGGGCCGAGAGGATCGCCGGGTTCACGTCGGTGACGGAGGCCGGGAACATGGCCTCGTAGCCCAGGTTCATGAGGGCCTTGTTGGCGTTGTAGTGCAGGAACTTCTTGACGTCTTCGGCCAGGCCGACGGAGTCGTAGAGGTCGTGCGTGTACTGGACCTCGTTCTCGTACAGCTCGAAGAGCAGCTCGAAGGTGTAGTCCTTGATTTCCTGGCGGCGCTCCTCGGAGACCTTCTCCAGGCCCTTCTGGAACTTGTAGCCGATGTAGTAGCCGTGAACGGCCTCGTCGCGGATGATCAGGCGGATCAGGTCGGCCGTGTTCGTCAGCTTGGCCCGCGAGGACCAGTACATCGGCAGGTAGAAGCCGGAGTAGAACAGGAAGCTCTCCAGCAGCGTCGAGGCCACCTTACGCTTGAGGGGGTCGTCGCCCTGGTAGTAGTCCATGACGATCTGGGCCTTCTTCTGAAGGTTCACGTTCTCGGTGGACCAGCGGAAGGCCTCGTCGATCTCCTTGGTGGAGGCCAGCGTGGAGAAGATCGAGGAGTAGCTCTTCGCGTGCACGGACTCCATGAACGCGATGTTCGTGTAGACGGCCTCTTCGTGCGGGGTGAGAGCGTCCGGAATCAGCGAGACGGCGCCCACGGTGCCCTGGATCGTGTCCAGCAGGGTCAGGCCCGTGAACACGCGCATGGTGAGCTGCTGCTCGTCCGGGGTCAGCGTGGCCCACGACTGGACGTCGTTGGACAGCGGGATCTTCTCCGGAAGCCAGAAGTTATTGACCAGGCGGTTCCAGACGTCCACGTCCTTGTCGTCCTGGATGCGGTTCCAGTTGATCGCCTCGACGTGGCTAAGCAGCTTGACCTTTTCGGTCATGTCATCCCCTAAAAGTTGGGTTCTTCGTTAAGTTAAGCGTACGACGGCGGGCGGCTGCCCGCCGTCGTACTCAAGCAGTTATCAACCTAAATCAGTTGATCACAACATGCATGAAACGCAGCCGTCCACTTCCGTCCCTTCCAGCGCGAGCTGGCGGAGACGGATGTAGTAGATGGTCTTGATGCCCTTCTTCCAGGCGTAGATCTGGGCCTTGTTGATGTCACGCGTGGTGGCGGTGTCCTTGAAGAACAGCGTCAGGGACAGGCCCTGGTCCACGTGCTGCGTGGCAGCGGCGTAGGTGTCGATGACCTTCTCGTAGCCGATCTCGTACGCGTCCTGGTAGTACTCCAGGTTGTCGTTCGTCAGGTACGGCGCCGGGTAGTACACGCGGCCCAGCTTGCCTTCCTTGCGGATCTCGATCTTGGACGCCACCGGGTGGATCGAGGAGGTGGAGTTGTTGATGTAGGAGATCGAGCCCGTGGGCGGGACGGCCTGCAGGTTCTGGTTGTAGATGCCGTGCTCCATGACGGAAGCCTTCAGCTCGCGCCAGTCATCCTGCGTGGGGATGTGGATGTTCTTGAACAGCTCCGCGACCTTCTCGGTCTGCGGGACCCATTCCTGCTCGGTGTACTTGTCGAAGAACTCGCCGGAGGCGTACTTGGACTTCTCGAAGCCGCCGAAGGTCTGGCCGGTCTGGATGGACAGCAGGTTGGAGGCGCGGACCGCGTGGTACACCACCGAGTAGAAGTAGATGTTGGTGAAGTCCAGGCCCTCTTCGGAGCCGTAGTGGACCCGCTCGCGGGCCAGGTAGCCGTGCAGGTTCATCTGGCCGAGGCCGATCGCGTGGCTCTGGTCGTTACCGCGGGCAATCGAGGGCACCGAGGTGATGTTGGACATGTCCGAGACGGCCGAGAGGGACCGGATGGCCGTCTCGATGGTCAGCCCGAAGTCCGGCGAGTCCATGGTCTTGGCGATGTTCAGCGAGCCCAGGTTGCAGGAGATGTCCTTGCCGGTCTGGTCGTAGGACAGGTCATCGTGGTACGTCGTGGGCTGGGAGACCTGGAGGATCTCCGAGCACAGGTTGGACATGATGATCTTGCCGTCGATCGGGTTTTCCCGGTTCACGGTGTCCTCGAACATGATGTACGGGTAGCCGGATTCGAACTGGATCTCGGCGAGGGTCTGGAAGAACTCGCGCGCCTTGATCTTGGTCTTCTTGATCCGGGAATCGTCCACCATCTCGTAGTACTTCTCGGTGACCGAGACATCGGAGAACGGCATGCCGTAGACCTTTTCGACGTCGTACGGGGAGAACAGGTACATGTCCTCGTCCCGCTTGGCCAGCTCGAAGGTGATGTCCGGGATGACGACGCCGAGCGAGAGGGTCTTGATGCGGATCTTCTCGTCCGCGTTCTCGCGCTTGGTGTCCAGGAAGCGGTAGATGTCCGGGTGGTGCGCGTGCAGGTACACCGCACCGGCACCCTGACGGGCACCGAGCTGGTTGGCGTAGGAGAAGCTGTCCTCGAGGAGCTTCATCACGGGGATGACGCCGGAGGACTGGTTCTCGATCTGCTTGATCGGCGCGCCGACCTCGCGGATGTTGGTCAGCGCGAAGGCCACGCCGCCGCCGCGCTTGGAGAGCTGCAGGGCGGAGTTGATGGACCGGCCGATCGACTCCATGTTGTCTTCGATGCGGAGGAGGAAGCAGGAGACCAGCTCGCCGCGCTGCTTCTTGCCGGCGTTCAGGAACGTCGGCGTGGCCGGCTGGAAGCGGCCCTCGATGATCTCGTCCACCATCTGGGTGGCGAGCTTCTCGTCGCCGCGGGCCAGGTGCAGGGCCACCATGCAGACGCGGTCCTCGTAGCGCTCCAGGAAGCGCTTTCCGTCGAACGTCTTCAGCGTGTAGGAGGTGTAGAACTTGAACGCGCCGAGGAAGGTCTCGAAGCGGAACTTCTTCTTGTACGCGCGGTTGTAGAGCTCGCGGATGAAGTTCATCGTGTACTGGTCGAGGGTTTCGCGCTCGTAGTACTCGTTCTTGACGAGGTAGTCGAGCTTTTCCTCGAGGTCGTGGAAGAACACGGTGTTGTTGTTCACGTGCTGCAGGAAGTACTGGTGCGCGGCCTCGCGGTCGGCCTCGAACTGGATCTCTCCGTTGGGGCCGTAGAGGTTCAGCATGGCGTTGAGCTCATGGTAGCCCAGGCCCTTGTAGGCGGCCGGCATCTCGTGCTTTTCCTGCTTCTCAGCGGCGGTGGCGGTGCCGGTGCCGGTGGGCAGGCCTGCGCCCTCAGTTACTGCTGTGTCTGCGACAGTCGTGTCCAAAACTCTTCCAATCCTTGTTGTACGCGGTTGACGTCTTCCGGCGTCCCCATGAGTTCGAAGCGATATAGGTGCGGGACCTTGCACTTGGCGGCGATGATGTCCCCGGCCATGCAGTAGTTGTCCCCGAAGTTGGTGTTTCCTGCGCCGATCACTCCGCGGATCAGCTTCCGGTTGCCCGGATCGTTCAAAAACCTGATGACCTGCTTTGGAACAGATCCCTCTCCCCCGGTGCCGCCGTAGGTCGGCACCACCAGCACATACGGCTCCCCGGCCACCAGCGGAGCGTCCCTGGCGTAGAGGGGGATCCTGGCGGCGTCGACGCCCAGCTTCGCAACGAAGCGTGCCGTGTTTTCGGAGGTGGAGGAAAAGTAGACGAGGCGGCAGTGGGTTAGCTCGGGAACTGCTGTGCTGACCGCTTCCCCGCTGTCAGCCGTAGCGGCTACCCGATCTTCAGTTGTTACAACCACGGTGGTCACCTCATCTACCGTGAAAATCTTGCCTGGTAGCGGCGTCCCRGAACCTTCAGGCTATTGGGCGTTTCAGGCTACAGCGACGGCGGCGGCCTGCGCCAGTTCTTCGATCTTGTCCGGGCGGAAACCGGACCAGTGATCCTGGTCGGTGACGACAACGGGGGCCTGCATGTAGCCCAGGGACTTCAGGCGCTCAAGGGCCTCGGCATCCTGGGAGATGTCGACGCTCTGGTAGGCGATGCCCTTCTTGTCCAGCGCGCGGTAGGTCGCGTTGCACTGAACGCAGGCCGGCTTCGTGTAAACCGTAACGGTCATGGTCCTGTCCCCTTTGTTGAAGTCTTCTTCGGAGCGCTTCCCCGGCTCCGACCGTCCCGCGCTGATGCTCTGCTGGAACTGTATGTCGATACTACATGTAGTGCAAGAGCCTCACGCGGACCCCAAGATGATGTATTACAAGTATGTCATTTAACCCACCGTTAATCCACAGGAGGGGGTCCGCCAAATGTCCGGATTTCCGCCATTTTGGCGGACGAAATCCACACCCTGTGGAGTAGTTAGCCACATTAATCACCCCCGCGTGTCGCACCGCAGACGGCGTGTCGCGCCCGATTGCGGGGAGGCGAAACGGTGGCGCCGGCCACTACATGTGGTGTCCGGGCACACGAAAGAGGCGGGCACCGTGGTGCCCGCCTCAGGGAATCGTGATTGTTCTAACAGCCGGTGTTCCATGTGCTCCGTGACCGGTGCCACGGCATGCGGAACCGGGGGACTTAGCTGAGCTGCTCCGGACGGCTGCAGAGGATCTGGTCCACGCCCATCCGGGCCTCGGCGAAGCTGCGCAGCGCACCCACCAGGTATAGCCGCCAGACCCGGGCGATTTCCGCACCCATCATGGCTACGGCGGCGTCGTGGTTCTGCTCGAACCTCTCGTACCAGGCTTCCAGCGTGCGGACGTAGTCGCGGCGCATGCCCTGCACGCCCTCGATCTCGAACCCGGCATCCTCGAGGAAGCCCAGCGTCTCCCCCACCGGGCGCATGTGCATGTCCGGAGCGATGAAGGATTCAATGAACGGGCCGCCGCCGGGGTGCTTGCCCTGCCGTGACATCTGCTGGACCAGGACCCGGCCGCCGGGGCTGACGTTGCCGAACAGGGCCGCGGTGTAGACGGGGTAGTTGCGCTGGCCGACGTGCTCGCCCATTTCCAGGGAGGCGACGGCGTCGAAGGGGCCGTCCGGGATCTCGCGGTAATCCTGGACCCGGATCTCGACGTGCCCTTCCAGCCCGCGCTCCGTGACGCGGGCGTCGATGAACGCCTTCTGCTCCACGGAGAGGGTGACGCCGACGACGTCGACGCCGTAGTACTGTGCCGCGTGCAGGCTCAGCGAGCCCCAGCCGCAGCCGACGTCGAGAATCCGCATCCCCGGCGCCAGCCCGATCTTGCGGCACACGAGGTCCAGCTTGTCCCGTTGCGCGTCCTGGAGCCCGTACCCGGGTACGGAATCGGTCCAGTACCCGCTGGAGTAGGCCATTTGCGGGTCCAGGATCAGGGCGTAGAAGTCGTTGCTGAGGTCATAGTGGTGGCTGATGGCCGCCCGGTCCCGGAGCAGGCTGTTCACCCGGCCCCGGACCCGCGCCTGGCTGGCCGGCGGCTGGGGCGGGGTGCCAAGGGCGCCCGCTGACGTAGCGATCCGGGCGACGCCGGCCAGCAGGGCCGGCGTCGGGCGGACGCCGGAAAGGCCCCGGTCGCGGGCCACCTTCCACAGGTGCTCCAGCGCGGAGTTGAGGTCGCCGTCGACGTCGATTTCCCCGGTGACGTAGGCCTGGGCGGCACCCAGCTCCCCCGGCGCCCACAACAGGCGGCGGATGGCGTCCGGCGAGTTCAGCCGGACCACCGGCGCGCCGGACGGGCCTGCCTCGCTGCCGTCCCAGACGACGAGCCGGACGGGCAGCTCCCCGCCCACTACCGGTCGCAGGGCCTCGGCAATGGTGTCCGCGAGCTGCGCTGTCATGCGGCGGCGCCCTTCTTGCCGGCGGCGGCCTTGCCGGCGGCGCTCTTCGTGGAAGCGTGGTCGAGCACGATCTGCTGCACGTCGAGGTAGCCCGTCTCGAAGCCGGCCCGGGAGTAGCACAGGTAGAACAGCCACATCCGCTGGAAGACGGCGTCGAAGCCCATGGCGCCGACCTCATCCGCGCGGGCCATAAACCGTTCCTCCCAGAGCCGCAGGGTCTGGGCATAGTGTTCGCCCATGGCGAGGCGTTCGCGGACCCGCAGTCCGGTCTGCTTCTCGGTGATTTCCTCGATGGCGCGGACGGACGGAATGACACCGCCGGGGAAGATGTACTTGTGCACCCAGGTGTAGCTGGTGCGGGTGGCCATGAGCCGGTCGTGGGCGATCGTGATGGCCTGGATGGCCACCTTGCCGCCGGGGGCCAAGACCCGCTCGATTGTCTGGAAGTACGTGGCCCAGTACTGGAAACCGACGGCCTCGATCATTTCGACCGACACGACGGCGTCGTATTCGCCCTCCACGGCCCGGTAGTCCTTGAGCTCGATCGTGACGGCGTCGGCGTAGCCGGCCTCGGCCACGCGCTGGCGGGCCAGTTCCTGCTGCTCGCTGGAGAGCGTGACGGAGTAGACCGTGGCGCCGCGGGCGGCGGCGCGCAGGGCGAGCTCGCCCCAGCCGGTGCCGATTTCCAGGACGCGGGTGCCTAACTTCACGCCGGCCTTGTCCAGCAGGCGGTCGATCTTGGCCTGCTGCGCGGTGGCCAGTCCGTCCCAGGTCACGTTCCTCAGGGCGTCTCCGCGTTCCGGGAAGAGGGCGCTGGAGTACGTCATGGTGCTGTCCAGGAAGGAGGCGAAGAGCTCGTTGGAGAGGTCATAGTGCCGGGAGATGTTGGAGCGGGTGTTCTTTTCGGTATTCCGTTCCCGGCGCGGCTGGTGCGGCAGGTACAGGCCGCGCAGCTTCTGCAGCGGCTCGGGCACGAGCGTGCCGACCCGTGCGGCGAAGACCTCCATGACGGCGGTGAGGTCATCGGCATCCCAATCGCCGGCCATGAAGGACTCGCCCAGGCCGATCAGGCCGCCGTCGCCGAGCCGGGCCGCGAAGGCCTCCGGCCGGTTGATGGTCATGACGGGGTAGACGGTGCCGGCGGGCGCGTCGCCCGAGGCGGCCCCACCCGAGGCCGCCTTGCCCGAGGCTGCCCCACCCGAGGCTGCCCTGCCCAATACGGTGCCGTCCGGGTAACGGACCGCCAGCGGCAGGCTGCGCACGGCCGCCCTGAAAATGGCGTCCGCGGCGCGTCCGGCCACCCGGGCCTTCAGGCTCGAGGGCACGGCCGCGATGCTGGGCCAGATGGCGGCGTCGATGGTGGCGGGCGGCTGGGGAACGGTGTAGGGCACCCCACTGTTTACGACACTGCTATTTACGGCCCGGCCGGTGACGGCGCTGTTGCGCGTGGTGCCCTGTGCCCGTCCCGTACCGGATCCGGTCGCTTCGGTCATTGTCACTGAACTGCCTCCTGTGAAGGGTGGTGTGGTTTCTTGATGATCGGAAGGCGGCGCGCCCACAGTCTGATGCCCTGCCAGCGGATCTGCGCCGCGACGCGCAGCGGGGCCAGTGGAACGGCGAGCGCCGCGGACAGGATGTTCCGCACGGTGGCGTCGCGGCGGATGCCGTCCATGGTGGCGATGAAGGGCTGGTGGCCCTCCCGTTCCAGGACGATCGAGACGGCGAGCCGTTCGCCCGGTGCGGGCAGCTTCATCCGGTATTCGCCGTCGACGTCGTTGAAAGGCGAGACGTAGAAGGCTTTCGGGACGCTCGCCCGGCCTGCTCCGTCGGTTTCGAGGAGGTAGCAGTGCCGCTCCCCGTAGGTGTTGTGGACCTCGACGACGACGCAGCGGAGCGCGCCGGCGCCGTCATGGCACCAGAACACGCTCAGCGGGTTGAACACATGGCCGAAGACCCGGGCGCTGGCGAGCATCGTGATGCGGCCGCCGTCGAGCCCGGTCCCCTGGTCGGGACCGATCCCCCGGGTGGCGAGGTAGCGTTCGACGTTGCCGCGCAGGGTGCCGTCCGGGTCGCCGAGGTGGTCCTCCACCCGGAAGCCGGCCAGCGGCCGGAGCACGCGCGGCAGCTGCGGTAGGTGGTCGACGTCGACGTACCAGCTGTAGCTGCGGTAGGTGAAGGCGTTGCGCAGCGGGGTGCGCCGCACGTGCGAAATGGCGGTGCGGTAGATCGCGGTGCGGTGGCTGGAGTCCTGGGCACTCATGGCGCCTCCGCTGTGCTGAATTGAACAGCGGCCGGCTGGAGGTCCGGGTCCACGGCAACAGTGCCGATGTTGACCGGCAGCTGGTCCCAGTCCCGGCCCAGCCTGGCGGCTGCCTTGAGGCCGGACAGGGCGCCGTCCTCATGGAATCCCCAGCCGTGGTAGGCGCCGGCGAAGGCCAGCCGATCGTCGCCGAGCCGCAGGATCTGTTCCTGGGCCTTGAGCGAGTCCGGGGTGTACTGCGGGTGCTCATAAACCATCCGGTCCAGGACCGTGGCATCATCGATCAGCTCGGATTCGCCGAGGCTGACGATGTAGCGGCCGCCGTCCACCGGTTCCAGGCGCTGCAGCCGGGTCATGTCGTAGCTGACCAGGACCTTGTCCGGCCGGGCGTCGCAGGAGGGCAGTCGGTAGTTCCAGGAGGCCTGGGCGTTGGGGCTCTCCGGCAGCACAGCCTGGTCGCGGTGGAAGACGGTCTGGTTCACCGAGTACGGCATGCCACGAAGGGCGTCGCTCTCGGCGGCCGTGGCGTCGGTCAGCATGCCCAGGGCCTGGGCCGGGTGGGTGGCGATGACGACGGCGTCAAATTTCTCGCGCACGGTTCCGCTGCCCGGCGCGGAGGTGACCTCGACGCCGTCGGCGTGCCGGTGCACGGCGGTGACAGGGCTGGCGAGCCTGATGTCCGGCAGGGTCGCCGCGACTTTGTCGACGTAGCTGCGCGAGCCGCCGGTGACCGTCCGCCACTGCGGGGAGCCTTTGACGCCGAGCAGGCCGTGGTGGCCCAGGAACGTGAAGAGGTAGCGGGCCGGATAGGCCAGCGCGGTGGTGGGGTCGCAGGACCAGACGGCGCTGACCACGGGGGTCATGAAGTGCGAGACGAAGTAGCCGCTGAACTTCTCCCGGGCCAGGAACTCCCCCAGGGTGAGTTCGGTGTCGGTGCCTGCTTCCGTGCCGCTGGGGCGTTCCGCCAGCAGCGCGCGGGCCCGGCGGTGGAACCGGGTGATTTCCAGCAGCATCCGCAGGTAGCGGCCGCGCAGCAGGGTGGACGGGCGGGGAATGATGCCGCTCGCCTTGGGCCGGGCGCCGGCGTATTCCAGGCCGCAGCCGTCGCAGCGGACGGACATGCTCATTTCTGAGTCCTGGGTCTGGACGCCGAGCTCGGCGAACAGGCGCAGGAGCGTGGGGTAGGTCCGCTCGTTGTGGACGATGAAGCCGGTGTCCACGCCCAGGGTGGGCCCGTCCTGCTGCGGGACATCGTGGGTGTGGGCGTGTCCGCCGAGCCGCGAGTCCGCCTCGAAGAGGGTCACCCGGTCCTGCCCATTCAGCACGTACGCGGCCGTCAGCCCCGCCACGCCGCTGCCGATGACGGCGACCCGCCGGCCTGCCGGAATCCCTGCTGCTTGCGACACTGGTCTGCTCCTGTTGTTTAGCCCGAAATGATCCCTGGTCCGAAACCTCTTATGGACAATTCGTCGCCGCCGCGCGGCCGGATGTGTCTGACTTTGGCAATCTTTTGGCTTCGGCGGCCCGGCGGGTGGTGCCGGATAGAATGAAGCGGGAATTCCGGTCCCGCCTCCGCGGACCCGCTACCAGGCGAAGGGCAGCCCTTGATCAACCCCGTCCATCTGCGGACCCTCGTGGAAGTGATCCGGCTCGGATCGTTTGCCGCCGCCGCCGCCCGGCTCGGCTACACGGCCTCGGCCGTCTCCCAGCAAATGTCGGCGCTGGAGCGCGACACCGGCGTCACGTTGTTCCAGCGGGCCGCGCGCAGCATCCAGCCGACGGAAGCCGCCGTCGTCATGACCCGGCACGCCGCCAAGGTGCTCACCGATATCGAGACGCTCATGGCTGCCGCGTCGCGGGCGCAGGAGAGCCCCAGCCAGGAGCTGCGGCTGGGCATTTTCCCGAGCCTGGCCACCTATGTGCTCCCGCCGATCCTGCAGAACCCGGCCTGGAAGAAGCTCGGCATCGACCTGCGGGTCTCGGTCGCGGAACCGGCCCAGACCATCCAGGGGCTGCGGACCGGCGGGGAACTCGACGTCGCCCTGGTGTACCAGGTGGGCCAGTCCGGCCTCGCCTGGCCGCACACGGTGGACCGGCAGTGGATCGGCGACGACGACTTCCGGGTGGTGCTTCCGGCGGCCTGGGGCATCGGCACCGAATCCAAGGTGGCGGCCTCACATCTCTCGGACATGCCCTGGATCCTGCACCATCCGGGCACCTCCGACGCCACGGTGATCGAGCGTCTCTTCGCGAGCTGCAATCTGCACCCCCGTGTGGTGGCGTACAGCGATGACTTCCACGCCAGCCTGGAGATGGCGGCCGCGGGGCTCGGCGCCGCCCTGGTTCCCGAGCTCGCGCTGCGGCACCGGCCGGCCGGCGTGGTGGTCCTGGATGTGCCGGAGATCCGGCTGGCCCGGAACGTCTTCGCCCTGCTGCTCAACGAGAAGCGGACCGCCCAGGTCCAGCTGTTCGTGGAGCTGCTGGCCGAAACGATGCACAAGCTCGGGACAACACGGAAGGACTGAGGCGGAAGGACTGAGGCGGAAGGGCTGAGCCGGACGACGACGGCGGGGGTTCCCTTGGCGGGGCCGATCCACAAGGATGGGGTCCATGAGCAAAACCTATTCAGCGTCCCGTCCCGTCTCCGCCGACACCCCGGAGGACGTGGCCGCGGCCGTCCGGGCCGCCACCGAGGAACTCCGGGACACCCTGCAGCGCCAGGGTATCGAATCGAGMTTCGAGGACATCGCCCTGCTGGGCCATTCCGAGTCCTTTGACAACGAGGGGCAGCGCTGGGTCCACGTCGAGTGGGACGGTCCGGAGGCCGGCTAGGGTCGGAGCCGCTTTCCGACGGGCGCGATCAGGGTGCTGATGAGCCGGTGCCTGGTCCTGGTGTACGGCGGGTAGATCAGTTCCAGCGTGTCCGGCCACAACGGTTTGTCCAGGGTGGAACGCTCATGCGAAAACGTACGCACCGAATGCTCCCCGTGGTAGGCGCCCAGGCCGCTGCCGCCGACCCCGCCGAAGGGAAGGCCCGGGACGGACAGGTGGGCCGCTGGAACGTCGAAGCATAAGGCCCCGGAGGAGGTCCGGTCGGCGAAGGCCCGGCGCGTCTGCTGATCCTTGCTGAAGACGTACAGGGCCAGCGGTTTGGCACGGCCGTTGACGTACGCGATTGCCTCCTCGAGCCCGGCCACCGGCACCAGCGGCAGCAGCGGCCCGAAGATTTCTTCGGCCATGACGGCGTCGCCGGGCGCCGGACGGAGCAGGGTCGGCGCAAAGTAGCGGCTGGCGGCGTCGCGCTGCCCGCCGTGCACCACCGTGCTCCCGTCCGCCAGCGCAGCGATCCGGGCGAAGTGGCGGTCATCGACAATCCGGCCGTAGGAGGGGCTCGCCGCCGGATCCGGTCCGAAGAGTGCTGCGACGGCCTTGATCAGTCCGGCCTGCAGCGGCTCCAGGACTTCCTCCTGGGCCAGGACGTAGTCCGGGGCGACGCAGGTTTGCCCGGCGTTCATGAACCGGCCCCAGGCGATCCGCTTGGCCGCCGCGGCCAGGTCCGCGGACGCATCAACGTAGGCCGGGGACTTGCCGCCAAGCTCCAGCGTCACAGGAGTCAGGTGCTCGGCCGCGGCGCGCATCACCACCTTGGCCGCGGCATCTCCCCCGGTGAAGAAGATGTGGTCGAAGCGTTCGGCCAGCAGCGCCGAAGTCTCCGGGATTCCGCCCTCAACCACTTCGGCGGCGCCGGGGAGGTACTCGGGAATCCACCGGGCCAGCGCGGCCGAGGTGGCCGGGGCGTGTTCGCTTGGCTTGAGCACCACGGTGTTCCCGGCGGCCAGGGCACCGGCCAGCGGGGCGAGCAGCAGCTGCACCGGGTAGTTCCACGGCCCGATCACCAGCACGACGCCCAGCGGTGTGAGCTCTGTCCAGGCCCGGGCCGGCTGCACCGTGAGCGGCACCGGCACGCGGCGGGGGCGCAGCCACTCTTCGAGGTGCCGCTCCATGTGGGCCGCCTCGGCGTCGACAAACCCGATCTCAGCCAGTTGCGCCTCGGTGCGGTGCTTGCCGAGGTCAAGCGCCAGGGCGTCAGCGAGGGCCGCCTGCTGTTCCGCAAGCATGCGCCGCAGGCCGCGCAATCGATCCAGCCGCCAGGCCAGCGGACGGGTGGACCCGGCGTCGAACACGGCCCGGGCACGGAGAACGGGTGAGGTTACATGCTGCATCCGATCAATGTACAGTCACACCGCACCTGGCCGGTCTGGAAGCGGATAAAACCTTTCCAACGCTGGAATGGTCCGGTTTTCAGGACTATGTTGAAGGTATGAACAAGGTAGCGAGCAAGCACTTCGGCGAGGTCGAGCTCAACCACGGAAGGGACCATAATCTGACCGCCACGCATGAGCTGGCGGGACAGACCGTGGAGCTTGACCTGAACGTCAACGCGCATGACCACTTCGACGAAGCCGCTATGCATAAAGTTGACTACCGCTTGCGCTTCCTGCCCGAGCTCGTGGACCAGGTCCGCGAAATGATCGCCGAGGAACTGGACCAGGAAGGCACCAGCCCGCAGGAGTACCGCCACTTCCATTGCAACGCGATCAAGGAAGAACACCTCAAGAAGGTCTTCGGCGTTGAGAACAAGAGCCAGCTGACCGACGAGGTCTTCCTCAAGGCGCTCAAACTGGGCCATGTGGGCATCTACCCCGGCCAGCCGGAACGCTATTTCGTCCTCGACTTCACGCTGGGCCAGCACTTCACCGACGAGGTCCTCGTCGCTTCCGCGGATGAGGACGGCGTCGTGGACGACGAAATCCTCTGGGAGTCCTGACTCGGAATCCATCGATTGCTCCACAGCTGCCCTTTTGAGCGCTCAAAACGGCACCTGCTTAGCAACCGATGACTAAGAATGTACGACGCCGGCCGGCCACCTTGCGAGGTGACCGGCCGGCGTCGTACGGGGTGAAGCGGGTTAGTTCAGCTGGGTGCTACTTGGCGGCTGCCAGCAGTTCGGCGCGGACCGTCCTGGTGGCCGTGACCAGGTTGCGCAGGGACTCTTCGGTCTCGGCGTAGCCGCGGGTCTTCAGGCCGCAGTCCGGGTTGACCCAGAGCTGGCGGGACGGGACGTGCTTGACGGCGGTGCTGAGCAGCTCGGTGACTTCCTGCTCGCCCGGGACACGGGGCGAGTGGATGTCGTAGACGCCCGGACCCACGCCGCGGCCGAAGCCGTGGGACTCGAGGTCGTGGACAACCTCCATGCGGGAGCGGGCCGCCTCGATCGAGGTGACGTCGGCGTCGAGGCCGTCGATCGCGTCGATGATGGCGCCGAACTCGGAGTAGCACAGGTGCGTGTGGACCTGGGTGGCGTCCGCGGCGCCGGCGGTGGAGAGGCGGAAGGACTTCACGGACCAGTCCAGGTAGGCGGCTTGGTCGGCCTTGCGCAGCGGCAGGAGCTCGCGCAGGGCGGGCTCGTCGACCTGGATGACCTTGATGCCGGCCGCTTCGAGGTCCGCGATCTCGTCGCGGAGGGCCAGAGCCACCTGGTTGGCGGTCTCGCCGAGCGGCTGGTCATCGCGGACGAAGGACCAGGCGAGGATGGTGACCGGGCCGGTGAGCATGCCCTTCATCGGCTTGTTGGTCAGGGACTGCGCGTACTTGGCCCACTCCACCGTGATCGGGGCGCTGCGGGTGACATCGCCCCACAGGATGGACGGGCGGGTGCAGCGCGAGCCGTAGGACTGGACCCAGCCGTGCACGGTGACGTCGAAGCCTTCGAGGTTCTCGGCGAAGTACTGGACCATGTCGTTGCGCTCGGGCTCGCCGTGGACCAGGACGTCGAAGCCGAGCTCTTCCTGGAGGTCTACGACGCGCTTGATCTCATCCTTCATGAGCTGCTCGTACTGCTCCGTGGTGAGGTCGCCGCGGTTGGCGCGGGCCCGGGCGGTGCGGATTTCCGAGGTCTGCGGGAAGGACCCGATGGTGGTGGTGGGCAGCGGCGGCAGGTGCAGGGCCTTCTCCTGGGCCGCCTCGCGGACCGCGTAGGCGGAGCGGTTGAAGTCGGCGTCGGTCAGGGCTGCGGTGCGGGCCCGGACGTCGCCGCGGCGGACGCCCTCGGCCTCGGCGCGGGAGGCGATGACGCGGGCAGCTTCGTCGATGGCCGGCTGGACGGCTGCCGGATCGGTCAGCAGGCCGGCGAGGGTGACAACCTCAACGGCCTTCTGGTCGGCGAACGCGAGCCAGCTGCGCAGCTGCTCGGAGAGCTGGACTTCCTCGTCGACGTCGTGCGGGACGTGCTGGGTGGAGGTCGAGGTGCTGATGGCCAGCTTGGCCACCGACTTCTGCAGTTCGGCGATCTTGGCGGCGGAGGCGGCGAGGTCGTTGCGCCAGATGTTGTGGCCGTCCACGACGCCGGCGACGAGGGTCTTGTTGCCCAGCGCGGCCAGGGCGGCGGCGGAGGGGACCTCGCCCTTGAAGACGTCCAGGTGCAGGGCGTCGATGCCGGTGGCGGCGAGGGTGCCGAGCTGGCCGTTGAGCGCGCCGTACGGGGTGGAGACGAACAGCTGCGGGCGCTGGGCCGCGGCGGCGAGGGCCTCGTAGGAGCGGGCGACGGCGGCCTGGATTTCCACGGCCGGGGTGTCCTGGTCCACCACGAGGGCGGGCTCGTCGAGCTGGACCCAGCTGGCGCCGGCGGCGGCGAGCTTCTGAAGCAGTGCGGTGTAGACCGGGAGGATGTCCTCGAGGCGGGACAGCGGGCTGAAGCCGGCGGGGGCGTCGTCGGAGGCCTTGCTCAGCAGGAGGAAGGTGACCGGGCCGACGATGTACGGGCGGGTCTCCACGCCGTTGGCGAGGGCGTACGCGAATTCCTCGACGATCCGGTTGGAGGTCAGCGCGAAGTTGGTCTCCGGGCCGATCTCAGGGACGAGGTAGTGGTAGTTGGTGTCGAACCACTTGGTCATTTCCAGCGGCTGCTGGTCCTTGTTGCCGCGGGCCAGGGTGAAGTAGCCGTCGATGTCCAGCTGGCCCTGGGCGTTGAGGAGGTTCCCGAAGCGGGCCGGCACGGCGCCGAGGTGGGCGGCGGCGTCGAGCACCTGGTCGTAGTAGGAGAAGGTGCCGGGGACGGCCGCGGCCTCGGTCAGGCCCAGGCCCTGCAGGCGCTTGGCGGTGCCGAGCTGGATTTCCTTGGCGGCGGCGTCCAGGGCGGCGGCATCGATCTTGCCGGCCCAGTAGGCCTCGACGGCCTTCTTGAGTTCGCGGCGGCGGCCGATGCGGGGGTAGCCCAGGATCGAGGCGGACGGGAAGGGGGTGGTGAGCTGTTCAGTCATGGGGAGTCCTTGAGTTGTCGTTGACAGATGACGAAGGTGGGGGTGCTCAGCTGGCGAGCTGGGCGCCGGCGGCAGGCCGGGAAGCGCTGATGCGGCCGGCGCCCTGCCGGTTGCCGCTGTGCCGGTTGCCGCTGTTCTTGTTGCCGCTGCGCGGGCGGGGCAAAGCAAGTTTGTCCAGCACGTCCAGGGCGGCGGCGTGCTCATTGAACGTGTACAGGTGGATGCCGGGCGCCCCGGCATCCAGGGCCGCGTTGGCGAGATCAACCGTGGCGCTCACGCCGATCCGGGTCCGCTCGGCGTCGGTATCGGCGGCCCCGAGGCGTTCGATGAGTTCCGGTGCCGGTTCCACGCCGGTCAATTGGCCGAGCCGCGCGAGCCGCCGGAGGCTGGTCAGCGGCATGACCCCGGGAATGATCGGGATGGTGACCCCGGCACGGCGCGCCCGGGTCAGGAGATCCGCGTACTGCTCGGTGTGGAAGAAGACCTGGGTGATGGCGAAGTCGGCGCCGGAGCGCTGCTTGGCCAGCAGGACCTCGACGTCGTGCGCCTCACTCGGTGATTCCGGGTGCCGGGTCGGGTAGGCGGCGACGCCGACCGCGACCCGGCCGGCGCACAAAAGTGCCGAGCGGCGCTGTTCCACGCGGCGGATAAGTTCGATCAGGTCCTGGGCGTACCGGAGCGATCCCGGCGGCGGGGTTGCGCCGTCCTTGGGCAGGTCGCCACGCAGGGCGAGGATGCCGCGGACGCCGACGTCGAGCAGTTCACCGATGATCTCCGCCAGTTCCTCCGGGGAGTTCCCGACGCAGGTCAGGTGGGCCAGGGGCCGCAGCGTCGTTTCCTGCACGAGCCGGTTGATGAGGTCGACGGCGGTGCTGCGGTTGGAACCGTTGGACCCGTAGGTCACGGACACATAGTCCGGGTCGGTGGCTTCGAGTTCGCCGATGGTGGTCCAGAGGGATTCCGCGGCCGCGGGCGACCGCGGCGGGAACAGCTCATAGGACAGCGCAACAGGGGCCGCGCCGGCAAGATTGGGATGGGTATCGATAAGACTTGGTGGTGACATTTGCGTCCTTGGCTGTGAACACTGATCTCAGGTGACCGGGACCCGGATGACCGGGAACAGAAACGGAAACACTGCCGTCAGTGAATTGAGTTGGGGAACACGGAGGGAACTTCAACAGGGCGCAGCCGCGACTGGTACGCCCGAAAAGCGAAGTTGTCCGTGAGCAAATGTCAGGCCCACATGGGGGCACCCACACCCTCCTGGACCGCCCGTGAAATTTTCCAGGGCGACCTTCAGCGGAGGATCGCTGACACGTTACTGAGGTAACTTGTTTAGAACTCTAAGGCCCGGCCGCGGCGCCCTTCAAGTCCGTCCCCGAATTAAGACGCACCTTTACGGACGTTTGCGATGCCCGGCAGAATAATGTTCGCCCGGCGGGGCCTTTTTCGGCCGGCGCCGGCTGCTCTCCCCATCGCCCCCGGTCAGGGCTATCCTGTTGCAATGATCCAGCTTCCAGCCAGCTATCAGGAATACCTCGCCGGCAAGAGCGAGAGTTTCATCAACACAGTCCGGCCCATCCTCATGCAGTCGGCCGCGGACCAGCTGCACGGGGTCCGGATCCTCGTGCTTCCCCATGGCCACCAGGCGCATCTGGATGACACCATCCCGTACGGGACGGTGGTTGAGGACATCGACTGACGCCGGCTGGTCCTACCGGTCCCGCCTAGTCCCCCGCCTAGTCACCCAGGAGCAGCCGCTGCGACTTCGGCGCCAGCGTGTGTTCGAGCACCAGGCAGGCCGCACCAACGGCGCCCACGTCCTCGCCCACGCCTGTGCCCACCACTTCGATTCCATGGATCTTCCGCGTGGCACTGTTCGCGTCCACCAGGGCAGGGATCAGCTCGAGGTAGGCCTCTGACAGGCACGTCCAGAACGGGCCCCCGAACACCACACGGTCCACGTCCAGGGCATTGGTGACGGCCGAGACCGCACGGGCAACGAGCACGGCGGAGCGGCGAATGATTTCCCTGGCCTCATCGTTGCCGGCTTCGGCGATCGCGCACAGCTCGGCGAAGCGCTCCTGGACCGCCGGTGCGCTCCTGTCCTGGAGCGAACCGTCCAGGACCCCGGCCGCCTCGGCCTGCGCCACGAGGACCTGCGGAATGGCGGAGGACTTCACGCAGCCGTGCTGACCGCAGTCACAGAGGGCGCCGCCGGGGTCCACGATGATGTGCCCGATTTCCCCGGCGTTGCCCGAAGTCCCGCGGACCACTTCGTCATTGAGAACGATCCCGCAGCCGATCCCGGTCCCCATGTACATGAAGACAAAGCTGCCCTCGCCGCTGGGGCCGCCGGCCCAGGTTTCGGCCACGGCTGCGCTGGTCACGTCCTTGTCCATCAGGGTGGACAGGCCCGTGGCCTCCGCGAGGGCGTCCCGGAGCCCCACATGGTCCCACCCCGGCAGGAGCGGCGGGTCCACGACGGCGCCCTCGTTCAGGTCGATGGGACCCGGCGACGCCACCCCCAGCCCGGCGATCCGTTCCGGGTCCACCCCGGAGTCCGAGATGAGCCTCTTGATTTCGGCCGCGATGGTGTCGATGACCGCGCGCGGGTCGGTACCGGGCGGAGTGGAGATCCGCGAGTGCCTGACGACGGCGCCGAGCAGGTCCAGCAGGACAAACGTCAGTACAGCGGGGTCCAGGTGGACGCCTACCGCATACATCCCCGCCGGGTTCAGCCGGAGCATGGTCCGTGGTTTGCCCGGGCCGGTGCCTTCCTTGCCTGCCTCGACGATCAGGCGCTGGTCCAGCAGGCGGCGGGAAATGTTGGAGATGGTCTGCGGGGAAAGTCCGACGATCTGGGCGAGCTCCACGCGGCTCAGGCCGCCCGGGGTGCGGCGGATGGCGTCCAGGATGACGGTGAGGTTGAAATCACCCATCTTCGGTAGGTTGGTCCCTCGCCTCGGCGAGGGTTGCCGGAACTCGGTCACTGATACCTCTAAACGTCTTTGGCCACGCACAGCAGTTGTCAGAATCGTACGTTACGTGCAGGCGTGCGCCCACACTTGTGCTTTACAGACATTATGTTTCACCTTTTATGGCCGCCGGGTGCTGGTTGTCACGGTGAATTTCGGATTCCTGCCGGCCTCGTGCGTGGGCCCGATCAGGCGTTCGAGTGCCGGCCGGTAGTGCAGGTGGCTGTTGAACACGGTCCAGAGTTCACCGCCGGGGGCAAGCACCCTGCCGGCGGCTTCGATCAGCTTGATCCCGGCGCCGGAGTGGACGGCCGCCTCCAGATGGAAGGGCGGGTTGAGCAGGATCAGGTCCACGCTGGCCTCCGGCAGGGAGCTCATGGCGTCGTCCTGGAGCACCCCGATCCGGCTGTCCAGGCCGTTTGCGCGGGCCGTGGCGAGGGCCGAGTCGACGGCGGCCGCGRACCGGTCGGTGGCGGTGACGCGGGCGCCGGGGTTGGCGCGGGCGTACGTCGCGGCGAGGATTCCGGTGCCGCAGCCCAGGTCCACGGCATGGGTGGCGTGCGGCATCCGGGGCAGGAAGTCGAGCAGGAACCGGGTCCCGATGTCCAGCCCGGTGCCGGCGAAGACGGCGCCCCGGGCGCAGACTGCGAGCCCCAGTTCCTCATTGACCTCCGTGACCGGGAAGGGAGGTTCGGTCGGGACCTGCTTGGGGCGCCGGGCCAGCAGGAGCCGTGATTTCTGCCGGGCCAGTTGCGGCTGGACGTCCTCGAAGTAGCGCGCCAGCACGGCGTTCATGCCCAGGCTCATGTGTTTGACGCGTCCGCCCGCCAGCACGACGACGTCGGGCGCCGCGTAGCGGGCCACGGCGTCGGCGATTTCCTCCAGTTCCGCCAGGGAGCGGGGCAACTGGAGCAGTACCAGGGAGGCCCCCGCCAGCAGGCCGGCGCCCAGCGGGAGGTTTTCATAGCCCGTGTCGATGGCCAGGGCCTCGGCGTTGGCCCGCAGCGCCCGTTCACCGGTGATGAGGTCCTGGTGGACCCGGACGGCCTGCGCCCCGAGCGTCCCGGCCCCCAGCATGAGTGCTCCGAGCGTCAGGGCGCCGTACCGGTCCCCCACCACTGCGAGCCGTCCGCCGGGCCGGAGCGGGCCGGCCGAGCGCATCTCAAGGGCGGTCTCGAGCAGGAGCCGGTCGGTGGCGTCCCAGGCCTGCAGGTTGGCGGCCTCGACATCCGGGAATCTTCTCAGCCGGGCAAAGAGGGAATCGAAGCTGGTGTCCGCCACGCGCGTTGTGCCGCCGTTCTGTTCGGGCTTGGTTCTGGGCCGAGGAGGCCGGGTGGCCGGACTCAGCGGTGTTGCAGTGCTGCGTTTTACGCTTTCCTACGTTATCCCGGACCGGCCAGCAGCGCGACGATCCCCGCGACGGCGGCCCGGCCGGCACGGTTGGCGCCGATGGTGGAGGATGAGGGTCCGTAGCCGACCAGGTGGACCCGCGGCTCGGCCGCGACCTGCGTGCCTTCCATCGCGATGCCGCCGCCGGGTCCGCGCAGGTGCAACGGGGCGAGGTGTTCGAGTTCGGCCCGGAATCCCGTGGCCCACAGGATTGCCCCGGCTGGAAGGAAGCTGCCGTCGGCCAACCGGACGCCGTCGGGCTCGATCGCGGTGAACATGGGGTGCCGGTCCAGGACGCCGCGCGCCGCGGCGGCGCGCAGGGCTGGGGTCCAGACAAGCCCCGTGACCGAGACGACGCTATGCGGCGGGAGGCCCTGGCGCACCCGGTCCTCGACAAGGGCGACGGCGTCGTGGCCCGCCTGCCGGTCGAAGGCAGCCTCGCGCCAGACCGGTTCCCGGCGGGTGAACCAGGAGGTGCTGGTGACCTGGGAGATTTCGTCGAGCAGCCCGACGGCCGAGATCCCGCCGCCGACCACTATGACATGCAGGCCACGGAATTCCTCGGCGGAGACGTAGTCGGCGACGTGCAGCTGCCGGCCGCGGAAGCTGGCCTGGCCCGGATAGATGGGCCAGAACGGCCGGGTCCAGGTGCCGGTCGCGTTGATCACGGCGCGGGCCGACCAGCCGCCGTCGGACGTTTTGACGTTCAACCGCCCGGCGGGATTCCCGTCCTCCCGGCTCACCGACCGTACTTTCACGGGCCGCTGAATCGCGAGGCCAAGATCGTGTTCATATCCGCCGAAATAACGGGTGAGGAAACTGGAGCTGGCCTCGGCGGGGTCCACGGCGGGCTGCGGGATTCCCGGGAGGTCGCTGATGCCGTTCACCGTGGCCATGAGCAGGCTCTTCCAGCGGTGGCGCCAGGCCCCGCCGGGGCCGTCCTCGGCGTCGAGCACGATGTACGTCCCCGCGGGCCGGTCCCCTGCTGCCGGCTGCCCTGCTGCGCCCGGCCGTATAGTGCCGACGGCGACGAAGCCGCGGCGCTGCAGGTGGTAGGCCGCCGACAGTCCTGCCTGGCCGGCGCCAACCACCACGACGTCGGCCAGCCGCACCGGTTCCGCAGTCAACGTCAGGGCCCCGGTCAGATCTTTTTGACGACGCTGGACTTGAGCTGCATGGGGCCCACGCCATCGACCTTGCAGTCGATGTCGTGGTCGCCCACGCCGTTGACCAGCCGGATGCCGCGAACCTTGGTGCCAACCTTGATGACCGTGGAGCTGCCCTTGATTTTCAAGTCCTTGACCACGGTGACGGTGTCGCCGTCGGCGAGGACGTTTCCAACGGCATCCTTAATAACGGGGTCGGCGTCTGCCCCTGCCTCCGGGGCGTCGGCGACGGAGTCTTTGTCAGTCTCCGCGGATGCCGACCATTCGTGCGCGCACTCCGGGCAGACCAGGAGCGCCCCCATCTCATAGGTGTATTCGCTGGAGCATTCGGGGCACGGGGGCAGAGTGTCGTCCACCCGCCCAAGTTTAGTCGCCGCGGTTGCTTCCCTGTATTCGCTTGCTGCTCGCCGTTGCCCTAGAACGGGTTCAGCAGGCGGTCCACAAACTGCCGGGTGCGTTCCTCCCGGGGGTCACGCAGCACGGTGTCCGGGTGGCCGCGTTCGACCACSACGCCGCCGTCCATGAAGATGACTTCGTCGGCCACCTGGCGTGCGAACGCCAGCTCGTGGGTAACCACCACCATGGTCCAGCCTTCGTCCGCGAGTTCCTTGATGACGGCAAGGACCTCGCCGACCAGTTCGGGGTCCAGCGCCGAGGTTGGCTCGTCGAACAGCAGCAGTTGCGGGCGCAGGGCAAGGGCCCGCACAATCCCCACACGCTGCTGCTGGCCGCCGGAGAGCTCGAACGGATAGCTGTTCTCCTTACCGGCCAGGCCGACGCGGGCCAGCAGGTCCCGGGCCTCCTGCACCGCCTCCGCCTTGGGCCGCTTCTGCACCTGGACCGGGCCTTCGATCACGTTCTCGAGGACGGTTTTGTGCGGGAAGAGGTTGTAGTGCTGGAACACCATGGCGCTGCGGTCCCGCAGGGCGAGCACCTGCTTCTTCGCCACCGGCGTGGAAAAGTCGACGGTCAGTTGCCCCGCGAATTCGGCGACGCCGGCGTCGGGCACTTCGAGCCCGTTCAGGCACCGCAGGACTGTCGTCTTGCCTGATCCGGAGGGCCCGATCAGCGTGACCACCTCGCCGCGGCGGACCTCGAGGTCAATGGATTTCAGCACTTCATGCTGGCCGAAGGCCTTTTTCAGGCCCCTGACGGTCAGCAGTGCGTCCGCCGGAACAGCAGCCTCCGGAACGGGGGCGCCAGGGAGCGGGGGCTGCCTGGGAGGGAGCTCAGTGGGCGACATAGCGGTCCAATCTCTTCTCCAGGGCGGACTGTCCGCTGGCAAGGACGAGGCAGATGATCCAGTAGATGACTGCCGCCTCGAGGTACAGCAGCATGAATTCCTGGCTGAACGCGGCCACCTGCTGCGCCACCCGGAACAACTCCGTGACGAGGATCAGGGACGCCAGCGAGGTGTCCTTGACCAGGCTGATGAAGGTGTTGGACAGCGGCGGGACTGAGACCCGCGCGGCCTGCGGCAGGATGATCCGCACCAGGGTCTGGTGGCGGGACATCCCGATGGTGTGGCCGGCCTCCCATTGCCCCTTGGGAACTGACAGGATGGCCGCCCGGATGACCTCTGCGGCATAGCCGCCCACATTCAGGGAGAAGGCGATGATGGCGCTGGGCCAGGGGCTGATGGTGATGCCGATGGACGGCAGCCCGTAGAAGATGACGAACAGCTGGACCAGCAGCGGGGTCCCGCGGATGACGGAGATGTAGATCCGCGCCACCGCGGAGACCAGGCGGTTGCGGCTCAGCCGCATAAGGGCGACCACCAGGGCCAGCAGCAGGCCCAGGCCGAAGGATGCCAGCGCCAACGGGATGGTGCCGGTGATCGCACCCGCCAGGAGGGGGCCCAGTGAGGACCACACGAGTTCCCAGTTGATATTCATGCCGGGACGCTGCGTCCCTCGGCGGCTTCCACAGGGCTACTTCGAGACGTCGGCGTCGAAGTACTTCTGCGAGATCTTCGTCAGCGTGCCGTCGGCCGCCAGCTCGCCGAGGGCCTTGTTGATGGCGTCGGTGAGGCTGGTCGAGCCCTTGCGCAGGGCGAACGCGCTCAGCGACTTGTCAGTGGTTTCAGCGGCAACCTTGATGCCGGTGTCGTGGTCCGTCTTCTGGTAGTCCAGGTACGTCAGCTTGTCATTGATGGTTGCATCCACACGGCCCTGCTTGAGCAAGGTGATCGCCTGTGCCCAACCCTCCACGGCCTCGACGTTTGCGCCGCTCTGCTGCGCCAGTTTGTACCAGTTGCTGGTCAGTGACTGTGCGGTGGTCTTGCCCTTCAGGCTGTCGAAGGAGCTGATGTCGTTGTTGTCAGCCTTGGTGACGACGACGCCGGTGCTCACCGTGTAGGGGGTGGAGAAGTCGTACTTCGCCTTGCGCTCGTCCGTAATGGAAACCTGGTTTGCGACGACGTCGAAGCGTTTGGCGTCGAGGCCGGCGAAGATGGCGTCGAACTGCGTTTCCTGGAAGGACGGCTTAACGCCCAGCTTCTCGGCCACGGCGTTGATGATCTCCACGTCGTAGCCGGTCAGGTCACCGCTGCCGTTGGCGTGGAACGTGAACGGCCGGTAGGTGCCTTCCGTGCCGACCTTGAGCACACCCGCACTCTTGACGTCGCTGAGGGATGTGTCCGCACCGGCGGCGGGCGCCGAACTGGCAGGTGTGGTGGACGCCGAGCCGCAGCCTGCCAGGGCGAGTCCTGCTGCCGCAATGAGGCCGATAACGGAAAGTCGAGTGCGCTTCATGATGGTCCTTAGTCGTGGAGCCGGAAATGGCCTTCCAGCTAAGCCGCGTGGCGGCTCTCTCCTAGCGACGATAGCAAGGTCCCGCCCGGGGTGCAGAGCTTAAATGACAGTTTGTGACGTCCAGTCATGAGACAGTCTTGACGGCTGCGCCAACCGCAGTCCCGCACTCCTGCGCAGGGTACGAAAAAGGGAACCACCGCCAAGCGGTGATTCCCTTTCGTGGTGGAGCTGAGGGGACTCGAACCCCTGACCCCCTGCATGCCATGCAGGTGCGCTACCAGCTGCGCCACAGCCCCTCATTTGCCCTGGAAGTTTTGTCCTCCCTGAAGCAACCTGTCTAGCTTAAACCACAAACCGCGTTCGCGCTAATCGGCGCGCCGGCCGGTCAAATTTGTGGCCGGTACGCCCCCGGGAACCCCCGCTCCCCCGTTCCGGGCAACTCGCTCCCCCGTTCCGGGCAGAAAAAAATCCGCCGGAATCTTTCGATTCCGGCGGATCATCCGGTGGAGCTGAGGGGACTCGAACCCCTGACCCCCTGCATGCCATGCAGGTGCGCTACCAGCTGCGCCACAGCCCCGAATTTTCGCTGCTCCGAGCACGTCTACTGACGCGTAAAGTTCCGGTCTTTCGTTCGGATCTCTCCGAAGCAACTCAAATATCTTAGACCAGCCATTCCGAAAATTCCAAATCGGGCATATTCGCCCCGATCGGGCTGGCCGTGCGCCGCATTGCTACTCGGTGTCGGTGCTGGCGGTGGCCTTGGCGGAGGCGTCGTCACCGAGCTGCAGGTCAACGACGGGGCAGTCTTTCCAGAGGCGCTCGAGGGCGTAGAAGACGCGGTCTTCCTCGTGCTGGACGTGGATGACCACGTTCGAGTAGTCCAGCAGCACCCAGCGGCCGCCGGAACGGCCCTCGCGGCGGACGGGCTTCTGGTCAAACTTGGAGAGTTCGTCCTCGATGCCGTCCACGATCGCGTTGACCTGGCGTTCGCTCGGCGCCGAGGCGATCAGGAAGACGTCGGCCAGGGCCAGCCGTTCGCTGACGTCCAGGGCCACGATGTCTTCGGCGAGCTTCTCCGAGGCAGCGCGGGCTGCGTGGCGGGCGGTAATGATGGATGAATCGGTTGCAGACACGGGACTCCTTGTAGTGATGAAAACCTGGTAATGAAAAACCTAGTGATGAAAATTCATGGTCATGAAACTAAAACCTGGGCTGGGACGCCGTAGGTGAATTGCTCCGCCGGGTATCGGCCGAACGGCTGGGGTGACACTTCCCGCGCCATTCGACGGTGAAGCTCGACGCCCATGTGGCGGCCTAGCGGGCCAGCCCGGTGACGATCAGTGTGATGCCGGCGATGAGGGCGACGACCCCCAACGCCAGGACGCCGAGCTGGAGCAAGCGCAGGCGCCGTGCCCGGCCCAGTCCGGCGGTAGCGGCGTCCAGGGGATCCAGTCCGTAAGCGGAATTCGCTGCCACGGGCTCCCCGCCAACGAGGGCCTCGTCGGTCCCGCCCGCGGAAATTGCCGAAACGCCGGTTGGCCGGGCCTTTCCGGCTTTGGCGGCTGCTTCCGCCCGGGCCAGGACACCGCTCTTGCCGAAGGCAGAACCCGTTGCAGAACCAGCGGCAGAACCCGTTGCAGAACCAGCGGCTGAACCCGCAGCAGGACCTGCGGGCCGCTGGCGGGACAGGCCGGGGCGCCGACCACCGGGTTTCCGTGTCGCATCCACCCGGGGACCCGGGTTGGTGACGACCGGAACATACGACGTGGCAGGGCGCTTCATGACGGGCCGCTCCACGCCGGGAACCTTCTCAAATTCCAGGGGTGTGACCATGGCCAAGTTGTTGGCCGTGGTGGGATCGTTGCGGGGCACTGCGGGCTGGCTGTTTTGCTCGGCCAGCTTCTGCTTGGCGGCGGCGCGGCGGTTCAGCACCGCGGCGCGCTCGGCCAGGGCGATCTGCTCGGCCAGGACGGCCGGATCGACGGCGTCGGGATCCGTCGCCGCGATGTGCTCCATCTTGGCCACTTGGTTCTTGGCCTGCTCGGCGAGCAGTTCCCGCGCGGCCAATGCCTGCTCCACGCTCATGCCCTCGGGCGTCTTCCCGCCCGGGCCGACGCCGTCGGGACCTGCCGTGGGAGCCTTTGCTGCCGCGGCGCCTGACACGGCCGGGGCAGGTGCTGGGTCCTTTTGGGCCGGGTTATTTTGGGCTGGGGAAACCACGGGGTTGGCCCTGGTCCGCGGGGACACCGGGACAATGGTGTTGGCCTGGGTGGCGGGGGCGGTTTCGGTCGCCAGCTCCAGAAGCCGCAGCTGGCGACGGGTGGGTGGCCCTCCCTGCGCCAGTTGGCCTTCCTTCTCAGCGAGCTCCTTGATGGTGCGCAGCGTGGCCCGGTCCCGTGCCCGGACCTGGGAGGACCGCTCGGCACCGCCAGGCACAGAATCCACCGGAGCGTCGGCAACACGACGGCTCCGGCCGGTGATTTCGGCCTCGGTCGGCTCGCCCGGTCCCGCAGTATCCAAGCGTTCATCTCTGGCCTGTCGCAATTCGCGGCGGCTGCGGATGGGAGGCTGTTCCTGACTCATGGCAAACTCATTCAGTGCTGGCTGGTTGGGTAATCTCGAAGGCTGGATCGTGCTGTGCCGGGTCAAATCCTGCCGCGCCGCGGGCGCTGTTGGCCTCAGTGTGTCCGGCATCGAGGCGGACCGCGTCGGGGCTCGTGTGGTACAGGCCGTACTTTGCGATGTACTGGACCACCCCGTCCGGAACGAGGTACCAGACAGGATTGCCTTCGGCCACCCTGGTGCGGCAGTCCGTGGAGGAAATGGCCATGGCCGGGACCTCCAGGAGGCTGACATCCTTGCGGCCCATACCGTCCAGGACGTGGCCCGGCCGGGTGACGCCCACAAAGTGGGCGAGCGACCACAGTTCGTCGATGTCTTTCCAGGACAAAATCTGTGCCAGGGCGTCCGCGCCGGTGATGAAGAAGAGGTCCGCGTCCGGGCGCAGCGTGCGGAGGTCGCGCAACGTGTCGATCGTGTAGGTTGGTCCCGGCCGGTCCACGTCCACCCTGCTGACAGTGAAGCGGGGGTTCGAAGCCGTGGCAATGACGGTCATGAGATACCGGTGCTCGGCTTCGCTGACTTTCTTGGCCGACTTCTGCCAGGGCTGTCCGGTGGGCACAAACACGACTTCGTCGAGGTCGAACTTGGCCGCGACCTCACTGGCCGCGACAAGGTGTCCGTGGTGGATGGGATCGAACGTGCCGCCCATCACACCCAGACGCAGGCGGCGCTGGGCGCCGCGCTGCCTCATGGTGGCGGAAATATTAGTGACCTTGGCTGTGATCGTGCTTGTTCGGGTGCTGGCGGTGCGGATCCGAGTGTTCCTCGACGGCCACGTGGCGCCTGCCCAGGTTGGAGTAAGACAGCGTGATCAACAACAGGACCACCAGGATCGCGAACATGGTTCCGCCAATGACAAACGGCGGTGCAATGAGCGGCGCGAGTTCCTCGTGGCCCGATTCGCCGGCGGCGGCGACGAAAGTGGCGATCTGCTGCGACAGCATGTTCTCCCCTAATGAGTTCAAAATTTGACGACGGCGGAGGTGTCCGCCGTTCCGGTCTTCCGTTCCATGTTACAGCGTTGCTAGCCCCGGATCTGGCCCTCGCCCTGCACGATCCACTTGGTCGTGGTCAGTTCCGTTAGTCCCATGGGGCCGCGGGCGTGAAGTTTTTGGGTGGAAATCCCCACCTCGGCGCCGAGTCCGAGCTCGCCGCCGTCGGTGAAGCGGGTGGAGGCGTTCACGATCACGGCGGCCGAATCGATCTCGGCGATGAAGCGCTCCGCGTTGGCGAGGTCGTTGGTCAGGATCGCCTCGGTGTGGCCCGTGGACCACTTGCGGATGTGCCTGACGGCCTCGTCCAGGCTGTCCACCATGGCCACCGCCAGGTCCAGGTTCATGTATTCGGTGGCCCAGTCCTCGTCGGTGGCCGGCACCGAGGGGATCGAGGCCGGCAGCGCGGCGCGGACGCGCTGGTCCACGTGCAGGGTGACCCCGGCGGCCCGCAGCGCGGCGGCGATGGCGGGCAGGACGGTGGACTTGGAGTGCACCAGCAGCGTTTCGACCGTGTTGCAGACGCTGGGCCGCTGGGTCTTGGCGTTGAGGAGGATCTCGACGGCCATGTCCTCGCTGGCGGACGCGTCCACGAAGATGTGGACATTGCCCTCGCCGGTTTCGATGACCGGTACGGAGGAGTTCGTCACCACGGTCTGGATCAGGTCGCGCCCGCCGCGGGGAATGAGCACGTCCACCCGGCCACGCGCCCGCATCAGGGCGTTGGCGCCCTCGCGGCCGTACTGGTCGACGGTCTGGACGGCGTCGGCGGGCAGGCCCACCGATTCCAGGGCGTCCCGGAGGATGGTGATGAGGGCGGCGTTGGTGGCTGCGGCGGCGGATCCGCCGCGCAGGATGACGGCGTTGCCGCTCTTGAGGGCCAGGCCGGCGATATCGACCGTGACATTCGGGCGTGCCTCGTAGATCGCGGCCACCACGCCCATGGGCACGTTGATCTGGCGGAGGCGCAGCCCGTTGGGCAGGGTCTGGCCCCGCACGACGTTCCCGACGGGGTCCGGCAGGGTGGCAAGGTTTTCCAGGGCCGCGGCGAGGGCCGTGATGCGCGGATCGGTCAGCGTCAGGCGGTCCAGGAGGGCGGGGCTGGTTCCGGCGGCCCGGCCGGCTTCGACGTCCTTGGCGTTGGCGGCCAGGATCTGGTGTTTGTGCTCCACGAGCGCCTTGCCGATGGCGCGCAGGCCACGGTCCTTCCAGGCCCGGTTCGCGTGCGCCATCTTTCGGGCTGCGTGGCGCGAGCGGTCAGCGATCGCATGGACGGCAGCTTCGATGTCCGTGGCCGTGGCCGGCGTTTCCGCCGGATCCGGCGCCGCGAAACCCTCGGCGGGCACAGGATTGCCAGCGGGGATAGCGTCAGCGGGCACGGCAGCGGAAGTCAGGGCCTCAGTCATGCTTCCAGTTTAGGCGTCCAGTGGACCTAGACCAGCACCAGATCGTCAACATGAACAACTTCGCGGTCATATCCGCGGCCCAGTGCTTTGCCCAGCTCCCGTGTGGAGCGGCCCAGCATTTGGGGCAGCTCGGCGGCGGAATAGTTGACCAGCCCGCGCGCAATCACGGTGTTGTCCAGCGAGACCATCTCCACGGCGTCGCCGGCCTCGAAGTCGCCCTTCACCTCGGCAATCCCGGCCGGCAGCAGCGAGGTGTGGCGGTCACGGACGGCCTGGACCGCGCCGTCGTCGAGCACCAGCGTGCCCCGGACGGACGCCAGGTGGGCCAGCCACAGGAGCCGGATCGGCTTGCGGGCGCCGTTCACGGAGAACCACGTGCCCACGTCCTCGCCCGCCAGCGCGGCAGCCGCGTTGGCCGTGGACGTGACCAGGGCGTGGATGCCCGAACCCGCGGCGATGGTGGCGGCTTCGACCTTGGTGACCATGCCGCCGGTGCCCACACCGGCTTTTCCGGTGCTGCCGATCGAGACGCCGTCGAGGTCGTGGGGGCCCGAGACGTGCGGGATCCGTTTGGCCCCGTGCGACGGCGGACCGTCGTACAGGGAGTCGACGTCGGAGAGCAGCACGAGCGCGTCGGCGCGGACCAGGTGGGCCACAAGGGCCGCGAGGCGGTCGTTGTCGCCAAAGCGGATCTCGTGGGTGGCCACGGTGTCGTTTTCGTTGACCACCGGGACGACGCCGAGGTTAAGCAGGCGGTCCAGGGCGCGGAACGCGTTGGTGTGCTGGCTGCGGCGCATGAAGTCATCCGCGGTCAGGAGCACCTGGCTGACGGTGACCCCGTGCGCCCCGAAGGCGTGGGTGTAGCGGGCCATCAGCAGGCCCTGGCCGACGCTCGCCGCGGCCTGCTGGGTGGCGAGGTCGCGGGGGCGCTTCTCCAGCCCCAGCGGGGCCAGGCCGGCGGCGATCGCGCCGGAGGACACCAGGATGATTTCCGTGCCGGCGTTGCGTTTGTGCGCCAGCGCGTCCGCGAGGCCGGTCAGGGCCTCGTCGGAGATTCCGCCTTTGATGGAGGTCAGCGAGGACGAGCCGACTTTGACGACGATCCGGCGGGCCCCGGACAGCGCGGTGCGGTCGGGGGCGCTGCGGGTGTGGGCGCTGATGCTTTGGGCCTTGAGCGGCTGTAACCGGTGCTCGACGACGGTCTTACTCGTCATCTTCTGCGCCCAGTCCACTCTCCTTGAGCGGCTGCCGCGCCCGGCGGCCGCTGACGGATTCGGTCCAGATGCCGGCTTTGCGTTCGGCTTCGAGCTCGGCGCGGGCGGCTGCCTTGGCGTCGCGGCGCTCCTGCTGTTCGTCGCGCTTCTGGCCACGCGTCGGGCGGTCGCCGATGTCGGCGAAGCGCACGTCGGTGCCGCGCGGCGAGGCGAGCAGTTCGGCGCCGGCCATCATGGTCGGCTCCCAGTCGAAGACGACGCCGTCGTCATCGCCGATGACCACCATGTCGCCGGGCTTGGCGCCCTGTTTGAACAGCTCATTCTCGACGCCCAGCTTGGCCAGTCGGTCGGCGAGGTAGCCGATCGCTTCCTCGTTGGTGAAGTCGGTCTGCTTGACCCAGCGCACGGGCTTCTCGCCCTGGACGCGGAAGAGCGGCTCGAGGCCCTTTTCCTCGCGGCGGATGCTGAAGCCGGTCTCGTTGACGGCGCGGGGGCGCAGTACGGGGGCCGCCACCTTCGGCGGGGTCGCGGCGACGACGTCGCGGGCGGCCTGGACGATTTCGGCCATGGCGAAGCCGAGCTGGCGGAGGCCCTCGTGGCTCGTCGCGGAGATTTCGAAGACCTTGTAGCCGCGGGATTCCAGTTCCGGACGGACGAACTCGGCCATGTCCTTGCCGTCGGGCAGGTCCACCTTGTTCAGGGCGACCAGCCGGGGGCGGTGGTTCAGCGGAACGACTTCGCCGTCGGCGCCGCTGTAGCTCATGTCCACGGCGTACTTCTCCAGCTCGGCCTCGATGATGGAGAGGTCGGAGAGGGGATCGCGGTCCGATTCGAGCGTGCCGCAGTCCAGCACGTGCACGAGTGCGGCGCAGCGCTCTACGTGGCGCAGGAAGTGGTGGCCCAGGCCCTTGCCCTCGCTGGCGCCCTCGATCAGGCCCGGGACGTCGGCAATGGTGAAGCGGATCTCGCCGGCCTGGACGACGCCCAGGTTCGGGATCAGGGTGGTGAAGGGGTAGTCGGCGATCTTGGGCCGGGCGGCCGACATCGCGGCGATCAGGCTCGACTTGCCGGCGGAGGGGAAGCCGACGAGCGCGATGTCAGCGATGGACTTCAGTTCCAGGACGACGTCGCTGGATTCGCCCTCGATGCCGAGCAGCGCGAAGCCGGGGGCGCGGCGCTTCTGGGAGGACAGTGCCGCGTTGCCGAGGCCACCGATGCCGCCGGCCGCGGCGATGTATTCGTCGCCTTCGCCCACGAGGTCGGCGAGGACTTCGCCGGACTTGGACTTCACCACGGTGCCCACAGGCACCGGAAGGATCAGGGTTTCGCCGTTCTTGCCGCCGCGCCAGTCACCCATGCCGGGGCCGCCGTTGGTGGCGTGCCGGTGGGGGGCGTGGTGGTAGTCGAGCAGGGTGGTGGTCTGCGAGTCGACGCGCAGGATGACGTCGCCGCCGTTGCCGCCGTTGCCGCCGTCGGGACCGCCGAGGGGCTTGAACTTCTCCCGGTGAACGGAGACACAGCCGTGGCCGCCGGTACCGCCGGATACGTGCAGTACTACCCGGTCTACAAAGCTCGCCACGTAAATCTCCTCAGTGCTGTTCCCCGGACCCCCAAGAGGCCCAAGATGATTGTAATGCGGTTAAAACACCGGTGGAGCGGACCTAATGGCCCGCTCCACCGATTTAGAACTTATTGCTACTCTGCAGCTGCAGCAGCCACGATGTTCACAACGCGACGACCACGGCGGGTGCCGAACTCGACAGCACCGGGGGTCAGGGCGAACAGGGTGTCGTCCCCGCCGCGGCCGACGCCGGCGCCCGGGTGGAAGTGGGTGCCGCGCTGGCGGACGATGATCTCGCCTGCGGAAACTACCTGGCCACCGAAGCGCTTGACGCCGAGGTACTGGGCGTTGGAGTCACGACCGTTGCGAGTGGAACTCGCGCCTTTTTTATGTGCCATTTGAAATGCCTGCCTTCAAAAATTCTGGGAAATCTGCTGGAACCTGAACAGTAACGAAGGGTTACTTGATACCGGTGATCTTGACCTTGGTCAATTCCTGACGGTGACCCTGGCGCTTCTTGTAACCGGTCTTGTTCTTGAACTTCTGGATGACGATCTTCGGACCACGGAGGTCTTCGAGGATCTCAGCCGTAACCGTTACCTTGGCCAGGTCCGCAGCAGCAGACGTGACTTTGTCACCGTCCACCAGGAGCAGTGCGGGCAACTCAAAGGTGCTGCCGGCTCCACCGGGGACGCGGTTCAGGGTAACGAAGTCTCCAACGGAAACCTTCTCTTGGCGGCCGCCTGCGCGGACAATCGCGTACACCACTGGGGAACTCACTTCTCTCGACGTTTATTACTAGATTTGCGTGCGGAACCTGGGGCCAAATTGTTTGGACCGGCTCACGCTGTGCCTCAACGCCGGTGGATTCCCCGGGGGAACCCATGAGCTATCCCCGGAACAAATCCAGTTGAAATTCCAAACGGACAGTTCTCAGGGTCATAACCCAAGTGTTGGCGTAAGCACCGAAGATCTAGAATACGCTAATTTTGCCTTCGGCCGCAAATGAGGCTGGTTCCGGGGGCAGTCCGTGACAGGCGCCACAACGCCTAGACTCTGCGTTCTTGATGTTGTGTTGCCGCAACGACTTCCGGAACCGTGCCCCACCATCCTAGCGGCTGCACAGGCCAGCTCGCGTCAGGCGTGCAGCCGCGGCGCGTCGAAGAAGTCCACTTCGTAGCGTGAGGACTGCCGGAAGGCCAGGGCCATGGCTTCCCGCTCGCCCCCGGATGCCTGCCGGGCCGCCGTGTCCGTGTACGCGATGGCCTGCCGGGTGGCCGCGGCGAAGTCCTCATCGGCGTAGGTCCGCAGCCAGTCGGCGTAGGGATGCCCGGCGGGTGCGCCGCCGGCAAGGAACTCCCGGTGCAGCGTGGAGCCGACCTCGGCGTAGAGCCAGAAGCATGGGAGGGCCGCTGCCACGAGGACCCCGTAGCTGCCGGACACCGAGGCGGCCAACAGGTGATCGACGTAGGACTTCGTTACCGGGCCCAGGGTGGCCGCCGTGGGGCGGGTGCTGAGCCAGGTACGGTGCAGCTCGGACTCGACTTCCAGGCAGGTCTGCGCGGACCTCGCCCAGAACAGCTGCTCGGCCTCGGTGGGGGCGATCGCGGCGGCGCGGGCCAGGACCCGGGAGTAGCCGTTGAGGTAGATGGCGTCCTGGGCGAGGTAGTAGGCGAACTCGTGCTCGGGCAAGGTCCCGTCGGCCAGGCCGCGGATGAAGTCCAGGGCGTAGATGGCGTCAAGATCGGCGGTGGCCCCCGCGTGCAGGGCCGCGGCGAACTCGCCCTCCCCCGGAGCGTGGCCCGCGTCAGCGTCGCCCACATGAGCGTGGCCGACGTGGTGGAAGTGATGGACCGGGCCGTTGCCGGTGCCGACGTCCAGGACCGAGGCTTCGCGGAGTGCGCCCAGCAGCCACGGCTTGACCTCCCGCAGCGCCGCTTCCCAGTCCCCCACCCGGGCCTGCACGGTGGCCATGGCCGAGGACAGGGAGCAGCCTGTGCCGTGGCTGTTGCGCGTGGCGATCCGCGCCCCCGGCACCACCACCGTTTCGGTGCCGAGCAGGCCCCCGGTGTTGACCAGCGCATCCGGGCAGCCGGCGTCGTCGTGCGCGAGCCCGCCCTGGAGGTGTCCGCCCTTGACCAGGACGGTGGCGCCGGTCAGTGCGGCCAGCCGTTTGCCCTGCGCCAGGGCCTCGGCCCAGTCGGCCGCGACGGGTTCCTTGAGCAGGATGCCGAGTTCGGCGAGGTTCGGGGTGATGAGGTCCGCCAGCGGCAGGAGGGCCTGCAGGGCGGCCTCGGCCGATTCCTGCAGGAGCCGGTCACCGCTCGTGGCGACCATCACTGGGTCCAGGACGACGACGGCGGGGCGCACCTTCTCCAGCCAGGTGCGGACGGCGTCGATCACACCGGCGTCGCCGAGCATGCCGATCTTGACGGCGTCAATGTCGATGTCCTCGCTGATGGCGTCCAGCTGGGCCGTGAGGAACGCCGCCGGGGGTACGTGGACGGCGCGCACGCCCTGGGTGTTTTGGGCGGTCAGGGCCGTGATGGCGGCCATGCCGTAACCGCCATTCGCCGCGATGCTTTTTAGGTCGGCCTGGATCCCGGCCCCGCCGGACGGATCGGAGCCCGCAATCGCCAGCACGCGGGGAATGCGCGGCGGCGCGGACGGGCGGACCCCAGAGGGCAAGAAACCGCCGGGCAGAAAACTGCCCGGCTGAAGATCACTGGGCGGCAATTTGGACGGATTGGATTTCGCGGACAAGTCAGACATCCCTTCGCCGGTGCTAACCGGACAGGTTCAACGGGTCTGGATCTCAGCCGGCCCGATGCGCGGCACCCCGTGTCAGTGTTCCAGCCTAGCCGTTGCCACCGGGCTGCCCCGTTAACGCACGTGCGGGCCCGGGCCGAGCGGACGTATTGTTACGCCCGCTCGGCCCGGACCCGCAACCCAACCAGTCGAAGTGACCGGCCGGGGACGTGATCAGCCGCGGATGGCTACAGCTCCGAGGCCGGTACCCCGACGCCGAGGATGATCGGCTCGTTGCCGGCAGGGATGGACGCCCGCTGGGCCGCGGCGGGCGCCTTGGCCTCGTGAACCGACCCTGCCGCGGCCGGACGTGTGGCCTCGCGGTGTTCCACGGAGGTCTCGTTGGCTGCGCCCTGGGCGCGGCTGGCGCTGCGGTTGCGGCGTCCGCGGCGGCCACGAGTCGTCGTGTCCGCTGCCGGTGAAGCCGGGGCTTCCGCGGCGGGCAAGGCTGACGGCGCCTCGGGGGCCGCCGGTGCCTGGGCTGCATCCTGCCTGTCGGCCTGCTTGCCGGCGTCGGCCTCGCCCAGGTTGGCGAAGGCCTCGGTCAGCAGGTCCAGGGTCAAGGCCGGTGCCTGGGTGTCCTCGGCGTGCTCGACGAAGGGCAGGGCAACCTGCTCGCCGCCAAACGTCAGGACGGTCGCGGGACGTCCGGCTGCCTCGTCCGCGGCGGCGAGATGCGTCACGGCGTCGACGGCGGCCTGCCGGGCCCCGGCGTCGCTGGCCGCGGCTGCCTCCCCGTCGTGCAGGTGCGCGGCGTGCGCGGCGGCGGCAATGTTCGCCAGCGCGGCCCGGGTGGCTTCAGCCTTGGCGTGGCGTTCAGCCTCGGTGGGCTCGGCGTGGACGGCCGCGGGCGTGGACGGCGCGGACTCCGGGCCCTGGCCTCCCCTGCCGCGGCGGCGGCTCTTGCGCTCGGTGCGGGCAGCCGGCTGGGCCGCCTCGGTGCGCGGCACATAGTGCTCCGCGGCGACCGTGTTGGCGCGGCGGTGTTCCACGGGCTCGTCATGGGTGACGATGCCGCGGCCCGCGCACGCTTCGCACTGCTCACCGAAGACTTCCAGCAGGCCGGTGCCCATCCGCTTGCGGGTCATCTGCACGAGGCCCAGCGAGGTCACCTCAGCCACCTGGTGCTTGGTCCGGTCCCGGCCCAGGCACTCCACCATGCGGCGCAGCACGAGGTCGCGGTTGGATTCGAGCACCATGTCGATGAAGTCGATCACGATGATGCCGCCGATGTCGCGCAGGCGCAGCTGCCGGACGACTTCCTCGGCCGCTTCCAGGTTGTTCTTGGTGACGGTTTCCTCGAGGTTGCCGCCGGAGCCGGTGAACTTGCCGGTGTTGACGTCCACCACGGTCATGGCTTCGGTGCGGTCGATCACGAGGGACCCGCCAGAGGGCAGGAAGACCTTGCGGTCCAGGGCCTTGTGGATCTGCTCGTCGATGCGCCAGGCCGCAAAGATGTCCGTGTCCTTGGTCCACTTCTCGAGCCGGCCCACCAGGTCCGGAGCCACGTAGGTGACGTAGGCCTCGATGGTGTCCCAGGCTTCCTCGCCGGAGACGATCAGCTTGGAGAAGTCCTCGTTGAAGACGTCGCGGACCACCTTGATGGTCAGGTCAGGTTCGCCGTAGAGCAGCTCGGGGGCGAGGATCTTGGTGGACGTCGACTGGCTCTCGATGCCTTCCCACTGCGCGCGGAGCCGGTTGATGTCGTGGGTGAGCTCTTCCTCGGAGGCGCCCTCGGCCGCGGTGCGGACAATGACGCCCGCGTCCTCGGGCAGGCGGTCCTTGAGGATCCGCTTGAGGCGGTTGCGTTCGACGTCGGRCAGCTTGCGGGAGATGCCGGTCATGGAACCGCCGGGCACGTACACGAGGTAGCGTCCGGGCAGCGAGATCTGGCTGGTGAGGCGGGCGCCCTTGTGGCCGACCGGGTCCTTGGTGACCTGGACCAGTACGGAGTCGCCGGACTTGAGCGCGTTCTCGATCCGGCGCTGCTTGCCTTCGAGGTTGACGGACTCCCAGTTCACTTCGCCGGCGTACAGCACAGCGTTGCGGCCGCGGCCGATGTCCACGAAAGCGGCTTCCATGGACGGGAGAACGTTCTGGACCTTGCCCAGGTAGACGTTGCCGATCAGGGAATCCTGCTGGGTCTTGGACACGAAATGCTCGGCCAGGACGCCGTCTTCGAGGACACCGATCTGAATTCTGTCGTCGCGCTGGCGGACGATCATCTGCCGGTCCACGGACTCGCGGCGGGCCAGGAACTCGGCCTCGGTGATGACGGTGCGGCGGCGGCCGGTGTCGCGGGATTCGCGGCGGCGCTGCTTCTTGGCTTCCAGGCGGGTGGAGCCCTTGACGGAGGTGACGCGGTTGTTCACCGGCGCCTCGGCCATGGCCCGCGGCGCGCGGACCCGGGTCACCGTGTTGGGCGGGTCGTCGCCTTCCCCGCCGGTCAGTTCCAGATCCTGGTCACCGCGGCGGCGGCGACGACGGCGACGGGAGGTCACGCCGTCTTCGAGGGTTGCCTCGGAGCCTTCCTCGCCCTCTTCGTCGGTGCCTTCTGAATCCGTCTCGGACTCGCCGGAGGTGCGGGTACGCCCGCGCCGGCCGCGGCTGCGGCGTCGACGCCGGCTGCCGGCGTCCTCGTCCTCGTCGCCTTCCTCGTCTTCGGGCTCCGCTGCGGCAACGGGGGCCGGGCGCACCACGGTGCTGAGGTCGGGGGCCTGGAAGATCACGGACGTCAGGGCACCGGGTTCCATGAACAGCGAGGCGGCCGGGCTTTCCTCGGGCCGGACCTGCGGCCCATCGGCGGGGGTTTCTTCGGGCGCGGCCACGGCGGGCTGGGTTTCCGCCGTGGTCTCGGCGGTGGCTTCGGCCTGCTGAGCTTCAGCCGGGGCGGCTTCTTCGGCCGGAACGGCTATTGCGGGTACTTCTTCGGTTTTCGGTGCGGCCTTTGCACGGCTGGCCCGGCGACGGACCGGCTTCTCTGCTGCCTTCTCGGCTGCGGACGATGCCTCAGAAGCTTCTGCGGCGGGAGCCTCTGCGGCGGCCGTCGCGCTGGCCTCGGGCTCTTCGGCGAAGGCAGGGAGCGGTTCCGGGGCGGCCACGCTCTTGCGGGCACGGGTGCGCCGTGCGGGCGCCTTGACTGCAGTTTCGGGAGCAGCAGCTTCGGCAGCAGCGGCCTCGGGGGTTTTGGCGCCGGCTGCTTTGCCGCGAGCGGCGACGGGCTCATCCGAGCCGGCTGCCTCGGCCAGGGCTGCGGCTTCAGCCACCGCCTCCGCGGCAGCTGCGGCGTCCATCTTTGGTACGGGGGCCTTCCGGCGGGTCCGGACGGCCCTCTTCGGCGCTACCGGAGCCTCTGCTTCCGCAGTTCCTTCTGCTTCCGCAGTTAGTTCTACTTCCCCGGCTACTACGTCTTCGTTACCGGTTACAACCTGGTCATTATCCATATGTGGCGACACTCCTGCCCCTGATGCGCCGCCACATTCGGCGCCCGTTGGGGCAAATATGCGTCAACACCCGCAGGCATTGACAGAAGTCAATTGAATACCCTCAGGTTCGCACCGGCAGTGGGGTGCGGCAGCCCTGGAAGGCCGGCGAGATTGTCTTGGAACCCGTTGACCTACATGCCACAACCAGGTGCCGTCCAATGGCATTGCGGGACAGCTGGAATCAGAGGATCCGCAGCTCCCTGCTCATCATTGGCGGTCTTGAAACAAAATCGCCGGACCGGAATCCGGATGTGGATCGGGTTCCAGCCACGATCATTGTCTCACAGGAGGCGTCAAAGCTGGCGTAGGCAAGCCCGGAAGTGCTTCGGCCGCCGCGGGGAGCGGCGGCCGGGCTGTTCTCCGGCACTGTCCAGTCTGCGGCGTTACAATCGGGCCAGAAGCACTCGACCACCACGACTAGAGGGACTCATATTCCATGCCCAGCATCTCCAGCACCGCCGGCGACGCGACCGTGCACCAGCCAGGCTCCGGTCCGGCTCCTGCGGACCGGTCCCTCCCCCCGATGACCCGCGACCGTCCGTTCGCCTGGCTCCTGCTGATCACCGGCGCCATCGGCTGGCTCGCGTCCGGGGCCCTGGTGCTGGAGAAGCTGGAAGTCCTGAAGGATCCGAACCACGTCACGGTCTGCGACGTGAACCCGTGGATCTCCTGTGGCCAGGTCATGCAGACACCGCAGAGTTCGGTGTTCGGCTTCCCGAACATGTTCATCGGCATCGTTGCCTTCGCCGTGATCATCACCACAGCCATGGGCATCCTGGCCGGCGCAAAATTCGCCCGGTGGTACTGGCTGGGGCTTCAGGCCGGCGTGACGCTGGGCTTCGCCTTCGTGGTCTGGCTCTGGTCCCAGGCCCTGTATTCCATCCACATCCTCTGCCCGTTCTGCATGGTGGTCTGGGCCGTGATGATCCCCTTGTTCGTCTGGGTGAGCGTCCGCAACATTTCCCACGGCGTGATCGCGCTGCCGGCGGGCCCCACCAAGGTCCTCGGCGACTCCGGCTGGATCATCACGGCGCTGCTGTACGTCGCCGTGATCGCCACGATCTTCTTCGCCTTCATCCAGGTCTTCATCGGGACCTCCGGATACTAGGCGCCCCGCAACCCACCCAGACGCAACGCACCCAGACACAAGGCACCAGACGCATCCAGATAACAGATAAGGCCAATGTTCGCAGTGAACATTGGCCTTATCTGTTTTTTCGATCTGTCGCCTGGGCGTTAGAACCAGATCTTCATCTCGCGCTCGGCGGACTCCACTGAGTCCGAGCCGTGGACCAGGTTCTGCTGTACCTTCAGGCCCCAGTCGCGGCCGAAGTCGCCGCGGATGGTGCCGGGCGCCGCCGTCGTCGGGTCCGTGGTGCCGGCGAGGACGCGGAAGCCCTCGATCACGCGGTGTCCTTCGAAGATCGCGGCAACCACCGGGCCGCTGAGCATGAACTCAACCAGCGGCTCGTAGAACGGCTTGCCGATGTGCTCCTCGTAGTGCTGTTCCAGCAGCTCGCGGCTCGCGTCCACCTTCTTGAGCTCGGCCAGGGTGTAGCCCTTGGCTTCGATCCGGCTCAGGATGGCGCCGGACAGGTTGCGGGCGACGCCATCGGGCTTGATCAGGACGAGGGTGCGCTCAATGCTCACAGTTGCTCCAATGTGTTGGGTGGGATTCGGATCAAGTCTAAGGGGTGCGGGCTAGGGGSTCGCGGTGCCGGGCGTTTGTTCCGGYCCGGAGCCAGCGGGGTGGGCCGCGTCCCATTCAGCCTGCTCGCGTTCCCGCTGGGTGGCTTCCCGGTCAATCCGGATGCCGGTCCGGATCCCGTACCACCAGGACACGGCAAAGAGGGCGCCGACCAGGTACATGGCTGGTTCCACGAGGCCGGCCAGGATCAGGACGACCTGCAGGACCCAGCCCAGGGCCACTCCCCAGGGCTTGGAGAGGACGGCGCAGGTGAAGATGAACACCAGGCACAGGCCAATCCCCACGGAGAAGACCAGTCCGGCCGGGTATTCGTTGCGGTGCAGCCCAAAGACGGCCAGCGTCCCGAAGAGCACCACGAATGCTTCCAGCAGCAGGACTGTGGAGGCGAACATGACTTTCGTGGACCGCCGCTTTTTGGGCATGCCCGGGCGCCACTCGCGCTGGGCTTTGGTGAGTTTTGCCATCGCTTACGCATCCGCCTTTCCGAGCAGGATCCGGGCGTCCGCGACGAGCGTGATGGAGCCGGTCACCAGGACCCCGCCGGCGAGTTCGTCGTCGGCTTCGGCGCGTTCCACGGCCCATTCGAGGGCGTCGTCAAGCTTCGCCGCGACGTGGATGTTGTCCTCGCCGAAGCCAAGGTCAACAGCGATCTCGGCGAGGTCCTCGGCCGGGACGGCCCGGGGCGAGTTGGACTCGGTGAAGCAGTATTCGGTGGCGAGGCCGCCCAGGGATTCCTTGAGCTGGCGGAGGATTTCCTCGGCGTCCTTTTCACGCAGGACGCCCACCACCACCACCAGCTTGGTGAAGTTGAAGGCCTCGTGGATGGCCTCGGCGGAAACCCGGATGCCTTCGGGGTTGTGGGCCGCGTCCACGATGATGGTCGGCGACGTGCGGACCACCTCGAGCCGTCCCGGGGACGTGACGGAGGCGAAGGCTTCCTGCAGGATCTCGGCGTCGATCGGCTTTTCCCCGCCGAAGAACGCTTCCAGGGCGGCAATCGCGACGGCGGCGTTCTCGGCCTGGTGGGCGCCGTGCAGCGGCACCAGCAGGTCCTCGTAGCGGCCGGCAAGGCCCTGGATGGTGACCATCTGGCCGCCCACGGCGACGGTGCGGGCTTCGACGCCGAACTCCACGCCCTCGAAGCGGAACGGGACGTTGACCTCCTTGGCCTTCTCCAGCAGGACCTGGGCCGCGTCGACGGGCTGCGCCGCGCTGACCAGGAAGCCGCCGGGCTTGAYGATGCCGGCCTTCTCGTAGGCGATGTCACCGGTGGTGTCGCCGAGCAGGTCGGTGTGGTCCAGGGAGATCGGGGTAATCACGGCTACCTGGCCGTCGCCGACGTTCGTGGCGTCGGTGATGCCGCCCAGGCCCACCTCGATCACGGCGACATTGACCGGCTGGTCGGCGAAGACCGCGAAGCCCAGGATGGTCAGGCACTCGAAGTAGGTCAGCCGCGGCTGGCCCGCGGCTTCGAGTTCGCTGTCCACGATCTGCAGGTAGGGCCGGATCTCGTCCCAGATCCGGACGAACGTCTCGTCCGGCACCGGGGCGCCGTCGATGCTGATCCGCTCGGTGACCTTGGACAGGTGCGGGCTCGTGTAGCGGCCGGTGCTCAGGCCGTGGGCGCGCAGCCCGGCCTCGATCATCCGGGCCGTGGAGGTCTTGCCGTTGGTGCCGGTGACGTGGATGATCGGGAACGCCTTGTTCGGCTCCCCCAGGATTTCCATGGCACGGAACAGCGGGGCGAGCCTTGGTTCCATCTTGTTTTCCGGCGCCCGGCCCAGCAGCTCGGCGTAGACGCTCTCTACGGAGAATTCGTCGGTCATGGCTTAGGCCCCAACTTTCTTAGCAACACTGACCTGCGGGTCCTTGACGTCGGCCGTCACGGTTTCCAGCTCGATGGTGAGGGTTTCGGTCTTGACGAGCTCGGCGTTGGCCAGCAGCGCTTCGACGACGTCCGGTTTGGCTGTGACGGAGGTGCTGATCCGGTCGCTGACATTGAGTCCGGCGTCCTTGCGGGCCTGCTGGATGGCGCGGACCATGTCACGCGCCGTCCCTTCGGCCTCGAGTTCGGGGGTGACCTCGGTGTTGAGGACCACGAACCCGCCACCGGGCAGGACAGCCGCAGCGCGGGATCCTGCCCCTTCCGCGGCTTCGGCCACGACGGTTTCCAGCGTGTACTCCTGCGGTTCGAGCTCGAGGCCGCCGGCAGTGACCACCCCCGCTTCGCTGACCGACCAGTCGCCGGACTTGGAGCCCTTGATGGCCTGCTGGACGTTCTTGCCCAGGCGCGGGCCGGCGGCGCGGGCGTTGACCACGAGCTTCTGCTCGATGCCGAACTCCCCCGGGGAGGCGCTCTCGGCGTCGAGCAGGCGGACCGAACGCAGGTTCAGTTCATCGGCGACGACGGCGGCGAAGCCTCCCAGCGCGTCCGCGCCGGGTGCCACGACTGTGAGTTCCTGCAGCGGCAGGCGCACGCGCAGGTTCGCTGCCTTGCGCAGCGAGGAGCCGGTGGAGCAGATCTGCTGGACACGGTCCATCGCCTCGACCAGTTCGGCGTTGGCCGGGAACAGCTCGGCGTCCGGCCAGTCGGCCAGGTGCACGGAACGGCCGCCGGTGAGGCCGCGCCAGATCTCCTCGGAGATCAGCGGCAGCAGGGACGCGGCCACGCGGCAGACGGCCTCCAGCGCGGTGTAGAGCGCGTCGAAGGCGTCGACGTTCTCGTCGAAGAAGCGCTGCCGGCTGCGGCGGACGTACCAGTTGGTGAGCATGTCCAGGTAGCTGCGCAGCTCGTCGCAGGCGCCGGAGATGTCGTAGCCGTCCAGCTGGGCGGTCATGTTCCGGACGAGGTCGCCCGTGTTGGCCATGAGGTACTGGTCCAGGGTGTCGGCGTAGCCGTCGTAGCGGAGCTTCGCGTCATAGCCGTTCCCGTTAGCAGCAGCGTTCGTGTACAGAGTGAAGAAGCTGAACACGTTCCACAGCGGCAGGATGACCTGGCGGACGCCGTCGCGGATTCCCTGCTCGGTGACCACGAGGTTGCCGCCGCGCAGGATGGGGCTGGACATCAGGAACCAGCGCATGGCGTCGGAGCCGTCGCGGTCCAGGACCTCGGAGACGTCCGGGTAGTTGCGCAGGCTCTTGGACATCTTCTGCCCGTCCGAGCCCAGCACGATGCCGTGGCTGATGACGTTGCGGAAGGCCGGCCGGTCGAACAGCGCGGTGGAGAGGATGTGCAGCATGTAGAACCAGCCGCGGGTCTGGCCGATGTACTCGACGATGAAGTCCGCCGGGTTGTGGGTGTCGAACCATTCCTCGTTCTGGAACGGGTAGTGCACCTGGCCGTAGGGCATGGAGCCGGAGTCGAACCAGACGTCCAGGACGTCCTCGACCCGGCGCATGACGGACTGGCCCTCTTCCGGGGTGCGGGGGTCATCCGGGTTCGGGCGGATGAGATCGTCGATGAACGGCCGGTGCAGGTCCACCTCGCCGGCCTTGTTCAGCGGCAGGCGGCCGAAGTCGGCCTCGATCTCGGCCAGGGAGCCGTAGACGTCGGTGCGAGGGTAGTCGGGGTCGGTGGACTGCCAGACCGGGATGGGGCTGCCCCAGTAGCGGTTGCGGCTAATGGACCAGTCGCGGGCGTTGGCGAGCCACTTGCCGAACTGGCCGTCCTTGACGTTGCCCGGGATCCAGTTGATGTCCTGGTTCAGTTCGGACATGCGGTCCTTGAACTTGGTGACCTCGACGTACCAGGAGGACACGGCGCGGTAGATCAGCGGGTTGCGGCAGCGCCAGCAGTGCGGGTAGCTGTGCTCGTAGCTGGCCTGGCGGACCAGCCGGCCCTGGGCGCGGAGCACCTGGGTGATGGGCTTGTTGGCCTCGAACACCTGCAGCCCGGCGATTTCGGCCAGCGGGCCGTGGCTGAACAGCGGCAGGAATTTGGCGCCCTCGTCCACGGAGAGGACCACGGGGATCCCGGCCTCTTCACAGATTTTCTGGTCGTCCTCACCGTAGGCGGGCGACTGGTGGACGATGCCGGTGCCGTCGGTGGTGGTGACGTAGTCGGCCTCGAGGAAGCGCCAAGCGTTCTGGTTGCCGTACTTCTCGTTGTCGTTGAAGTAGTCCCAGAGCGGCTCGTAGGCCAGTCCGTCGAGCTCGGCGCCGGTGTGGCGGGAGGTGATGGCGGCTTCCGCGGCGGCGACTCCCTCGGCGCCATCGCCGTAGCCGAGGTCCTTGGCGTAGGCGCCCAGGAGGTCCGCGGCGAGCAGGAAGCTGCCCGTGACCGGTGCCTCGGCAGCGGCGGCCTTGATCCCGTGCGGTCCGGCTGGCAGGACCACGTAGGTGATGGAAGGCCCGACGGCGAGCGCCGCGTTGGTGGGCAGCGTCCAGGGCGTGGTGGTCCAGGCGAGCGCCTGCACCCCGGCGAGCTGCTTGGACAGCTCCGACTCCCCCGCTGTGATCGGGAAGGTCACCGTGACGGTCTGGTCCTGGCGATTCTTGTAGACGTCGTCGTCCATGCGCAGCTCATGGTTGGAAAGAGGCGTCTCGTCCTTCCAGCAGTAAGGCAGCACACGGTAGCCGTTGTAGGTCAGGCCCTTTTCGTGCAGCTGCTTGAAGGCCCACAACACGGACTCCATGTACTCGACGTTGAGGGTCTTGTAATCGTTCTCGAAGTCCACCCAGCGCGCCTGGCGGGTGACGTAGCTCTTCCACTCGTCGGCGTACTTCATGACGGAGGCACGGCAGGCGTCGTTGAACTTGTCGATGCCCATGGCCTCGATCTGGGTCTTGTCCGTCATGCCCAGCTGCTTCATGGCTTCCAGCTCGGCGGGCAGGCCGTGCGTGTCCCAGCCGAAGCGCCGCTCGACGCGGCGGCCGCGCTGGGTCTGATAGCGGCCCACGAGGTCTTTGGCGTAGCCGGTCAGGAGGTGGCCGTAGTGGGGCAGGCCGTTGGCGAAGGGCGGGCCGTCGTAGAAGACGAATTCGTTGCTGCCGGGCTTCCCGCCAGGAAGGTCAGAGTCCCGCTGGTCGATGCTGGCCTGGAAGGTGCCGTCCTGGTCCCAGTATTTGAGGATGCGCTCTTCGATCTCCGGGAACTTCACGGAGGCGGACACGCCTGCTTTGGTGGAACCGGCGCCTGCGGGTGCGGCGGAGGCCTTGGGGTAATAAGTCATCTCGACATCCTGGGTTGAGCGGCGAACACATGTATTCATTCAGGATGCGAGGACGGCCCTGCACTGTCTTTCGACAACACCGGCACCGCGGTACCACCTCACTTACCGCCACCGGGGTGCGCCTTTTCAAGAAAGGGCTGCACCGGCGTCGGCCGCTCATTACTGCTGTGACGGGCTTACCCGTCCGGTTCTACTGGCCCCAGCGATTTCAAGCTAAGCGATCGCATGCCTCGCGGGGGCGTTCTTCCGGAAGCTCACCGGTGATGGCCGGGTCAAAGCTGCTAAGACGATGGTACCGGAGAAAATACGGCGTTTCACAGCGCGGCAAACTCTGCCGGGAGGGGCGACGCCGGCGGCCCGACTGCATAGACTCGTGCCATGACCGCCCCTGGGCCGCCGCAGGCCGATCAGTGAAGAGCCGCAGCTCGAGCCACCGCTGGCAGCTCTCTTCTGCGCTGTGCGCCGCACCCGTCGCGGCAGTGTCCATCTTCCGGGCGGTCCCGGTGCCATGGCCGGCCCCTGTGGTGCAGCTCGTGGCCTTCACGCCCTGGTTCGTGCTCCCCGCCGGCGCTGCCGTCGTGCTGGCGCTGCGCGCGCGCCGTCCCTGGCTGGCCGTCCCGGCCGGCGCCCTCCTGGCCCTGCAGCTGCTGTGGCTGTTCCCGCCCGACCGCGTGGCCGACCGCCTCCTGGCGCGGCAGGCGGACCCGCCGCAGGAGCAGTCCACCGGACAGGGCACCGCACAGGGCGCCGCACAAGGCAGCGTCCGGGGCGGCGGAGCGCTGCCGGCGGCCGAACTGACAGTCATGAGCCTCAACGCCTGGAAGGGCCAGGCGGACGCCGCGGAGGTGGTGCGGCTGGTGCGCGAGAACGGCGTCGGGCTCCTTGCCGTCCAGGAGCTCTCCCTGGCCCTGGAAAGCCGGATGGATGAGGCGGGGCTGGGCACGCTGCTTCCATACCGGATCAGCCGCACGAGGGACGGCGCGGGCGGCGGGGCCGTGTACTCCTCGCGCCCGCTCCGTCCGGTGGATTCCGTGGACGGTTCCGCCTTCCACATGCCCACGGTGCAGCTGGAGCTCGACGCCGGCGGCCGGGCCGTATCCCTTAACGTCACCAACGTGCACACCAAGGCTCCCGTGTGGGGCCGGGCAGGGCAGTGGCGCAGCGAACTGGCCGCCCTGGGCCGCGTTGCCGCCCGTCCCGGCAACGTGCTGCTCCTGGGCGACTTCAATGCCACGCTCGACCACGCCGAGTTCCGCCAGATACTGGCGGGGGCCGCCGGAGCAGGTTCCGACGGGGACGGCCCGGACGGACCCCTCGTTGACGCCGGCGCCGCGGCCCTGGCCCGTCTGGTGCCGACGTGGCCCATGGCCGGCCCGCCGCTGCCGGGCGTGGTGATTGACCACATCGTGACCGGCCCGCAGGTGCGCAGCCGTGGCTACACCGTGCTGCAGGTCGCCGGGTCGGACCATGCGGCGGTCCTCGCCACGCTCTACGCACCGGCCGGTGGCTGAGCGCCCGGCGTCAGGCTTTGCGGATCAGCTTGTAATTGGCCGCCTGCGCCACCGGGCGGATCACGATCTGGTCCAGGTTGATGTGGTGCGGCGCGACGACGGCGTAACGGACCACGTCCGCGACGTCCTCGGCGGTGAGCGGCTTCTCGACGCCGGCGTAGACCTTGGCCGCCGCGTCCTGGTCGCCGAGGCGGTTCAGGGCGAATTCCTCGGTCTGGACCAGGCCGGGGGCCACTTCGATCACGCGGACGTTGTGCTCGGCCTCTTCGAGCCGCAGCGCCCCGGTCAGGGCGTGCTGGGCGAACTTGGCCGCGTTGTAGCCGCCGCCGCCCTCGTAGGCCCCGAGCCCGGCGGTGGAGGTCAGGTTCAGCACGGTTCCCTCGCCGCCGGCACGCAGCATCGGCAGGAACGCCCGGATCAGCTTCATGCTGCCCAGCACGTTGACCTGGAACATCCATTCCCAGTCCTCGGTCTTGGCACCGGCGATCCTGTCGGCACCGCGGGCTCCGCCGGCGATGTTGATCAGCGTGTCGATGCCGCCGGCCCGCGTCACCTCATCGAGCAGGCGGGCCACGTCGGCGTCGTCGGTCACATCGGCCGGAAGCGCGACGGCGCCGGTTTCGGCGGCGAGCGCCTCGAGCCGGTCGGCACGGCGGGCGACGGCGAACACGGTCCAGCCTTCGCTGCGAAGTGCCCGCACTGTGGCCTCGCCGATTCCGGTGCTCGCGCCGGTGACCAGTGCTGCTTTTGCTGTTTTTGCGTCGGCTGCTGCCGTATTTGCAGTTCCTGCGTTATCGGTTCCCTCAGTCATGGCACCACCCTAGCGGCAACGACGGGGACCCCGCGCCGCGTGCCCAAAGTACGGTCCGGTGTATTCGAGGGTAGAAATAATGGAGAATTGAGCCCATGGCTGAAGACAAACAGGGTACAGACACGCCCACCACCGCCCCCATCAACGTTCCGGACAAGCCCGCCCTGGAGGGGCTGGAAAACACGCTCACGCAGCGCTGGCTTGACGAAGGGACCTACAAGTTCAACCAGGACACCACGCGGGAACAGGTCTACTCGATCGACACTCCCCCGCCCACGGCGTCGGGATCCCTCCACGTCGGACACATGTTCTCCTACACGCAGACCGACGTCCTGGCGCGCTACCAGCGCATGACCGGCAAGAACGTCTTCTACCCCATGGGCTGGGACGACAACGGCCTGCCCACCGAGCGCCGCGTGCAGAACTACTACGGCGTGCGCTGCGATCCGGCGATCGCCTACGACGCCGCTTACCGGCCCCCGGCGGAGCCCGCCAAGAACCAGCGCGACTTCGACGTCATTTCCCGGCGGAACTTCATCGAGCTGTGCGAAGAGCTCGCGGTCGAGGACGAGAAGGTCTTCGAGCACCTCTTCCAGACCCTGGGCCTGTCCGTGGACTGGGACCTGACCTACCGGACCATCGATGATAAGTCCCGCGCTATCTCCCAGCGCGCCTTCCTGGCCAACCTGGCCGCCGGCGACGCCTACATGGCCGAGGCGCCCACCCTGTGGGATGTCACCTTCCGCACGGCGGTGGCCCAGGCCGAGCTTGAGGACCGCGAAGTCGCGGGCGCCTACTACCGCTACCCGTTCTTCACCGAAGACGGCGAGAAGATTTACATCGAGACCACCCGCCCCGAACTACTGGCCGCCTGCGCCGCGCTGGTGGCGAACCCCGACGACGAGCGCTACAAGCCGCTGTTCGGCAAGAAGGTCACCTCTCCCCTGTTCGGCGTCGAGGTAGAGGTCAAGGCGCACCCGCTCGCCAAGGCGGACAAGGGCTCCGGCGTCGCCATGGTCTGCACGTTCGGCGACCTTACCGACGTCACGTGGTGGCGCGAGCTGCAGCTGCCGACCCGCGCGATCGTGGGCCGTGACGGCCGCATCCTCGGCGAGACCCCGGAGTGGATCACCACCGAAGAAGGCCGCGCCAACTTCGCGGCCATCGCCGGCAAGACGGTGTTCAGCGCCAAGGAGGGCGTGGTGGAGCTCCTGGCCGCCGCGGACCTGCTCGACGGCGAACCGAAGAAGATCATGCACCCGGTGAACTTCTTCGAGAAGGGTGACAAGCCCCTCGAGGTCGTCACCTCCCGCCAGTGGTACATCCGCAACGGCGGCCGCGACGAGGACCGCCGCGAACGGCTGATCGGCCGCGGCAACGAGATCGAGTTCCACCCGTCCTTCATGCGCTCCCGCTACGAGAACTGGATCTCGGGGCTCAACGGCGACTGGCTCGTGTCCCGCCAGCGCTTCTTCGGCGTGCCGGTGCCGGTCTGGTACCCGCTGGATGCCGACGGCAACCCCGTATACGACGCCCCGATCGTCCCGTCCGACGCGCAGCTCCCCGTGGACCCCGCGGCGGATGCGGCTCCCGGATACGAGGAAGCCCAGCGCGATGTGCCGGGCGGCTTCACCGGCGACGCGGACGTTCTCGACACGTGGGCAACGTCCTCGCTGACGCCGCAGATTGTGGGCGGCTGGAGCACCGACGAGGCGCTCTTCGCCAAGGTCTACCCGTTCGACGTCCGCCCGCAGGGGCACGACATCATCCGTACGTGGCTGTTCTCCTCCGCCGTCCGCGCCGACGCGCTGCAGAAGACGGCGCCGTGGAAGCACGCGGCCATCTCCGGCTGGATCCTGGACCCGGACCGGAAGAAGATGTCCAAGTCCAAGGGCAACGTCATTGTGCCCACGGATGTGCTCGACGAGTACGGCTCCGACGCAGTCCGCTACTGGGCTGCCTCGGCCAGGCTCGGCGCGGACACGGCCTACGAGATCGCCCAGATGAAGATCGGCCGCCGCCTGGCGATCAAGCTGCTCAACGCCTCCAAGTTTGTCCTGAACCTGGGCGCCACCGAGGACTCGGTGGTTTCCGGTGACCTTTCGGTGCTGAGCAACCCGCTGGACCGGGCTGTCCTGGCCCAGCTCGCCGACGTCGTGGCGCAGGCCACCAAGGCGTTCGAGGGCTATGACTACGCCCGGGCCCTGCAGATCACCGAGAGCTTCTTCTGGAACTTCACGGACGACTACGTGGAGCTCATCAAGGACCGCGCCTATGGTGCGGCCGGCGAGGAGCAGCAGGCGTCCGTGCTGGCCGCCCTCGCGACGAGCCTGGACACCCTCCTGCGGCTCTTCGCGCCGTTCCTGCCGTTCGCCGCGGAGGAAGTCTGGAGCTGGTGGCGCACCGGTTCCGTGCACCGCGCCCAGTGGCCGTCCGCCATCGCGGTCGACGGCGATACGACCCTCCTCGCCACGGTCGGCACCGCGCTCAGCGGCATCCGCAAGGCCAAGTCCGAGGCCAAGGTCAAGCAGCGCACCGAGGTGCTGTCCGCGACGATCACGGCCTCGGAATCCCTCACCACGCAGCTGAAGGCCGGCCTCGCCGACCTCAAGGCCGCCGCCAACGCACGGGAACTGGCGCTGGTTGCCGGCGAGGGCGAACTGACCGTCAGCGACGTCGTGCTGGCACCGGCCGAGCCGCCGGCGCAGTCCTAGCAGGCTGCGACAACCACGTGGGGGCCTCCGCCCGGCTCAGGCCGGGCGGAGGCCCCTTTTGTTTTCGGGTCTTTGCCTTCCGGGCGCCCTAGATCTCGAAGGAGGTCTCGAAGCGCGTCAGCACGGGCGGGGCGGCCAGGAGCTCTCCCAGCCCGCTCGCGCCGGGCCCTGCCCGCCACGCGCGGTAGGCGGAATCGTGCTCCAGTGATGCCCACTGCTCCACCACAAGAAAGTGCGCCGGATCATTGGTGTCGACCAGCACATGGACGCCGAGGCAGCCGTCAAACGCCCGTGTATCGGAGAGGATGTCGCGGAGCACGTCAGGCGCCGTGGGCAGGGATTCCGCTTTAAGGTTCAAATCAAGGTGGGCAGTGATAGGCATGGCGCTCCAATGGTCGCGGGCGGACAGGACACAGGACAGCACCGGCCGGATGTATGGACATCACGGAACCGCGGCCCTGCCATTGGAAGCAACAGCGGTGCAATCGGGCTTGTTCCTTCGGCCCTGATCCGCAGGCCGGGGTGCTCGCCTGTCGCTGCCAGGTCAGGACCCCACACCCTCTGACCAGTTTTTGGACCCTGACCAGATTTTGGGCAAAGGGGAAGCCCCATCAGCGTTAGCCGTTGGTGGGGCTTCGACTTTTCGATTGTCACGTGACGTCTTAGACAATCTGGCGGGATCCTTGGATTTCCAGGTCTTCCTACCTCGTCACTGGTAGCCATCATCTGACTTTGCCGAAGGCTGCGTCGGATGAGTGTCACTGAATCTTTGGTTCCTGCGTCCCTCTTCTTTCGAAGTGGGTAAGTTCCATTGTTATCCCCCTGTTTGCCATGCACAAGAGCCCCGGAAGAACTACATCAGAGTAATTCTTTTGGGGGCTCCTGGAGGTATCCGCGCGGTGCCCGGAGGCTTAGTTGAAGGCCGGGCTTTCGGTCCGGCTGCGCTTGATTTCGAAGAAGTACGGGAAGGATGCCAGGGTCACCGTGGCGTCCCAGATCTTCCCGGCGTCCTCACCGCGAGGGATGCGGGTCAGGACCGGGCCGAAGAAGGCCGTGCCGTTGAATGCCACCACCGGGGTGCCCACGTCCTGTCCGACCAGGGAGATGCCGGCCTCGTGGCTGGTGCGCAGCTGGGCGTCGAATTCATCGCTTTGGCCGGCGGCGGCCAGTTCGGCGGGCAGTCCTGCCTCGGCCAGGGACTTGGCGATGACCTCGTCAATGTCCTTGTTGCCTTCGTTGTGGATTTTGGTGCCCATGGAGTCGTAGAGCGGCTTGATGTACTCCGCGCCATGCTGTTCCGAGGCGGCAATGATGACGCGGACCGGAGCCCACGCCTTCTTCATGAACTCCTTGTACTGCTCGGGCAGTTCCTCGCGGCCCTCATTGAGTACGGCAAGGCTCATCACGTGCCACTCGGTCTGGATGTCGCGGACTTCTTCGACTTCGCCGATCCAACGGGAGGTGACCCAGGCGAAGGGGCACATGGGGTCGAACCAGAAGTCGGCTTTATTGGTCAGGGTTTCAGGCACAGGTGTTCTCCTTATGGAAGTCTGCGGGATGGAAGTCTGCGGGAAAGCGGGCTGCGGCAAGCAGGTCGGATGAGATCAGGTCAGGTCAGATGCCAGTCGTACATCAGACGCAGAGCGCGCCAAAGATGACAGCCATCGCTGGGCCTGATTTATTCCGGGCTTCAGGACGGTCAGGCGGACTTGCGGCGCTTGACGTCGTGGGCGATCATCGTGGGCGCGGCCTTCTTGGTCACGACCTCTTCGGTGATCACGACGCTCGCGACGTCGTCGCGGCTGGGGAGGTCGAACATGACCGGAAGAAGGACTTCCTCCATGATGGCGCGTAGCCCGCGCGCCCCTGTGCCCCGCTCCAGCGCCTGGTCGGCGATAGTGTTCAGTGCCTCGTCCTCGAAGATGAGTTCGACGCCGTCGAGCTGGAACATCTTCTGGTACTGCTTGACGAGGGCGTTCTTGGGCGTGGACAGGATCTGGATGAGCGCTGCCCGGTCCAGGTTCGAGACCGTGGTGATGACCGGCAGTCGGCCGATGAATTCCGGGATCAGCCCGAACTTGAGCAGGTCCTCGGGCATGACCTCGCCGTAGGAATCCGTGGTGTTCTTGACCTCGTTGAGGGGCGCGCCGAAGCCGATGCCTTTGCGTCCGGAACGAGAACCGATGATGTCCTCGAGCCCGGCGAAGGCGCCGGCCACGATGAACAGCACGTTGGTGGTGTCGATCTGGATGAATTCCTGGTGCGGGTGTTTGCGGCCGCCCTGCGGGGGGACGGAGGCCACCGTGCCCTCGAGGATTTTCAGGAGCGCCTGCTGCACGCCCTCGCCCGAGACGTCCCGGGTGATGGACGGGTTTTCGCTCTTGCGTGAGATCTTGTCGATCTCGTCGATGTAGATGATGCCCTGCTCGGCCTTCTTGACGTCGTAGTCGGCGGCCTGGATGAGCTTGAGGAGGATGTTCTCGACGTCTTCGCCGACGTAGCCGGCCTCGGTCAGGGCCGTGGCGTCGGCCACGGCGAACGGGACGTTGAGGCGGCGGGCCAGGGTCTGGGCCAGATAGGTTTTGCCGCAGCCGGTGGGGCCGATCAGCAGGATGTTGGACTTGGCGATTTCGACGTCGTCGTGGTGCACGCCGTCCGCGAGGCTGCCGCTCTTCGGGGCGTGGCCGGCCTGGATCCGCTTGTAGTGGTTGTAGACCGCGACGGCGAGCGACCGCTTGGCGGGTTCCTGGCCGATCACATATTCCTGCAGGAAGTCAAAGATCTCGCGGGGCTTGGGCAGTTCGAAACTGCCCAGGTCAGCTACTTCCGCGAGTTCCTCTTCGATGATCTCGTTGCAGAGTTCGATGCACTCGTCGCAGATGTAGACGCCGGGCCCGGCAATGAGCTTGCGAACCTGCTTCTGGCTCTTTCCGCAGAAAGAACACTTCAGCAGATCAGTGCTCTCGCCAATCCGAGCCATGTGTGAACCCCTTTAGTAGCTTGCTGCTGGCTGTGACATGTTCCACTCTAGGTCACTTTGGGCCCGTTGGGTGGAAAGCGGACGCCGGTGCGGCCAAGTAAAGTGCCGCACCGGCGCGTCGCGAATTGCTGGTTAGCGCGCGATCGCCTGGGGCTTGATCTTGCGGGAATCCAGGACCTGGTCGATCAGGCCGTACTGCATGGCCTCGGCGGCGGTGAGGATCTTGTCCCGCTCGATGTCGTTGTTGACCTGTTCCGGCGTCCGGCCGGAGTGCTTGGCCAGCGTGTCCTCGAGCCAGGAGCGCATGCGCATGACCTCGGCGGCCTGGATCTCCAGGTCGGAGGCCTGCCCGCCCTGTCCACCGGAGAGTGAAGGCTGGTGGATCAGGACACGGGCGTTCGGCAGTGCCAGTCGCTTGCCCGGCGTGCCGGCAGCGAGCAGCACGGCTGCTGCGCTGGCCGCCTGGCCGAGGCAGACGGTCTGGATCTCCGGCCGGATGTACGTCATGGTGTCGTAGATCGCGGTCATGGCGGTGAACGAGCCACCCGGAGAGTTGATGTAGAGCGTGATGTCGCGGTCCGGGTCGGTGGACTCGAGCACCAGCAGCTGGGCCATGACGTCGTCCGCCGAGGCGTCGTCGACCTGGACGCCCAGGAAGATGATGCGGTCCTCGAACAGCTTGGTGTACGGGTCCTGGCGCTTGAAGCCGTAGGGCGTGCGCTCTTCGAACTGGGGCAGCACGTAGCGGCTGCTCGGCAGGTTGCCGGCAGTCGAACCGAAGTTGTAGTTCATGTTCATTGCTCCTGAATTCATTACTGTCTACGTGCCGGTCAGTTCTCGGTGGCTGTCGCAGCGCCGCTGTTGCCGGAGCCGTTGGCGTTGGTTCCGCCGCCGCCGGCCACGGATCCTGCGTGCGCCGCGATCTTGTCGAAGAAACCGTACTCGAGGGCCTCAGGGGCCGTGAACCACTTGTCGCGGTCGTTGTCCTTGAGGATGGTGTCCACGGTCTGTCCGGTCTGGTCTGCGGTCAGCTCGGCCATGACCTTCTTCATGTGCAGGATCAGCTCGGCCTGGATCTTGATGTCCGACGCCGTTCCGCCGATGCCGCCGGAGGGCTGGTGCATGAGGATGCGGGCGTTGGGGGTGGCGTAGCGCTTGCCCTTGGTGCCCGAGGAGAGCAGGAACTGCCCCATGGAGGCGGCGAGCCCGGTGGCCACCGTGACGACGTCGTTCGGGATGAACTGCATGGTGTCGTAGATGGCCATGCCGGCGGTGACGGAGCCGCCGGGTGAGTTGATGTAAAGGTAGATGTCCCGTTCAGGATTCTCCGCCGAGAGCAGCAGCAGCTGGGAGCAGATCGCGTTGGCGTTATCGTCACGGACCTCGGAGCCGAGCCAGATGATGCGCTCTTTCAGCAGGCGGTTGTAAATGTAGTTATCCTGGGCTGCCGGATCGACCGTGGCCATCCGGGGCGCCCCTGCTTGCTGTGACATATGTACTTACCTCTCGCTGGCGACGGTGACGTCATTGGACGACATCACTGAACTTTCCTACAGCGACACTAACCGTTTTCACGCCCGCTTTGTTCGCTGGCGGCGGGCTGTTCGCTGACGGCGCACGTCCGCCGTCGCGGGGTTAAACGGGCGCCGGTTAAAACAGACGGCCCCCGGATCGGTGATCCGGGGGCCGTCAGCGGCAATGCTAGAACTTCACTGCTGCGGGGTCATCGCTCGGGGTGGCCTCGGCGGCGGCTTCTGCCGCGGGGGCTTCTTCCTCGACGGACTCAGCGGCCGGTGCGGCTTCGTCGCCGGGGCGGAYGAAATCGCTGAGGTCAACCTTGTTGCCCTCGGAGTCGGTGACCTCGGCCTGGCCCAGGACGACGGCCAGTGCCTTGCGGCGGCGGACCTCGGAAACCATCATGGGAACCTGGCCGCTCTGATCGATGATCTGGGCGAACTGGTTCGGGTCCATGCCGTACTGGCTGGCGGTGGTGACGATGTAGTCGATCAGCTCGTTCTGGCTGACGTTGACTTCTTCCTTTTCGGCGATGGCGTCAAGGATGATCTCGTTCTGGAAGGCACGCTCGGTGTTGGCCTTGACCTCGGCGCGGTGCTCCTCGGTGTCGTGCTCGCCTTCACCGTGGGCGTTCTCGGCGTTGAAGTGCTGCTCGAGCTGCTCTTCGACGATTGATTCCGGGACGGGGACCGCGACGAGCTCAACGAGCTTGTCCAGGACCTTGTCGCGGGCCTCGACGCCCTGCTCAACAACCTTGGACTCGGCGGCCTGCTTGGCCAGGTCCTCGCGGAGTTCGGCCAGGGTGTCGAATTCGCTGGCGAGCTGGGCGAAGTCGTCGTCGGCGACGGGGAGCTCGCGCTCCTTGACGGCCTTGACGGTGACCTTGACCTGAGCGGACTCGCCGGCGTGCTCGCCGCCGACCAGCGTGGTGTCGAAAATGGCGTCCTCGTCGGCGCTGAGGCCGGTGACGGCCTCGTCGAGGCCTTCGAGCATGGTGCCGGCGCCAACCTGGTAGGACAGGCCGGAGGCGGAGTCAACCTCGGAGCCGTCGATCGAGGCTGCGATGTCGATCGTCAGGAAGTCGCTGTCGGCTGCCGGGCGGTCCACGGACTTCAGGGTGCCGAAGCGGCCACGGAGCTCGTCCATGGCCTTGTCGACGTCGGCGTCCGAGGACTCGGCGGCGGCAACCTCGACCTTGATCCCGGCGTAGTCCGGCAGTTCGATCTCGGGGCGGATGTCAACCTCGGCGTGGAACTTGAGCTCGCCGTCGGTGGCGGACGGGTCCGGAACCTCGGTGATCTCAACTTCGGGACGGCTCAGGGGACGAATGCCGGTTTCCTGCACGGCAGCCTGGTACCAGCCGTTGAGGCCTTCGTTGATGGCCGTCTCCAGGACGTAGCCGCGGCCGACGCGCTGGTCAATGAGCTTGGAGGGGACCTTGCCCTTGCGGAAACCGGGAACCTGGATCTGCGAAGCAACAGTCTTGTATGCCTCTGCGATGCTGGGCTTCAATTCCTCAAAGGGGACCTCAACATTGAGCTTGACCCGCGTGGGGGTGAGGTTCTCGACAGCGCTCTTCACAGTCTAAGTACTCCTGGTGTGGGGGGAATAGGGTTCTGCATTGCCACGTGCTGGCAGTGCTTGCAGAGTCGGGGTGACAGGATTTGAACCTGCGACTTCCTGCTCCCAAAGCAGGCGCTCTAGCCAAGCTGAGCTACACCCCGTAAGTGCACAGAACAGTCTACGGTCATACTGCGCCGATTTGCACATTTGACACCGGGGCCCTGAATTGGGTTTAGTTGTATCCGGCTTGAACAGCCGCCCGGAAGATTTGCTGGAAATCCAGCATCACCACCCGGGGACGTAGCTTAATGGTAAAGCCTCAGTCTTCCAAACTGATTACGCGGGTTCGATTCCCGTCGTCCCCTCGGAAATATGACGAAAAAGCCCCTCCACGGAGGGGCTTTTTTCATGCCTGTTTCATGCGCCTGTTTCATGCCTTGCGGCGCATATGCCGGATCGGGACTACTCAGTTGTATTCAGGGTTGTTCAGAGGCTGTTCAGGCTTGCTGGCACTGCGGGCACCAGTACAGTTTCCGGGCACCGAGCTCCGTGAGCGCCACGGACGTGCCGCAGTCACGGCAGTCCAGGCCGTGCCTGCGGTAGACGAAGTGCGCCTGGTCCGGGTCCGGCAGCGGGCCCGGCAGCGCGCCGGCCGTGGTGTTCGGCACGGCGTCGCCGTGCCCGTCCCGGGGCGGCGTGTCCCAGTACTGCGGCGGCGTCGTGATGATCCGGCCGTCCCGGACGCCGTCGGACATCATTGCGGCGGTGTCGTCCCAGAGCCGGCGTGCCGCCTCCGGCGTCAGTCCGGTCCCGGGCAGCCAGGGGTTGAGGCGCTGCCGGAACAGCAGTTCCGCCCGGTAGACGTTCCCGACGCCGGCGATCACCTTTTGGTCCATGAGCAGCCCTGCCAGCGGGGCCCGTTTGGCCGTCACGGTGGCGGCAAATGCGTCCCGGTCGCCTGGCCTGTTGCCCAGCGGGTCCGGGCCCAGGCGGGCGACGACGGCCGCGGCTTCGGCCGCGATGATCGCCTCGCAGGTAGTGGCGCCGCGCAGGTCCGCCCAGCCGTGCCCGCTCACCAGCCGGACCCGGACCGCGCCCACCGGCTCCGGTGGCCCTGTGTAGGCAGGCGACGCTGCGCCCACGGAGGCCGGCCCAGCCGCGCTGCCGGCGTCATCGGCGTCGTACACCTCCCGCTCCCCCACCTTCCGGGGCGCCCCGATGCTGGACGCACCACGGAAGGTGGCATCCCCGCCGAAATTCCAGGCGCCGTAGAGGCCCAGGTGGACGTGCAGGACCAGGCCGTGGTCGAACCCGAGGAACAGATGCTTGCCGTGGGCGGTCGCGGACGTCAGGACATGCCCGTCCAGCAGGGCGGCGCCGGGCGCGAACCTGCCTTGCGGGCTCGAGACCGAAAGCCTCTGGCCCGCGAAAACGTCGCCGAACTGGCGGGCCAGCCGGTGGACGGAGTGCCCCTCCGGCACTACAGGACGACTTCGCCGGTGCGCTCGTAGGTGGCGATCTTGCCGATCCGGCGGACGTGGCGCTCGTCGTTGCTGAACGGCTCGCTCAGGAAGGCCTCGATGATGGCCGTTGCCTCATCGACGCTGTGCTGGCGGCCGCCGACGGCGACGACGTTGGCGTCATTGTGTTCGCGGGCGAGCTGGGCCGTGGAGAGGTTCCACGCCAGTGCCGCGCGCACGCCCTTGACCTTGTTGGCGGCAATCTGCTCGCCGTTGCCGGATCCGCCGAGCACTATGCCCAGGGCGTGGGTTCCGGCTTCCTGGTCCGCGACCACCGCGAGGGCGGCGTTGATGCAGAACGACGGGTAGTCATCCAGGGCGTCGTATTCCACGGGGCCGTGGTCCACCACGTCGTAACCTTTGGCGCTGAGGTGGCTGACGAGGTGGGCGCTGAGCTCCATGCCGGCGTGGTCGGTGGCAATGTGCACGCGGGGGAAGTCAGAAATGGTCACGGCTGTTCCGTTCAGTTGCGGCGCGGGGCGGCGGCCGGGGCGGTCGAGGTCTCGTCCAAGCCTACTAGGCCGCGTCTTCCGGGACGGTGCTGTGGCGGGCCGGGGGCTGGATCGGGCCGCCGTGTTACGTGGCCGGGGCCCCGCCGTTCCGCCGCGCCCTGTCCGCCACCCGGGAAAGCGTTTGGGCAATGTTGTCCGCCGTGGCGGCGCTACCGCCACTCACCGCGAGCCGGTGCCCGTCCGAGCGGTCGATGACCACCGCGGGGCCACTGCTGACCAGCAGCGCTGTGGTGTTGCCGTGGATGCGGTAGCCCCAGCCGCCGTAGTCCGCCGCCCTGACGTCGCTGGGCGTGGCGGCGTCGATAGCCGCGGCTGGAACATTCATGACCCGGACGAAACCTGCCACGAAGACCCGCAGGCCGCTCCGGTCAACCCGGATCCGGGCCACCAGGAACGCCGCCGCCACCAGGGCTGCGGCCACCAGGAGGGCAGAGACCCACGGCACGGCAATGGTGAAGAGGGCCGCGGGCAAGAGCGTCGCGATGCCAAGCATGACGAAGATCGAACTGCGGGCATGGACCCAGAGACTGACCCGGTCCCTGGCCAATTCAGGATCCTGTTCGCGTTGGAGGGCCTGGCGGACGGCGAGGTCGTCATCGACAGACCAGCGTTCGTCTGCCTTGAAGACCATGCCCATGACGAAGCCCATGGCGAGGGCTGCGCCGCTTCCCAGGGCCAGGACCGAGGCGTCCACATGGGAGCCCCGCGCGTCGGGCAGTCCCAACTGTCCCACGAGGGCGGCGGCGAGGACGGTGGTGAGGAAGAGGCTCATGGCAAATCCGGCGCCCATCATGATCCGGCGCATCATCACAGGCCGGGACAGCGGCACGGCCTGCAGCAGCACGGCCCAGCCCACAACTACGATCAGCGCGGCACTGGCGCCCACGAAGGCGGTGAACGGCGCAAAGTCGACGGCACCGGCGTCGGTCCAGCGGATGGCCAGCGGCTCGGGGAGCTCAGGCCGCACCAGCAGCGCACACACCACGAATCCGGCGGCCAGCATGAGGGGGAAACCGATGGCAAAGCGCAAGGCCCTGGCATCGACTGAGTCCCGGATCTTTCCCATGACCCAACGCTACCCCGGCTGGGCATGGAGAGATCCAGGGACATGCGCGCAGGTCAGGCGGCCAACAGGAAGCGAAACGTAGGAACGGATGTGTTGCGGCTGGAGCGCCGGGAAAGACATTGTGAGCGGGCTAACTTGCCACGGGCCGCTGACGTGAAAGAATGATTTCACAGTATCGCCGGCGGCTGCGGCCGGCCGGCAGTATCCATCTTCTTCTGGAGGCCCCTTTGCCCGGTATGAACCTCACCCGCGCCGAAGCCCGCGAGCGCGCCACCCTGATCGACGTCGAGTCCTACGAGGTCAGCCTGGACCTGACCCGCGGCGAAAAAGTCTTCGGGTCCACCACGGCCGTGAAGTTCGCGGCCAAGCCGGGGTCCTCGACCTTCATCGACGCCGTGACCCACACGGTGCACAGCGTGAGCCTCAACGGCCGCGAACTCGACCCGTCCGAGGTCTCCGACGGCGTCCGGATCCAGCTCCCGGACCTGGAGGCCGAGAACCACTTGCTCGTGGTCGCCGATGCCCCGTACATGAACACCGGCGAGGGCCTGCACCGCTTCGTGGACCCGGTGGACAACGAGGTCTACCTCTACACCCAGTTCGAGGTCCCGGATTCGCGGCGCATGTTTGCCGTGTTCGAACAGCCCGACCTCAAGGCCAGCTTCACCTTCACGGTCACCGCCCCCTCGCACTGGGACGTGGTCTCCAACTCCCCCACCCCGGCGCCGGTGGAGACCATCCCCGGCGCGGACGGGGGCGCGCGCTCCGTCTGGGAGTTCACGCCCACGCCGCGGCTCTCCTCCTACGTCACCGCACTGATCGCCGGGCCGTACCAGTCGGTGCGCAGCGAGGTCGTCTCGGCGGAGGGCCGGGTCACGCCGCTGGGCATCTTCGCCCGCAAGTCGCTCATGCAGTACCTCGATGCGGACAACATCTTTGAGCTCACCCGTCAGGGTTTCGAGTTCTTCGAGGCGCAGTTCGGCTGCCCGTACCCGTTCGAGAAGTACGACCAGCTCTTCGTGCCGGAGTTCAACGCCGGCGCCATGGAAAACGCCGGGGCCGTCACCATCCTGGAAGGCTACGTCTTCCGAGGCAAGGTCACCGACGCCCAGGTCGAGCGCCGCGCCATCACCGTGCTGCACGAGCTCGCCCACATGTGGTTCGGCGACCTCGTGACGATGCGCTGGTGGAACGACCTCTGGCTCAACGAGTCCTTCGCCGAATACATGTCCCACCTGGCCGCCGTGGAGAACACCGAGTTCGACCACGCCTGGACCACGTTCGCCTCGGTGGAGAAGTCCTGGGCGTACCGGCAGGACCAGCTGCCCACCACGCACCCGATCTTCGCCGAGATCAACGACCTCCAGGACGTCGAGGTGAACTTCGACGGCATCACCTACGCCAAGGGCGCCTCCGTGCTGCGCCAGCTCGTCGCCTGGGTGGGCCCGGAGGAATTCATGGCCGGCGTGCGCGAGTACTTCAGCAAGCACGCCTGGCAGAACACCGAGCTCAGCGACCTCATGGCCGAACTCGAAAAGGCCAGCGGCCGCGACCTCGAAAAGTGGGGGCAGCTCTGGCTGGAGACCGCCGGCGTCAACACCCTGACGCCGGAAATCTCGGCCGACGCCGAGGGCACCATCGGCTCGTTCGCCATCGTGCAGTCGGCGATCGAGAGCGAACCGACGCTCCGCCCGCACCGGCTCGCCGTGGGCTTCTACAACCTCAACGGCGCCGGCAAGCTGGAGCGCGTGCACCGCGTGGAGCTCGACGTCGACGGCGAGCGCACCGAGGTTCCGGCCCTGGCCGGCCTGGCCCAGCCTGACCTGATCCTGCTCAACGACGACGACCTGGCCTACGCCAAGGTCCGCCTCGATCCGAAGTCCCTCGCCACCGCCACGGCCCACCTGAAGGACTTCAGCCAGAGCCTCCCCCGAACCCTCGTGTGGGGCTCGGCGTGGGATGCGGCGCGCGACGGCGAATCCCCGGCCCGCGGGTATGTGGACCTGATCCTGGCGAACATCGCCGAGGAATCCGATTCCTCCGTGATCCTGGTCCAGCTCCGGCAGCTCGCCACCACGCTGACGTTCTACGTGGCCGAGGAGCACAAGGAGGCCACCACCGTGGCCGCGACCGACAGGCTGTGGGATCTCGCCTCGGCCGTGCCTGCGGGCTCGGACGCCCAGCTGCAGTTCGTGAAGTCCTACGCCCTGCTGGCCAGCAGCGCCGGGCAGCTGGACACGGTGTCCGGGCTGCTGGACGGCTCGCTCACCCTGGATGGGCTGAGCGTGGACCAGGACCTGCGCTGGGAACTGCTGGCGTCCCTCGTGGCAGGCGGCCGCGCCGGGCAGGAGCGGATCGACGAGGAACTGGAGCACGACAACACCTCCAACGGCCAGAACGCGGCGGCCCTGGCCAAGGCCGCGATCCCCACGCCGGAGGCCAAGGCCGCAGCCTGGGAATCGATTGTGGTCAAGGGCGATCTGTCCAACGCCCTGCAAGGTTCCGCGGTGGCCGGCTTTACCCGGGTCCTGGACACGTCCCTGCTGGAGCCGTACGCAGAGAAGTACTTCGAGGCCGTCCCGGGCATCGTGGCCAACCGCACCCACGCGCTGGCCTCGCAGATCGTCGTCGGGCTCTACCCGGCCCAGCTGACCACGCAGGCCACCGTGGACCGCACCGATGAGTTCCTGGCGTCGCTGCCGGAAGGCAGCTCCGCGCTGCGCCGGATGATGCTGGAGAACCGCGACGGCGTTGTCCGCTCGCTGCGGGCCCGCCAGGCCGACGTCGGCTAGGAAAGCCGCCCCGAACCCCGGCAATCCTGGAGCCCCGGTGCCGCCCACGTGCGGCGCCGGGGTTCCGTCGTTCTAGGCTGGGGTCATGAGCCTTGACGAACACCGCTACGCGCTGACTGTCCGCTGGACCGGGAACCTCGGGGAGGGGACGTCCTCCTACCGCGGCTATTCACGGGACCATCACGTCGAGATCCCGGGATTGCCGGTGTTGCACGGCTCGGCCGATCCGACCTTTCACGGCGACCGCGAGCGCTACAATCCCGAACAGCTGCTCCTGGCCGCGCTGTCCCAGTGCCACATGCTCTCCTTCCTGCACGTGGCCGTGAAGCACGGCGTGGTGGTGACCGCCTACGAGGACCGGGCCGAGGGCCTCATGCGGACTAACCGGGACGGCAGCGGCCAATTCGAATCCGTCACGCTGAAACCCACGGTGACGATGGCGGAGCCGGCGGCCCCGGAACTCCTGGAAGAGCTCCACGTCGAGGCCAACAAGGTCTGTTTCATCGCCCGCAGCGTCAACTTTCCGGTGCTGCACGAGCCCACGGCTGTGGTGGAGGGCCAGGCGGACTGAACGACGTCAGGGGGCAAGGTCAGGCGGCAAGGTCAGGGGGCACCGTCAGGTGGCAAGGTCAGGCGGCACCGTCAGCCTGCCCGGCTGAGGCCTCCGCCCTGTACTCGGACACGATCCTGCGTTCGGTCTCCGGGCTCATCCCGGCCTCGCGTTCGCGGCCGAGCCCGCGGCGACGCTCATCGGCCAGGGTGTCCCGCAGCGTGTCCATCCAGGGCCGGATGCGCAGCCCGGCGGCCCGGGCAGCGTCATTGCTGCGGGTCGCGAAGCCATCGTGGCCGGCCGGCAGCCACAGCGGCAGCGAGTCCGGGCCGGCCCAATAGTTCGCGCCGTGGGACGCCAGCCAGTCCTCGGGAGCGACAACCACCTCGGAGTCGGCGTCGGCGAGCTGACGCGATTCCTCAAGGTAGGCGGCAAACGGGACCGGTTCGCCGACGGCGTTCAGGGCGCCGACGGTTCCCCTTTCGGCTGCGGTGAGGATCCAGGCCGCGAGGTCGCGGACGTCGATGATCTGGGTGGCGTCGGCGGGGATGTCCGGGACCAGGACCGGATCGTCGTCCCGGGCAAAACGGGCAGGCCAGTACCCGTAACGGTCAGAGCCGTCCCCGGGTCCGCCGATCAGGCCGGCGCGGCACAGGTGTGCCTTGGCCCCGGCCAGCTCCCGGGTCCAGGACTCAATCGCGGACTTGGCCTCGCCGTAGTTCTCCATGCTCAGTTCCGTTCCCGGAGCCAGCGGCAGGAGCACCTGGGCGTCTTCGGCGGCGCCGGCCACGGAGTGGTCTGCGTAGACCGAGCAGCTGGAGACAAAGGTCCAATGCCGGGTCGATCCGGCCAGCGCCTCAAGGGCCTCACGCGCCTGCACGGGGTCCCGGGAGACATCGATCACGGCATCCCATCCGTCCGGGTCTGAACGGCCCGCCACCGGCGCGTAGGCGGCCTTCCCCTCCGAGCGGTCCGCCCGAACCCATGTGGCTCCGTCAGGCGGTGCAGAGACGGTTCCACGGGCCAGGCAGGTCACATCATGCCCGGAAGTCAGGGCCTGTCGGGCTATTTCGGCTGAGAGGAAGGCGGTGCCGCCAAGGACCAGGATGCGCATGGGGCCACGCTACGGCGCTAATGTTGAAGGAGACCAGAGTGTTATGCGCCCGGCGAACGCCGGCCGCTACCCGGACGCCCAGCCCTGCTGCCGGCCGGCTGGGACGAAGCAACAAGGAGTTTTCCCCCACCGATGATCAGCCTGACCACCATCGAACCAATCACCGCCCAACAAATCGCCGCCGTCAATCTGCCGGGCGCCCTGATAGCCCTGGGGATCGGCGTCGCCGTGTGGCTGGTGGCGTCCTTCGTGATCGCCGGAATCACCAAGCGTGTCGCCGAGGGCAGCACATTCTTCAAGAAGCGGCATTTCCGCTGGGTGTCTCCCGCTCTGCGGGCACTGGACCACGAGCGCCGGGTCCAGCGGGCCCACACCATTGGCGCACTGCTCAACAGCGTTGTCGGCGTCCTGGTGGCCGTCCTCACCATCGTGTACGTGCTCAAATACCTGAACGTGGACATTGCACCGCTGCTGACCAGCGTCGGTATCCTCGGTATCGCCATCGGCTTCGGCGCCCAGCAACTGATCCGCGACTTCCTGGCCGGCATCTTCATCACGCTCGAGGATCAGTACGGGATCGGCGATGTCATCGAAACCTCCGAGGTGGTGGGCATTGTCGAGGCCATGAACCTGCGGATCACGCGCGTCCGGGCCGACGACGGCACCATCTGGTACCTGCGCAACGGAGAAATCCTGCGTGTGGGCAACCGTTCCCAGGGCCATTACATCGCGCCGTCTGCCCCGCCGGCCGAAGAGGCCGATTCCACGCCGCAGCAGCAGGCCGGAGAATAGAGCCATGACGATTCCCAGCGCCGGCGAACCAAGCCAGCCCAGGCAGCTGCTGCAGAACGATCCGTTCAGCCAGCCCGGCTACACCGACAACTTCTATGACGCCGTGGGCGGCCACGAGACCTTCGTGAAGCTCATCGACGTCTTCTACGACGGCGTCGCGACCGATCCGCTGCTGCGCGCCATGTACCCGGAAGAGGACCTCGGCCCGGCCAAGCGGCGCTTCCTGATGTTCCTGGAACAGTACTGGGGCGGGCCCACCACGTATGGCGAGGAGCGCGGGCACCCGCGGCTGCGGATGCGCCACATGCCGTTCCGTGTGACGCCGGAGGCCAAGGAACGCTGGCTGTTCCACATGCGCGCCGCCGTGGACTCCCTGGAGCTTCCGCCCTTGTATGAGGGCACGCTCTGGGACTACATGGACCGGGCAGCCCTGTCCATGGTGAACAGCCCCTCGGAGGCCTGAGCGCGGACGCTGCCTACAGCCCGGTGCCGGTCCGGACCAGCACGTGTCCGCGGGTGCCGCTGAGGCGGAACCAGCGCCCGGCGCGGAAGAGCTTTTGATCGCCGTCGGCCAGGAAGCCCAGGGTCAGCGCGGCGAACGCGGCTCCCGCCGGCAGGCCGCCGGCGTCGGGCAGTTCCCGGCCCCAGACGCTCGCCCGGGCGTTGTTGACGATCAGCGCGCCCGGCTTGTCCGGGATGATCGCGGCGATTTCCCTGATGCCGGCCTCGGCAGCGTCCCTCAGGACGGGGTCCTGGAGGGTGCCGAGCAGTTCCCAGCCGGTCCGCGGCGCCCCGATCCCGGCCCACGACTCGCTGACGGTCACCGGCGGAACGGGGAGCTCGACGTCGTGCTCCCCCGCCCGGGCCAGACGGTCCAGCACGGCGGACAGCGGCACCGTCACGTCGGTGTCCGCCGGCTGTGCCAGCGCCATGGTCCGCAGTCCCAGGATGGTGGGGGTGGACTCGCCGAGGAGCCGGGGCCGCAGGACGCAGACGTAGGCGGCCAGGACCGGGCCCGCGGCCTGGAGCCGGATGGCGCCGTCGTCTATGGATTTAGCGCGCGTGGCGAACGTGCGCAGGTCGGCGAGGTCGCGGGGATCGGTGAACTGCAGGGGCTGGGTTAGGACATCAGACACACCACCGACTCTACCGGCTGCGCTTCTTTGGAGCGGCGCGCGCTGCCGTCTAGAGTCAGACCATGACTGAAGCCGAAGCCGGACTGCTGGGGCTCCCGACCCAGGACCCCACCTCCTCGCTCATCCAACTGCTCAACCTCGGCGAGCTCGAGGGCGCGCGGACGGACGAGGACATCTTCATGGGGCCCTCCCAGCAACAGCCCAGGCACCGCGTCTTCGGCGGCCAGGTGCTGGCGCAGTCCCTGATCGCCGGCAGCCGCACCGTCGATCCGGACCGCAGTGTGCACTCCATGCACGGCTACTTCCTGCGGCCGGGAGACGCCAACAAGCCGATCACCTTCGGGGTGCAGCGTTTGCGTGATGGCCGGTCCTTCTCGGCCCGCCGGGTCCACGCCTACCAGGAGGGCATGCCCATCCTGTCGATGATTGCGTCCTTCCAGGCCGAGGACGAAGGGATCGAGCACCAGTCCGAAATGCCCGCCGGGATCCCGGACCCGGAATCTCTTCCCAGCACTGCCGACCTGCTGGGCAAGTTCGATCACCCCGTGGCCCGGCACTGGGCGTTTGAACGGCCCTTCGATATCCGCCACGTCGACCCGGCGCTGTACGTCTCGGCGAAGGGGCCCAAGGAGGCGCGCAACGCCGTCTGGATGAAAACGTTCGGGCCGATGCCCGACGACGCCGGCGTGCACCGGGCCGCCCTGGCCTACGCGAGCGATTACACCCTGCTCGAATCCGTCCTCCGCAAGCACGGGATGAGCTGGATTACGCCCGGGATGTCCGTGGCCAGCCTGGACCACGCCATGTGGTGGCACCGGCCGGTCCGGGTGGACGAATGGCTCCTGTACGTCCAGGAGTCCCCCAGCGCCCAGGGCGCGCGGGGACTGGCGACCGGCAAGATCTTCAGCCGGGACGGCCTGCACGTAGCCACGGTGGCGCAGGAAGGCATGGTCCGGGTCCCGAACGATCTGAAGAACACAGTGAACGGCGCCGTCCAGGCCGCCGTCTAGTAGTACGTCTAGTCCGCCGTCTCGTCCAGAGTGCTGCAGCACCAGATGCGCAGGGCCGAGCGCAGCTAGGAATCCCGCCCCCTGCCGGACGCCGCGCCAGTCGCCCTGCCTGGTACAAAGTCCCGCGGCGCACAAAAAGCCGGCTCCCCACGGGGAACCGGCTTTTTGTGTGCCAGCGGCGCTGTAAGCCTGGCGGGCTTAGTCGCGGGTGAGGCGGCGGTGCGTGACGCGGTGCGGCTTGGCCGCGTCCGGGCCCAGGCGCTCCACCTTGTTCTCCTCGTAGGACTCGAAGTTGCCCTCGAACCAGTACCACTTGGACGGGTTCTCCTCGTCGCCTTCGTAGGCGAGGATGTGGGTGGCCACCCGGTCCAGGAACCAGCGGTCGTGCGAGACGACGACGGCGCAGCCCGGGAATTCGAGCAGTGCGTTTTCGAGGCTGCTGAGGGTTTCGACGTCGAGGTCGTTAGTCGGTTCGTCGAGGAGCAGCAGGTTGCCGCCCTGCTTGAGGGTCAGCGCAAGGTTGAGGCGGTTGCGCTCACCGCCGGAGAGCACCCCGGCCTTCTTCTGCTGGTCCGGGCCCTTGAAGCCGAAGGCGGCCACATAGGCGCGGGACGGCATTTCGACGTGGCCGACCTGGATGTAGTCCAGCCCGTCAGACACGACCTCCCACAGCGTCTTGTTCGGGTCGATGCCGCCGCGGCTCTGGTCGGCGTAGGAGATCTTGACGGAATCGCCGATCTTCAGTTCACCGCCGTCCAGCGGTTCCAGGCCCACGATGGTCTTGAACAGCGTGGACTTGCCGACGCCGTTGGGGCCGATGACGCCGACGATGCCGTTGCGGGGCAGGCTGAAGGACAGCCCGTCAATCAGCGTGCGGTCATCGAAGCCCTTCTGGAGCTCCTTGGCTTCCAGCACAAGTCCGCCGAGGCGCGGTCCCGGCGGGATCTGGATCTCTTCGAAGTCGAGCTTGCGGGTGCGGTCCGCCTCGGCGGCCATTTCCTCGTAGCGGGCCAGACGGGCCTTGGACTTGGTCTGGCGTCCCTTGGCGTTGGAGCGGACCCACTCGAGTTCTTCGGTCAGGCGCTTGGCCTGCTTGGCGTCCTTCTTGCCCTGGACTTCCAGGCGGGCGCGCTTCTTCTCCAGGTACGTGGAGTAGTTGCCCTCGTACGGGTAGAGGTGGCCGCGGTCAACTTCAGCGATCCACTCGGCCACGTGGTCCAGGAAGTAGCGGTCGTGGGTGACGGCCAGGACGGCGCCGGCGTAGCTGGAGAGGTGCTGTTCGAGCCACAGCACGCTCTCGGCGTCGAGGTGGTTGGTGGGCTCGTCGAGCAGCAGCAGGTCCGGCTTCTGCAGAAGGAGCTTGCACAGGGCGACGCGGCGGCGCTCACCACCGGAGAGGAGCGTGACGTCGGCATCGGCCGGCGGGCAGCGCAGGGCGTCCATGGCCTGTTCCAGCTGGGAATCGATGTCCCAGGCATCGGCCGCGTCGATCGCTTCCTGCAGCTGTCCCATTTCCTCGAGGAGGGCATCGTAGTCAGCGTCGGGGCTGGCCATTTCCTCGGAGATCTCGTTGAAGCGCTGGATCTTGCCGTAAATTTCGCCGACGCCTTCCTGGACGTTGCCCAGGACGGTCTTGTCTTCGTTCAGCGGCGGCTCCTGCAGCAGGATGCCTACCGTGTAGCCGGGGCTGAGCCGGGCCTCACCGTTGGAGGGAGTGTCCAGGCCTGCCATGATCTTGAGAATGGTGGACTTACCGGCACCATTCGGGCCGACAACGCCAATCTTGGCCCCCGGGAAGAAGGACATGCTCACGTCATCGAGGATGAGTTTTTCGCCGACAGCCTTACGGGCCTTGGTCATTGTGTAGATAAATTCCGCCATGCCTACAAATCTAGTGGTTCGGCCGGGATAACTCACATTCCGTCGGCGCCCGACGCGGCTGTTGACGGGCCGGTTGCCGGAGCCCTTGCCGCCGCCCTGGCCCTGGCGGCCGCCCCCGCCCTTGCCCCAGCGTCCCGGACTGCCCCTGCGGCACTGCCCGGCCGGAACTGTTCGGCTCAGTTTCCGGACGCCCACGAGGCAGCTCCCGGAGGCCGGCCCGGCAGCACGCTGAGTCCGGTAGCCGCGGGCCCGGGAATCAGGCCGCGGCCCCTTTCAGTTCGCCGGTCTCCTGGTCCACCTCCTCCTCCTCACCGCTCGCGTCATCGATGAACGTCGCCTCATGCTCGGCACCGTCCCCGCCGCTGTCCCCCGGCTCTCCGGCCTCTGCGTGTTGGCCGCTGTCACCGCCGTCCCCGCTGCCAGCGGCGCCCGGGGCTCCGGGCACGGCTACCGACTGGCTTCCGGCGGCGGCGGAGCGGGTGAAGTTGGCAGAGCCCCACATGAGGTCGTGGCCGACTGACTCCGCATTAATTTCGGCGTCGTGGTAGACCCTGCCGTCCTTCTCCCAGCTGCGCATCTTCAGCCTGCCCACCACGATGACCCGCTGTCCCTTCTTGATGCTGCAGCCGATGTTGCCCGCCAGCTGACGATAGCCCTGGACGGTGAACCAGTTGGTGTTGCCATCCACCCAGGTGCTGGATCCGCGGTCGTAGCGGCGCTCGGTGGCGCCGAGCCGGAAGTTCGCCGTGGCCACGCCCCCGGGGGTGGTCGCACTTCTGATCTCCGAGGCGACGAAGCCACGGACCGTAATGTTGTCACTCATTCTCATGTCCTGTCTCGAGTTGTCGTGCCCAGCCGGGCAGTTCCAGCATCCCGCCGGGGCCCGCGGGCAGGCAGGGGCGAACTGTGCCATGTGGAAAACCCACGTCCGGCGGCATCGCCGGGGCCTTTGTTGGGGAGTGGTCCTGGCTGCAGGACAGGCCACCGGCCGCATTGACCCCCACCGGCCGTCCGGCACTGTAAACTTTTTGAGGCGTCCCCGGCAGCAGCCGGTGGGCACCAGCGTGCCCCAGTAGCTCAGGGGATAGAGCAGCGGCCTTCTAATCCGCCGGTCGGGGGTTCGATTCCCTCCTGGGGCACAAGGACAGCGGCTCTGACCTGCACATACAAGGTCAGAGCCGCTTTTGTTTTACTGGCGCGGTCAGAGAGCCGCTTCCATTCCAACCGGAACGTCAGATCCACTTGTTGTGTTTGAACGTCAGGTACAGGATCCCGCCCATGCCGATCATGAGCGCCAGTGCCATCGGATAGCCGAAAATCCAGTTGAGTTCGGGCATGTCGTGGAAGTTCATGCCGTAGATCGACGCGATCAGTGTCGGTGCGAACAGGATGGCCGCCCACGACGAGATCCGTTTGACCTGCTCGTTCTGGGCGAAGCTAGACTCCGTCAGGAGGCGCATTTCGTCGTTCTGCCGCTGGGCCACGAGGGCCGCGTTGACGGCCAGCGCGTTTTGCAGGAGCGCCCGGAAGGCAGCCACCCGCTCCCCCAGCCTGATGGCGTGGTCCAATACGTCGCGGAAATGGTCCTGCAGTTCGGGGTCCGGCACCCCGTCCGGTCCGCTGCCCATGAGGGTCTGCAGGATTCCGGCCAGGGGGGCCGTCGCCCGCTGGAACGTAATGACCTGGCGGGAGAGCTCATAGATCCGGCGCGACACCCCGGGATCGGCGGCGAACAAGTCATCCTCGATCTCATCGATGTCGTTTTCCAGCCCCGCGGCCACCGGCTCGTACTCGTCCACCACCTGGTCCAGAATCGCGTACAGCACCGCGTCCGGTCCCAGCGCCAGGAATTCCGGCTCGGACTCCATGCGCCGGCGTACGCGGGCGAGGTCGGGCGACTCGGCCCGGCGGACAGTCACCACGAAATCCGGGCCGGCGAACACGTGGATCTCGCCGAACTCGACCTTCTCCACGTCGTCCAGGTATCGGGCGGGCCGCAGCACCAGGAACAACGTCTCGCCGTAGTGTTCCAGCTTTGCGCGTTGGTGGCCGGCCAGCGCGTCCTCGACGGCAAGGTGGCTCAGGTCGAATTCCTCGGCCACCGAACGCAACTCATCGGGGTCCGGTCGGTAGAGCCCGATCCAAGCCATGCCCTGGCGCTGCCGCAGGAGGAAATACGTCTCCTCGAGGTCTTCCGGGTCCGCGGTCCGGCGACCGTCCACGTAAACGGCGTTGTCAATAATGGTCACGGCCGCGCCTCCTCTTCAAGGCTTTCCCTTGGCTGTGACGTTATACCGTGCCCGGGCCGGTGCCAACAGCGCTCCCCGGGGCTGCGCACGCAATGTCACCGGTATGCGCGGTTGGCCCGGACCCCGCCCAGCTGCCCGGACACCCCTGGAGCCATCAGCAGGCTTAGTATTGAGTTGACAGGCAGGCCGTCAGGGAAAGCCTGTGCGCCCTGTCCGCAATCGAAAGGCACGGCCGCCATGACCGAGACACCTCGCAGATTCGACCCCAACACTCCCGACGATGCCCCAACCGCACAGTACACGGGGACCGCTGACGCAACGTCCGGGCCAGGGACCTCCGAAGTTGGCACCTCCCGTGCAGAGGTTCCCGCAGCACCGGCCCCGGAGACTCGCCAGCCGCCCGCGGCCCCGGCCCCGGAGACGCGCCAGGTCACCCGTGCGGGAATGGTCTGGGCAGCGGTTGCCAGCGCGTTGGTGGTGCTGATCGTGCTCATCGCCTTCATCCTGCAGAACCAGGAATATGTGCAGGTGAAGTTCTTTGGCCTCGAAGGCTCCGTCCCGCTCGGCATTGCCTTGTTCATCGCGGCAGTCGGCGGCGGCGTGCTTGTCGCGATCGCCGGAGCCGCCCGCATCATTCAGCTGAGGCTCGCCGCACATCGTGTCCGGCGACAGGCCAGCCCGGGGACGCGCACGCGCTAAACGGCAGGCGCTACCCTCTTTCCATGAGCACAGCAGAATCCGGGGGCCAGGCAGCCATCACCACCGCGGCCGCGGACTGGCCCGACGTCGAACGCCTCTTTGGCGTCCGCGGCGAACCGTCACGCTGCTGGTGCCAGTTCTTCGCGGTGACCGGCAGCGAGTGGTCCGCGACCACCCCGGACCAGCGGAAGGCCCAGTTGCGGGACAAGTTCGACGGCGGCCGGCCGGCTCCCGGCGTGCTGGCCTTCCGCGAAGGGAAGCCCGTGGGGTGGTGTGCCGTGGAGCCGCGTGAGTGCTATCCGAGGATCCTGCGCTCGAAGGTGCTGGCCGCCGCAAAAACGGCGCCGGACGCTGCGGCGCCTGAAGCCCCGGCAGCTGACCATCCGTGGTCGGTCAGTTGTTTCGTCGTGGCCCCCGGCCATCGCCGAACCGGTGTGGCCGGAGCCCTCCTGGCAGCCGCCGTCGAACACGCCTTCGCCCACGGCGCCACGGTGGTGGAGGGCTACCCGGTGGACCCCGCGCAACGGCCTAAGGCGGGCCCGGCTGACCTTTATCACGGGACGTTGGAGCTCTTCGTGGCCGCCGGCTTCACGGTGGTCAGCGACGCGGTGCCGGGACGCGCCGTCGTCCGCCGCACGTCACCGCCCGCGGTCGCTGAAGCCGAGTCCTGAAGCCGAGTCCTAAGGCCACGACTTAGGGCAGTGTTAGGATCACGGGCCCGTCAGCCGTGATGGCCACGGTGTGCTCGCTGTGCGCGGCGCGGCGGCCGTTCGCCGAGCGGAGGGTCCACTCGTCCTCGTCATGGTAGTAGTCGTCCTTGCGGCCCAGAATCAGCATCGGCTCGATGGCGATGACCAGGCCTTCGGTGAGTTTGATGCCCCGGCCGGGGCGCCCGTCGTTGGGCACGGGCGGCTCGGCGTGCATGGTCCGGCCGATCCCGTGGCCGCCGTGATCGGCGAGCAGCCCATAGCCTGCCCGGCGCGCCGCTCCACCGATCGCGTAGGCGAGGTCTCCCATCTTGTTCCCGATCCTTGCTGCCTCGATCCCCCGCGCCAGGGCAGCGTCCGTGGCGTCGATGAGGGCCTGGTCCACCGGGTCGGCCGTCCCCACGATGAAGCTGACAGCAGCATCGCCGCACCAGCCCGCCAGGAACGCGCCGCAGTCCACGCTCAGGAGGTCCCCGTCCTGCAGCCGGTACCCGTTGGGGATGCCGTGCACGACGGCGTCGTTGACGGACGTGCAAATGACCCCGGGAAACGGGACGGACGCCCAGCGCGGCCGGTAGTTCAGGAACGCCGGCGTGGCACCGGCGTCGGCGATTGACGCCGCGGCGACTTCGTCGAGCTCCTTGAGCGAGACGCCGACGACGGCGGCCTCCCGGACCCGCGCGAGCGTATTGGCCACCACCCGGCCCGCCTCCCGCATCAGTGCAATCTCTTCGGGACTCTTGATCATGGACATGGTTTTCCTTCCGACGCGGAGCCGCGGCTTGCTGGCATCAACTCTAGAGCCCGCCGCAGGATGTCTACAGTGGCCTCATGGCCGCCACTGAAGTCACCACGGAACTGATTGACGCGATCCGCCGCCAACTGCAGGCTGCGGCCGACCCAAGCCGCGCCGCGGGGGCGCAGGCCTACATGAAATCGCAGATGCCGTCCCTGGGCGTGCGGGTGCCCGAGGTCCGCAGGATCGTCAAAACCGCAGCCGCGGCGCACCCTCCGGGCAGCCTGGCGGAACTGCAGTCAACCGTGCTCGCGCTGTGGCGGAACGCCGCCTGCCGTGAGGAGCGCTACGCCGCGATCGACCTCACCGGGCTCAAGCTCGCCGCCGGGGAACTCAGCATGCTCGCCGTCTACGAGGAAATCATCCGCACCGGGGCCTGGTGGGACCTTGTGGACGGGGTGGCGCACCGGCTGGGCTCGCTCTTGCTGGCCCACCGGGCAGAGCTGACGCCGGTACTGGAGCGCTGGAGCAGGGACCAGGACTTCTGGGTCCGGCGGGCCGCCATCACCGCTCAACTGGGGGCCAAATCAGCCACTGACACGGTCCTCCTGGCCGCCGTGATCGAGGCCAACCTCAAGGATCCTGAGTTCTTCATCAGGAAGGCGATTGGGTGGGCCCTGCGCCAGTACGCCCGGACGGATCCGGACTGGGTGCGGGCGTTCGTGGAGCAGCACTGGGCGGATCTCAGCCCGCTGTCGCGCACGGAAGCGCTCAGGAACCTGCCCGCCTAGCCAGAATCAGCGCTAGATGATGGGCCGTGTCGTGACCGGCTCGTCCGACTTGCTGAACAGCTGCTTGGTCTTCGGGTCCAGGAAGATCAGATACAGGGCAAACAGCAGGGCGATGATGGCCGCGGCATTGCGGGCCAGAGCCAGCGCCAAGCCAAGGTCCGCGGTCTGCAGGTACGGGAAGACATCGAGCTGGTCCGAGATCGCGTACACCATGAAGAAAGACACGATGAAGTACAGCGCCTTGACCTGCCAGTCGTCGCGGATGCCCGTGACGGCAAAGAGCGGGATGAGCCAGACGATGTACCAGGACTGGATCATTGGGGACAGGAGCACGACCGCGGCGAACGCCAGGGTGAGGCGGCGCATCAGGCGGTCGTAGTCACCGCGGAAGATCTGCCAGGCGACGATCCCGACGGCGAGCAGCTTGCCGGCGTCGAACGCCCATTTGGCCAGCCCCCAGCCGTCGAGGCCGAACGCGTTGGAGATGGAGGCCACCATCAGGCCCACCAGGCCGACGGGCGCGTACCAGATCCAGATGCTGCCCGGGGCGGACAGCCCGTTGATCCAGCCAAAGCCGAAGCCGTTGACCCGGCTCATGGCGTACAACAGGGCCAGGCTGAGCCCTGCCGTAAGTGCCCAGAAGAGGACCTTGCGCGGCCAGCTGGCACCCTTGCCCGCCCAGAGCAGGCCGATGAAGGGCAGGAAGACCACCGTGATCGGCTTGACCGAGATGGACAGCGTGACCAGCACGATGCCGAGGATGACCCGACGCGTGGCGCAGTAATAGAGCCCGGCCAGGGCAAGGCCGATCATGAGCGAGTCGTTGTGGACGCTGGCGATGAAGTTGGTGAGGAACAGCGGGTTCGCTGCCGTCAGCCACAGGGCCCGGTTGGGGTTCACGCCGTGCAGTTCGGCCAGTTTTGGCACGTAGATCACGCACAGGACCACGCCCACCAGCGCGGCCAGCCGGAACAGCATGATGCTGCCTTCGGGGTGGACGTTGGTGGCCCAGACCACGAACTGTTCGATCCACAGGAACAGCTGCCCGTATGGGACCGGTGCTTCGGTCCACATCCTGTCGGCGCCGAGCTGGAAGTAGTTGGACAGCGCCGAGATCCCGTTTTCGTAGGGGTTGAAGCCCTCCACCATGAGCCGGCCCTGGCCGATGTACGCGTAGACGTCACGGCTGAACAGCGGCACGGAGAACATCAGGGGCAGGCCCCAGGCCACCGTCGCCTGGAGCGTGGCCTTCCGGGCGCCATCTCCCCAGACCCGGACGCGCTGGCCGAGCCGCAGCCATGCGCGGACCAGCAGCATGCCGCCAAAGGCCAACAGGACAATGGACAGGGCGACACCAAACGCCTCGGTGCGCATCCAGATGAACAGCGGAACGCGGCGGAGCTCTGACGCGGGGGCGAGCCAGCCGACCCCGATCGAGCCGATCGTCATGAACAACGATCCCAGGAACCCGGCAAGGATCGGGGACCGCGGGTTGTCGACGTCGCCAGCAGAATCGTCCCGTGCCGGGCGCGGCACAAGCGAGCCCAGCCCACGCCGGGCGGACCCAGGCTGGCCGGATTCCGAGGGGCGGGACGGGGACGTGAGGGACGAACCGACTGCCGTTTCCCCCGCCGCTGGCACAGGCGCCGTCATGTCAGGATCGTCCAATCTGTTGTGGGCCATGTTTCCGCCCACAGCCGGCCGCATTGTCCGGCCCGGGGCGCCGCGTTCACGAAATGAGTTGACGAATTAATTCGACGGCCGCGTATCCGAAATCCTAGCACCGGACGGCTCTGCGGCGTCGGAACGGTAGGCTGGGCGGGTGCCTATTACTAACGAACGCATCGTCTGGATCGACTGCGAAATGACCGGCCTGGACACCAAGAATGACGCCCTCATCGAGGTGGCCGCCCTGGTGACCGATTCGGAGCTCAACATTCTCGGTGACGGCGTCGACGTCGTCATCAAGCCCGACGACGCCGCGCTGGCCCAGATGAACGACTTTGTCCGCGACATGCACACCCGGTCCGGCCTCCTGGCGGAGTTGCCGCACGGCAAGACCATGGCTGAGGCACAGGCCGCCGTTCTCGAGTACATCAAGAAGTGGGTGCCGGACCCGAAGAAAGCCCCGCTCGGCGGCAACTCCGTGGGCACCGACCGCGTGTTCCTCGTACGTGACATGCCCGACGTCGTGGAGCACCTGCATTACCGGGTCATCGACGTAAGCACCATCAAGGAGCTCTCCCGCCGGTGGTTTGCCCGGGCCTACTTCCAGTCCCCCGCCAAAATGGGCGGGCACCGTGCCCTCGGCGACATCAAGGACTCGATCGACGAACTCCGGTACTACCGCGAGGCCGTCTTCGTCCCCGCACCGGGCCCGGACAGCGCCACGGCGCAGCGGATCGCCAAGCGCGTCATGGGCGGCAACGAAGCCGATCCTTCGAAAAACGAGCCCGCCGGAAAGTAATCTGCACCACTTTTTGACGAAATTTTGGTGAAAACCGCAAAAGTGGCAAAAGCACCCCCGAACAACAGGTAAGCTATTTGTCGTTGCCTTTCCAGCCAGCCGGTTCGCCGGAGGGCCTGATACGGCACATGGTGGGCGTAGCTCAGTTGGCAGAGCGCCTGGTTGTGGTCCAGGAGGTCGCGGGTTCAACCCCCGTCGCTCACCCTCATGAAGGACGGCAGTGATTTGTCCGACCTTTTCCAAAGGCCGCACCGGATATCCGGTGCGGCCTTTGTTGTCTGTACGGTGTTTTCTGGTTTTTTGGTTTGTTGTCCGTGCAGTCGTCCCGGGATCTGTCGTTGGAAGGAAACGCAGTGAAGCGCAAGCTCTTTGAAGAAGACCACGAGATGTTCCGTGAGATGGCCGCCGAGTTCAACGTCCGCGCGGTTGCTCCTCACTACGCCAAATGGGACGAGGACCACATGATGTCCCGGGACCTGTGGTCGACGGCCGGTGAACAGGGCCTGCTGGGCCTCGCCGTGCCGGAAGATTTCGGCGGCATGGGAATGTCCGATTACCGCTTCCGCGCAGTGCTCGACGAAGAATTCGCCAAGAGCAACCACCTCGCCGTAGGCCTGGCATTCCACCTGCACGACGACATGGTCCTCCCCCACCTGCTGGCTTACGGCTCCGATGACCTGAAGTCCCGTTGGCTGCCGGGCATGGTTTCCGGCGAGAAGGTCACCTCGATCGCGTGGACTGAACCGGGCGCCGGCTCGGACCTGCGCGGCATCCGCACCAAGGCCGTGCGCGACGGCGACGACTGGCTGATCAGCGGCCAGAAAACGTTCATCGGCAACGGCATCTCCGGCGACGCGTCGCTGGTCCTGGCCCGCACCGACGGCGGCACCGGACGCGGAAACCACGACTCGTTCTCGCTGTTCATGGTCCAGAAGGGCGAGGGCTACAACACCGGCAAGCAGCTGGACAAGATGGGCCTGAAAGCCTCCGACACCGCCGAACTGTTCTTCGACAATGTCCGCGTCCCGCATGCCGATCTCGTGGGCGAGGAAGGCAAGGGCCTGCAGTACGCCGCCGAGCAGCTCCCCCAGGGCCGCCTGGCGATCGCCGTGGCGAGCTCCGCCGTCGTGCGCGCCATGTACGAGGAGACCGTCCGCTACACGAAGGACCGCAACGCGTTCGGCGAGCGGATCATCGATTTCCAGAACAGCCGTTTCCAGCTGGCCGACATCCTCACCGAGGTCGAGGTCACCGAAGCGTACGTGGACCAGGCCATCCTGGCCTTCAACGCCGGGGAGCTCGACGCCGCCGGCGCTGCCCGCGCCAAGCTGTGGGCTTCCGAGCGCGCCAAGTCCGTCACGGACCGCTGCCTGCAGCTGCACGGCGGCTACGGCTACATCCTCGAGTACCCGGTGGCACAGGCCTTCCTGGCCGCCCGGCTGCTGACGATTTTCGGCGGCACCAACGAAATCATGCGCGACGTCGTCGGCCGCACCATCGCCGGCTGAGCTGCCGCGACTCCAACAGCCTGAGGAAATTTCCTGACATGACCGTCCTGCCCATCACGATCTGGGGCGAGCCCGTACTGCACCGCCGGGCCGCGGAAGTCGAAGTATTCGACGACGAGCTCCGCACCCTGATCGCCGACATGTTCGAGACCAATGACGCCGCCAACGGCGTCGGGCTTGCCGCACCCCAGGTGGGGGTCGGCAAGCGGCTCTTCGTGTACAAGTACGAAAACGACGACGGCGCCCCGCCCACCGGCGCGGTCGTCAACCCGGTCCTGACCCTGTCCAAGGTCTCCGGCGCTTTGCCGGACCCCGACGAGGAAGAGGAGGGCTGCCTGTCCTTCCCCGGAGGCCAGTACCCGCTCAAGCGGGCCGAATGGGCGAGGGTCCAGGGCTTCGACGGCGACGGGAATCCGGTGGAATTCGAGGCGACCGGCTGGTTCGCCCGGGTCATCCAGCATGAGTACGACCACCTCAACGGCAAGCTCTACGTCAACCGGCTGATCGACCGCTATTCGCGCAAGGCCATGAAGCAGGCCAAGCGCAGCGGCTGGGGTGTTCCCGGCCTGACCTGGATGCCGGGCGTGGATCCGGACCCGTTCGGCCACTGACCGCGTAGCCTGAAAATTCCCCAGCTCAGAATATTTCCCAGTTCAAAAATTTCCCAGCCCAGAAATTTCACCGGCGCAACGGATACGCCGCCGGCTAGCTCCCCGCAGTGCGGTCGACGGCGGCCAGGATGGCGGCGCCGAGCTCGGCCGGCTTGGTGAACTGCGGCCAGTGGCCGGTTGGCAGGTCCACGTAGTCGACGTCGCGGACCCGCCCGAGCTCCGCCACGAACGGGTGGCCCCCGGCAATCATTTCCGTGAGCATCGAGGACGGGAATTCGCAGGCGATGACGGTGGCCGGGACCTCGAACCGGCGTTCATCCTTGAGCTGCTGCCGGTCCTGGGCCACGCCGCGGGGCTGCGGGACGGCGCGGGCGCGGAACATGGCGCGCAGCTCGCCGGTCAGGTCGGTGAGGTCCGCGTCCTCGAAGAGCTCCCACGGCGGCAGCGGCACGTCGTCGCCGTTGGCCGGGAGTTCATCGTTGATGACCCCGCCCTCGCCCAGCGGGCCGCTGTCCACGTAGATTGCGCGGGCCACCCGGTCCGGGCGGGCATCGACGGCGCCGTGAATGATGGCGCCGCCGCCGGAGTGGCCCACCAGGACCACCGGCGCGTCGAAGGAATCGATCTTCGCCACGACGGCGTCGATGTGCGTGCGCAGGCCGATGCCTGCGCGGGGCGCATCGACCGACTCCAGGCCGGGCAGGGTCAGCGGGTAGACCTTGTGCCCGGCCGCGGTGAGCGGCGGGGTGACGTCCTCCCACGATGAGGCGTCCAACCAGAATCCGGGTACGAGGATAATGTCCATGCCGGTACCCTACCGGTCGAGTGCCAGGTCCACCACCTGATATGGGTCTTCACCTGGGACGATGTTGTGCATGGTGATGCGTGCGGTCTCGCCCGGGTGGATGTGGATCTGCCAGCCCCAATCCGGGCCGCTGGGAGCCGCATAGGAGCCGTTGAGCCGGAGGATTCCGTCCCCGTCCACTGTCCCGGAGAACTGCATCAGTGCCTTGCCGGTATGCCAGGAGTCCACCCACACGGCGGTGGCCGGGTCCTCGTCGGACGCACCACCGGCCAGGAGCAGGAGACCCTCCTGGGGGCTCGCACCGTCTGACCAGGTGTAGGCGACGCTTGCGAAGTGCGCCGCGGTCACCTCGACGGTGGCCGTGGCCGCCGAATCCTTGTAGTCGTCCGTGGGCATGATCCGGAGGCGGTTTTTTCCCTGCCAGCTGCCCAGCAGCGGCGTCACGTATTTCACAATGTCCATGCTGCAGTCTACAAAGCAGGGTCAATTGCGCTTCCCTTCTCCGCGGGCGTGCCCCCAAGCCGGCAGGCCGCCCCGGCGGGTTCACGTGCCTCTCAGCCCTCGACCGGTTTCCCCAGGCTCGCCGCGAAGTCCGGGACGTAGTGGAACAGTTCCCGCGGCGGGCGTGTGTAGTTGACGGCCTTCGGCCGCTCCGGCAAGGTCACCGGCTCTGTCCGCACTTCGGTGTATTCGATGCTGGAGAGCAGGTGGGCGATAACGTTGATCCTTGCCCGGCGCTTGTCTTCTGCTTCGACGACGTACCACGGTGATTCCGCGGTGTCCGTCTGCACGAACATGTCGTCCTTGGCCCGCGAGTAGTCTTCCCACCGCAAGATTGCCTCCCGGTCCATCGGCGAGAGCTTCCATTGCCGCAAGGGATCGTCCAGGCGGGACTTGAACCTCCGCTCCTGTTCCGCATGGCTGATCGAGAACCAGTACTTGAAGAGCAGGATGCCATCGTCGATGAGGAGCCGTTCAAAAACCGGGCACTGTGCCATGAAGCGCTTGTGTTCCGCCGGGGTGCAAAAGCCCATAACGTGTTCGACGCCAGCACGGTTGTACCAGGAGCGGTCCATCAGGACGATTTCCCCTGCGGCGGGGAGATGCGCCACATAGCGCTGGAAATACCATTCACCGCGTTCGCGTTCCGTCGGCGCCGGCAATGCGACTATCCGGGCAAACCGCGGATTCAGGTATTCGGTGACCCGCTTGATCGCACTCCCCTTGCCGGCGGCGTCCCGACCCTCAAAAATGATGAGGACCCTCGCCCCGCTGCTCCTGACCCACTCCTGGAGGGCAACCAGTTCTCCTTGGAGCCGGAGAAGTTCGGCCTCGTAGATTCCGGTATTCAGCCGGCCCCGCCGCCGTGCGGAGCCCTTCTTGTGACCGGCGTGCCCCTTGCCGGACTCGTCCGTGCGATGTGCCATGGTTCCGTTCCTGTATTCCGGCGGGCGCTTTGTCCCGCCGCGCCCATTTTGGCCCGTTAGCAGAACGGCTACAAGGGTCCTCCAGCCCGGAAGCCGTGACGGGGAACTCCCATGCCCGAGGTATGAATACTGGTGCTGGGCACGCCAGGACAGGACACATTGCCGTCAGCCTGGAACGATGCTCTGTTGCCCTGGGCACGACGCGAGGATCCGTTTCATCGCCTCCTTCTCTGCAGCCGTGACCCACAGCTGGTAGGCCGCCTTGACCGAAATCTGGCGGGCAACGTAGTGGCATCGGAAAGCCTTGTTGGGCGGCAGCCAAGTGGCGGCGTCGGAGGCGCTCTTGTCTTGGTTTGTGGGGCCGTCGACGGCGATCAGGTTGAGGGGGTCGTTGGCCAGGTGCTCCCGCTGCTGCGCGGTGAGCTGCTGGGCGCCCTTTTGCCACGCGTCGCCCAGTGCCACGACGTGGTCGATCTGCACTTCCGCGCTGGTGTCGGGGCCGCGCCGGAACACGATCATACGGCCGGTGTACGGTTCCTGGAACGTGCCGCCGGCCACCTGGCACTGCGAGCCGCTGATGAATTCCGTGGCCGCCAGGTCCCGCCGGAGGATGTCGTTGCGCGTATCGCAGCCGTTGCGGTCCACGTCGAGCCACGCCTGGCCGAAGGCGCTCCGGTCGTAATTGTCCTTTGCCGACCGTCCCTTGACCGCAAGAGTGTCTAGCACGCCGGCGGCGGTGCCCGCCGGTACGGACCGGACTGCCTCCACCGGCTTCATCCACTCGCGGGCAAGCACTGGGGCCTCGCTGGGACCCGGGGTCCGTGGCTCGGCCGCGGCAAACTGGCCGGCAGTGAAGAACCAGAACAGGCCGCCGAGCAGGGCCAGTGCGGCCGCGGCGAGGAGAAGCCACGCCTGGCGCGATCTGCGCCGGGCGCGGCGGAACTCCGTCCAGGTGACGGTCATGAGGGCGGCCGCAGGCGGCGTTCTGGCTTCACGACCCGAGCCTACGCGGGTGCTCTGACACCCGGGAGGTTGTCCACAGTGTTGGGGAGCGGTGGCGGAAAACGCCGTCGGCTATTGCTCCCGGGTGACCCGTTTCAGGTCCTGGTTGGCCAGGTCCAGCAGTGACTGGAGCTGTTTCACCCGGTCGTCATTGACTTCACCGGCCTCGCGTTTGACCATGGCGTCGTCCAGCAGCCGCTTGGCTTCCTTCGCGTTGCTGCGCGCGACGTCCAGCGCGTGTTCCAGGGTGGTCTCGTGTTCAACAACCGGGTTCTGTTCCATGGCACCATTGTGGTTCCCTTTCCCGACCGATTCCAGTGAACCGGCCGGGAAAAGGGGAATAAGTCGCGGTCAGGAACGGTTGCCCGGGGGCTAGAGGCCTACGGGCAGCCCGGCGGCCTCGAGGATGGAGGCCGCGTCCTTGGCGGGGAACGACGGCGGGTTGACCCCGGCCATTTCCTCCATGACGCGGACCACCTGGCAGCTGTAGCCGAACTCGTTGTCGTACCAGACGTACAGCACGAGGTTTTTCTCGTTGGAGATCGTGGCCAGGCCGTCCACGATGCCTGCCCGGCGCGAGCCGACGAAGTCCGTGGAGACAACCTCGGGCGAATCGATGTAGTCGATCTGCTTGCGCAGCTCGGAGTGCAGCGACATTTCCCGCAGGTAGTCGTTGACCTCGTCCTTGGTGGTGCCGTTCTCCAGGTTCAGGTTCAGGATGGCCAGCGACACGTCCGGGGTGGGAACGCGGATGGAGCTGCCCGTGAGCTTGCCGAGCAGTTCCGGGAGGGCCTTGGCGACGGCTTTGGCGGCACCGGTCTCGGTGATCACCATGTTCAGCGCGGCGGAGCGGCCACGGCGGTCACCCTTGTGGAAGTTGTCGATCAGGTTCTGGTCGTTGGTGAAAGAGTGGACCGTCTCCACATGCCCGTGCACCACGCCGTAGCGGTCGTTGATGGCCTTGAGCACGGGGGTGATGGCGTTGGTGGTGCAGGAGGCCGCCGAGACGATCGTGTCCGAGTCGGCGATGGTGCCGTGGTTGATGCCGTGCACGATGTTCTTCAGCTCGCCCTTGCCCGGGGCGGTCAGGAGAACCCGGGACACACCCTTGCTCTTCAGGTGCTGGGACAGGCCTTCGGCGTCGCGCCAGCGGCCCGTGTTGTCCACGACCAGGGCGTCGTGGATGCCGTAGGCGGTGTAGTCGATCGTGGCGGGGTTGTCCGAGTAGATGACCTGGATCTGGACGCCGTTGGCGGTGATGGTGTCGTTTTCGAGGTCCACCTTGATGGTGCCTTCGAAAGAGCCGTGGACGGAGTCGCGGCGCAGCAGGCTGGCGCGCTTGGCAAGGTCGTTGTCGGAACCGCGGCGTACCACGATGGCGCGCAGGCGCAGGCCGTGGCCGCCGCCCGCCTTTTCAATCAGGAGCCGGGCCAGGAGCCGACCGATGCGGCCGAAGCCGTAGAGTACGACGTCGGTGCTGGTGCGGTCGTCGCCGCCGCGCTTGCCGACAATCTCGGCGAGTTCCCCGCGGAGGAACTCATCCAGGCTGGCGCCGTCGCCCTCTGCACGGTACTTTTCGGTGAGGCGGGCAACATCGATCGCCGCGGCGCCGAGATCCAGCTTGGTCAGGGCCTCCAACAGCGGGGCCGTCTCCTCGAGGCGCAGTTCTTCCTTGCTCATCCGGCGGGCGAAGCGGTGGGCCTTGAGGATATTCATGGTGGACTTGTTGATCAGGCTGCGTCCGTGGATGGAGGTCACCACGTTGTTCTCGCGGTACAGCCGGCCGATCACGGGGATCATGGCCTCGGCGAGCGCCTCGCGGCCCATCCACGTATCAAGACAAGAATCTGACGTCTGGCTCACAGAACTACCTTCCTAGAATCCACCCCCTACGTCCTCGTAGGGGGAAGTCGGCCGCCGGAGGGTGTCCGGTACCGGGCACCGGCGGGGATTCGGTCCACCCCGGGCGCCTCATCGAGCGCAAAGAAAAACCGCCGGCTGCGAACGCAGACCCGGCGGCAGAACTTCTACGTTCACCATCAATTCTACGGGCGGCCCGGCATGCTCCGGTGCCCTGTTGCGCGTGAAATGACTCACATACCGTCCGGGGCCTTAGAGGAGCCGGCCAAACCACTCACTCCTGGCGCCAGCCGGGCTGCGTCCTCCAGGATCATGTCGACGGCCTTTTCCGCGATCATGATGGTCGGCGCCTGCGTGTTGGCGCTGATCAGGCGGGGCATGATGGAGGAGTCAACCACCCGCAATCCCTCCAGCCCGTAGACCTTCAGCCGGGGCGAGACGACCGAATCATCGGTGGTCCCCATGGCGCAGGTGCCGACCGGGTGGTACGAAGTCCTTCCGTGGGAGCGCACGAATTTCACGTACTCGTCGCGGGTCTTCACCCGTGAGCCGTCACCGATGTGCTCTTTTTTGATGAAGGCTGCGATCGATGTCTGCTCCATGATCTGGCGGCTCTGTTGCACGCCGGCGATCGTCATCTCCAGGTCATAGTCGTCCGCGAGGAAATCCGGATCGATGAGCGGCGACTGTGTAGGGTCTGAGGATGCGACCCGGACTGTCCCGCGGCTGCGGGGGCGCAGGAAATAGGAGTTCAACGTCATGCCGAACCCGGGCTGCAGCGACGCTATGCCCGGCTCTGAGCGCGCGGCAGGCAGGAAGTGGAACTGCAGGTCAGGGGTTTTTTCATCCTTGTTGGCGTAACTGAAACCGCCGGCCTCGACAAGGTTGGACGCGAACGGTCCCGAGCGGAAGGCCAGGTACTCGAGACCGGCCAGGACCGTCGCCGGGCGCACACGGTTGAAGCGGTCCAGGCTGTGGTCGTCGGTGAGTTCGTAGATGATGTCCAGGTCCAGGTGATCCTGGAGGTTCTTCCCGACGCCTGGGAGGGCATGGAGGACGTCGATCCCGGCGGCGGCGAGGTCCGCCGGGTCGCCGATCCCCGAAAGCTGCAGCAACTTCGGCGATCCAAAGGCGCCGCTGGCGACAATGACCTCACGCCGCGCGGCGTAGGTTCTCGCAACCCCGTCCTCGACTGCCTGCACGCCGACGGCACGGCCGTTCCTGATGACCACTTTGGAAACGGTCACGTTGACGCGGACCGTGAGATTGTTGCGCTTGCGCGCGGGTTTGAGGTAGGCCACGGCCGCGCTGCACCGGCGGCCGTTCTTCGTGGTGGTCTGGTAGAAACCGACGCCGTGCTGTTCGGCGCCGTTGAAATCGTTGTTGTACGGCAGCCCGAACTCCTGTCCGGCCTGCACGAAAGCCGCCGAGAGCGTGTGCGGACGCCGGGGATCCGAGACGCCAAGCGGCCCCTGGGTTCCGTGGTGGGGTCCTGCGAGTCTGGAGTTGCACTCCGAGCGGACAAAATACCTGGACACCTCAGCGGCAGACCAGCCCTCGCAGCCGTAGTCCGCTACCCACCCGTCGTAGTCCTCGTCCACGCCCCGCGTGAAGACCTGGGAGTTGATGGAGCCGCCGCCGCCGAGTCCCCGGCCCTGGGGAAGCGCGATGCTGCGGCCGTTGCTGTGTTTTTGCGGAACGCTGTTGTAAGCCCACTGATACGGGCCCCCCTTGAGTCTGGGGAAGCCCGCGGGCATGTGAATGAACGGATGACGGTCGGATTTTCCTGCTTCGAGCAGCAGCACGCGTATGGAAGGGTCTTCACTAAGTCTGCCGGCCAAGACGCTGCCGCCTGTGCCACCGCCGGCGATGACATAGTCATATGCTGCGTCGTCCGGCACTATGACTCCTCAACCATCGCTCATGCACCGTTACTTGAAGCGTTCATTGAAGTGTCGGGGCTCGCGGGGATGATGTCAACCACGCCTCAAGGTTTTCCCAAGCTTGCAACCCTGCAGTCACGCGACCCCGGCCGGCAGCCTGTGACGGCCGAATCCTGCCGGGCAGGACTGGACTTCGCGACGCCCAAGTGGATGGATGGGTTGACCGATACGCCGGGTTCTGTGTTCCCGCGCTGTTGCCGGCGCGGGAGTAGCGGCCATCCATCTACGGACGCCGTTGCCGACGCCCTCCAGCAGCCTACCCGGACACTCGGGCGAGCAGCCCTCAAACGTGCCCTGTCTGGCCTTGCTCCGGGTGGGGTTTACCTAGCCTTCCCGGTCACCCGGGAAGCTGGTGGTCTCTTACACCACCGTTTCACCCTTACCTGCCCTGCGGCCTGTGCAAACACACGCCGCACGCAGGCGGTCTGTTCTCTGTGGCACTGGCCTGCGGGTTACCCCGAGTGGGCGTTACCCACCACCCTGCTCTGCGGAGCCCGGACGTTCCTCGAGCCACTTGCGTGACGCGCGGCCGCCTGGTCAACCCATCCGCTGTCCATTCTACGGTCAGCGCGGGGGCCTCCGGTGACACGTCCGGACCGCGCCGGACCCCCGGGCCTATTATCGGAAGATGGACGAGTCTGCCCTGACCCGGCGACGCCTGCTGGAGCTGGCGGGAATCGGCCTGGGCGCGGCCGCGTTCACGGCCTGCACTGCCCGCATCGCGCCCGCCGAAATGACTCCGCCAGCACCAGCCGCTCCGCCCGTACCAGCGGGCCCGACGGCGACAACGCCCCCGGCGCCCGCCGTCCCGTTGACAGTCCGGACCAGCTCAGGCTCATTCGTCTCGGCTTACCGCCCCGGGATCGCCAGCCACTGGTCCCTGGCCGCTCCCGAATTGCCGCCCGGCGGCACACAGCCGGAATTGCCCCTGGCCGTCTTTCTTCACGGACTCAACGGCAGCCACACCGTCCTACTCGAGGACCTGGCCGCCCAAGAGGCCCTCCAACAGCACCTCGACGCCGGCGGCACGCCCTTCGCGATCGCTGCCGTGGACGGCGGAAACACCTGGTGGCACCCGCGCGCCGACGGCAGCGACACCCAGTCGATGCTGGTGAGGGAATTTGTTCCGTTCCTGGGCAGCCAGGGCTGCGACCTGGGCAGGATCGGCCTCTTTGGCCTCTCCATGGGAGGCTTCGGTTCCCTGCTGCTCGCCTCGCAGGGCCGGCTGCCCGGAGTCCGCGCCGTCGCGGCCATGAGCCCAGCGGTCTGGGACCACTACGACCCACGCCAGGAATCGGCCTTGGACGGCCCGGCCGACTTCGCGGCCCATGACGTGTTCGCGCTCCGACCCCGACTCGCCGCGTTGCCCAAGCGGGTCGACTGCGGCACCGGCGACGAGCTTGCCTCCACGGTTCGTGCCTACCGTTCTGGACTCCCGGGCGAGGTCGAGGGTGAATTCCGGCCCGGCGGCCACGACTACAGCTACTGGCGGTCCGTCCTGCCCGATGTGTTGTCCTTCTTGGGCTACAACCTCGCCTGAACCCGGCGCCGCCGGCGCCGGTAGGATCGTACGGTGCTAATTCTGTTGCCGCCCTCCGAGGGCAAGACTCCCGCCACGCGCGGGAACGCCGCCGACTGGACCGCCTTAAGCTTTCCCGCCCTCAACAGCTCCCGGGCCAGGGTTCTGGACGCGCTGGGCACAGTCAGCGCCCATGAGGACGCCTTGGCGCTGCTGGGCGTCGGCGCCTCGCTGAGTGCCGACGTCGAACGCAACACCCGCCTGCACGCGGAACCTGCTGCGCCGGCCCACCAGGTCTATTCCGGCGTGCTCTTCGACGCCCTGGGCTATGACTCCCTGACCCCGGCGCAGCGGAAGCAGGCAGACGCGTCGGTGCTGGTGGTCTCCGCCCTGTGGGGCGCCATCCGCTTCGCCGACCGTGTGCCGGCCTACCGGCTGTCGATGGGGATCTCACTGCCCGACGTCGGGCGGCTCGCCTCGTTCTGGAAGCCGCAACTGGGCGAGGCCCTGGCGGTGGCCGCCGCGGGCGAGCTCCTGGTGGACTGCCGGTCCAGCACCTACGCCGCGGCCTGGACTCCTCCGCCGGAACAGACCGTGGCCGTGAACGTCTTCACCGAGACAGGCGGCGTGCGCAAGGTGGTCAGCCATTTTGCCAAGCACACCCGGGGCGAGCTGGCACGCCATTTGCTCACCCGCCGGGGCAAGGCGCCGACGACCCCGGCGCAGCTGCAGAAGGCGGCGGCCGAGAAGTGGGTTGCCGAACTGGTCGAGGGCACGGCCCGGAAGCCGCACACCCTGAACATCATCCTGCCCAACTAGCTAACAGCAGGGGCCGTTCTGAACACTCAGAACGGCCCCTGCTGTTAGTCAGTTGGGTGGTTAGGCCCACTCGGCGGAGCGGACCAGGATGCAGCCGGAATCCGGGCAAAAGACGATGTCGTCCTCGGCGGCGGCCTTGATCTCCGCGAGGTCGCCCGGGCTCAGGTGCATGCCCGAGCCTTCCGAGGTCCCGTGGAAGAGCCGGGCAGCGCCGACGCCGCGCTTAGCCAGCGTCTTCTCGTAGATGGCCAGCATGCCGGCGTCGAGGGCGGCGGCGAACTCGGCCCGCTGCCCGCGCACCACGGTGGCCTCGGCTGCAATCTCTGCCAGCTGTTCGTCCAGCTCGGCGCGGATGGAGCCGAAGGAGCCCTGGATGTCGTCCACGATCTGCTGCTGGGCCACTTGGCGGGCACGCAGCGAGTCGAGCCGTTCGAGGACCTCCAGCTCAACGTCCTCGAGGTCCGAGCGGCGCTTGTTCAGGGAAACGAGGTCCCGCTGCAGGGCAACGAGGTCTTTGGACAGGCCCGTTCCGCTGTTGAGCCTGGCCTCGTCGCGTTCGATCCGGGAGGCAACCTGCTCGACGTCGGCCTCGGAGCGCTTGAGCTCGAGCTCGGCGTCGTGGACGGCAACCTTTGCTGCACCGAGTTCACCGTTGGCCACACTGAGTGCAGCTTCAAGATCGGTGATCCGGGAGTCACTTTCAAGGCTTCGCCGGCGGTTGGACAAGGACTTGAGCTTGGCATCGAGTCCCTGCAATTCGAGCAACTTCAACTGTTCCGCCGGTGCTGCCTTGGCCACTATTTACCTCCGCTAAATCCAATCCGGCCGAAGCCGGGCACCGTATCGGCGCTCCCTAGACTCTAGTCCCCGGCCGGAGTCAGAATGAAGTCCCACGGATCACTGTTGGTGGTGCTGACCCGGATCTCGACGTCGTGGCCCTGGTCGGTGAGCACGTTGCCCAGCGCTTCGGCGGCCGCGGGCAGCCATAGCCACTCGCTGGCGAAGTGGGACACATCGATCAGGTAGGGCCGGTCGTTGACCGCCGCCTCCCGGGCTTCCGATGCCGGGTGGTGCCTCAGGTCAGCTGTCACGTAGACGTCCGCGTTGCTGGCCCGCACCTCCCCGAAGAGGGAATCGCCGGCGCCGCCGCAGACAGCTACCCGCCGGATCAGTCCGTCCCGGTCACCCGATACCCGGACGCCGCCGGCCACCGAGGGCAGGATGCCGTACACCCGGGCAGCGAAATCACCCAGCGTCAGGACCTCCTCGAGGTCCCCGACCCGGCCGATTCCTTCTTCGGGGAGCCCGTTCGCGGCGGGAGTCAGGGGGGCGACATTCAGCAGGCCCAGGGCATCGGCCAGGACATCGGAGACTCCCCCAACGGCGGAGTCCCCGTTGGTGTGCACGGTCATCAGCGCGGTCCCGGACTCGATGAGGCGGTGCACGGCCTTGCCCTTGGCCGTATTCGCGGCGACCGACGTCACGCCCCTGAGCAGGAGCGGATGGTGCGTGATGAGCAGTTCGGCGCCGAATTCAATGGCTTCCTCGATCACGTCCGTGGTCGGATCGACGGCGAACATGACCCTGTGCACCTCGGCGTTCGGATGGCCCGCCACGAGGCCCACCTCGTCCCAGTCCTCGGCCAAGGATTCGGGCCAGAGCTCCTCCACCGCCAGCTGGATCATGCCCAGCGTCGCGGCGCCGGGGGCCTCGCCGTGGCCGGTAGCGCCGTCGTCGGCGGCAGCAGCGCCGTCGGACTCCACTGAAACATCGGTGTTCACAGGTTCCATACCCCCATTTTTACCCTATCCGCGGGCGCCCCTGACACTCGTAAGGGTCTCGTAAGGTGGGTGGGGAATCATCTGGACCGTCGAACCATTGAAGAGGTCATGAGAACTTTTGTCCTCGGCGGAGGCTGCTTTTGGTGCCTCGACGCCGTCTACCAGAAAACCAAGGGTGTCAGTTCGGTCGTTTCGGGCTACACCGGAGGCCATGACCGCGACCCCGACTATTACTCTGTGTGCTCCGGGACCACCGGCCACGCCGAGGTGGTGGCGGTGACGTTCGACGAGGACGTCATCCCCGCCGAAGTCATCCTGGACATGTTCTTCGTCCTCCACGACCCCACCACCCTGAACCGGCAGGGCTACGACGTCGGGACGCAGTACCGTTCCTCGATGTTCTACGAAACCACCGAGGAAAAAATCCTGTTCGAGGAGGCGATCGAGCGGAACCAGGCCCTGTGGCGGCATCCGATCGTCACCGAGGTCAGCCGGCTGCCGCAGTTCCATGTGGCGGAGCAAATTCACCAGGACTACTTCGCCAAGTACCCCGAGCAGGGTTATTGCCAGGTCATCATCAACCCGAAGCTGGCCAAGGCGAGGAAATATTACTCTGCGTGGCTTAATGCTTAGCTAGGGCCTGTACGCGCTCGTTAGGCTGACCTCAGTCAACCCTCTTCAAAGACAGGCATACATACATGGCACCGATCTATGACGATGTAACCCAGCTGGTCGGCGGAACTCCGCTGGTCCGGCTGAACCGGCTGACCGAAGGCCTTGACGCCACAGTGGCCGTCAAGCTGGAGTTCTACAACCCGGCCAACAGCGTCAAGGACCGGATCGGCGTCGCCATCATTGACGCTGCCGAGAAGGCCGGTGCCCTCAAGCCCGGCGGCACCATCGTCGAAGGCACCTCCGGCAACACCGGAATCGCCCTGGCCATGGTGGGCGCGGCCCGCGGCTACAAGGTCATCCTGACCATGCCGGAAACCATGTCCACCGAGCGCCGGGTCATGCTGCGCGCCTACGGCGCCGAAATCGTCCTGACCCCCGGTTCCGAGGGCATGCGCGGAGCCGTGGAGAAGGCCCAGGAGATCGTGGCCAACACGGAGAACTCCATCTGGGCCCAGCAGTTCGCCAACGAGGCCAACCCGGAGATCCACCGCCGCACCACGGCCGAGGAAGTCTGGGCTGACACCGACGGCAAGGTGGATATCTTCGTCGCCGGCGTCGGCACCGGCGGCACCGTCACCGGCGTCGGGCAGGTCCTGAAGGAACGCAAGCCGGGCGTCCAGATCGTCGCCGTCGAGCCGAAGGACTCCCCCATCCTCAATGGCGGCGCCCCGGGCCCGCACAAGATCCAGGGTCTCGGAGCGAACTTCGTCCCCGAAATCCTGGACACCAACGTCTACGACGAGGTCATCGACGCCACCCTGGAAGACTCCGTCCGCGTTGCCCGCGATCTCGGCATCAAGGAAGGTATCCTGGGCGGCATCTCCTCCGGCGCGATCGTCTGGGCGGCCCTGGAGCTCGCCAAACGCCCCGAGAACGCCGGTAAACTCATTGTTGCTGTGGTTTGCGACTTTGGTGAGCGCTACATCTCCACCGTGCTGTACGACGACATCCGCGGCTAAAGTCACTGCCGCCGTCCCACGATTCCCCAGAAAGGTCTTTGTGAGCTTCTTCGCAAGACTGAAGGAAGACCTCGACGCCGCCCGGTCCCACGACCCGGCGGCTCGAGGTTCTTTTGAGAACTTCTTCGCCTATTCCGGCCTGCACGCCATCTGGTTCCACCGCCTGACGCACCGGCTGTGGCAAAACCCGGCCCTGCGGTTCCCGGCCCGGCTCATCTCCCAGCTCGCCCGGTTCCTCACCGGGATCGAGATCCACCCCGGCGCGACCATTGGCCGGCGCTTCTTCATCGACCACGGCATGGGCGTGGTCATCGGTGAGACCGCCGAGATCGGCGAGGACGTCATGATCTACCACGGGGTGACCCTCGGCGGCCGCTCGCTGGCCAAGATCAAACGCCACCCCACCATCGAGGACCGCGTGGTGATCGGCGCCGGAGCCAAGATCCTGGGCCCCATCACCATCGGCCGGGACAGCGCCGTCGGCGCCAACGCCGTCGTGGTCAAGGATGCCCCGGCCGAATCAATCGTCACCGGCGTGCCTGCGACCTGGCGGCACCGCGACGCGCAGCGCGAGACCAAACCCGCCGTCGACCCGGCCGAATACCTGATCGAATACCGGATCTAGGGCCGCTCCGGGGCGGCGGAAGTCTTTTCCCCTGCTCCCCGTGTCACTAGGATGTCGAGCACAGCGGCGCGTCCGTCCGTGCAGTGTCCTAGCGTGCAGTGTCCTAAACATGCAGTGTCCTTTAGGAATGTCCTTGAATTGGCGCCGTCCGAGCCTGCGAGGAGGCGCGCCATGCCCAACGGTAAGCCGAACATCCTGGTCATCTGGGGTGATGACATTGGCATCACCAACCTGAGCTGCTACAGCGACGGGCTGATGGGCTACCGCACACCCAACATTGACCGCCTTGCCGAGGAAGGCATGCGGTTCACGGACTCCTATGGCGAACAGAGCTGCACCGCGGGGCGTGCCTCGTTCATCACCGGGCAGAGCGTGTTCCGTACCGGGCTCAGCAAGGTCGGCATGCCGGGCGCGGACCTCGGCCTGCGTGCCGAGGACCCCACCATCGCCGAGGTCCTCAAACCGCACGGCTACGTGACCGGACAGTTCGGCAAGAACCATCTGGGCGACAAGAACGAATTCCTGCCGACCGCCCACGGCTTTGACGAGTTTTACGGCAACCTGTACCACCTCAATGCCGAGGAGGAGCCGGAATCGCCCAACTGGCCCAGTGTCCAGGACTTCCCCGGTTTCAACGACCGGGCACGGCCGCGCGGGGTCATCCGCTCCTGGGCCACCGAGGACGAGGACGACACTGTGGACGGGCGGTTCGGCCCTCGCGGCAGGCAGCGCATCGAGGACACCGGCCCGCTCACCAAAAAGCGCATGGAGACGATCGACGAGGAGTTCGGCGCCGCGGCCAAGGACTTCATCGGGCGCGCGCATGGCGCCGGCAACCCGTTCTTTGTGTGGATGAACACCACGCACATGCACTTCCGCACGCACCCGAAGCCCGAGAGCATCGGCCAGGCCGGCCGCTGGCAGTCCGAATACCACGACACCATGATCGACCACGACAAACTCGTCGGCGGGCTCCTGGACCACCTCGACGAACTGGGCCTTGCCGAGGACACGATCGTGATCTACTCCACCGATAACGGCCCGCACATGAACACGTGGCCCGACGGCGGAATGACCCCGTTCCGGAGCGAGAAGAACACCAACTGGGAGGGCGCGTTCCGCGTCCCCGAGGTGATCCGGTGGCCGGGCCACATCCCGGCAGGGGTCGTGTCCAACGAGATCATCCAGCACCATGACTGGCTGCCGACGTTCCTCGCCGCCGCCGGCGACACGACCACGGTCGAGGAACTCAAGCAGGGCAAGTCGATCGGCGGCCGCACCTACAAAGTCCACATCGACGGCTACGACCTGCTCCCATACCTCACGGGCGAAGTCACCGGGAGCCCCAGGAAGGGGCTCGTGTACTTCTCCGACGACGGCGACGTGCTCGCCTTGAGGTACGACAACTGGAAGGTCGTGTTCATGGAGCAGCGCGTGCAGGGCACGCTGCAGGTGTGGTTCGAACCCTTCGTGCAGTTGCGGATCCCGAAACTGTTCAACATGCGCACCGACCCCTTCGAACGGGCCGACGTCACCTCCAACACGTACTTCGACTGGCTCTTCGAGAACGACTACCTCATCTTCGCCGCCCAGGCCCTCATGACAGAGTTCCTCGCCACGTTCGAGGAGTTCCCGCCGCGCCAGCGTGCGGCGACCTTCAGCATCGACCAGGCCGTGGAGAAGCTGCAGGCGTTCCTGGCCGGTGGCGATTGATTCCTCACCCCGCCACGCCGCCCGTCGCTCCGGAGGGGTTCGTGCGCATCGACGCCGGAGAGTTCGTGATGGGCTCGGATGAGCACTACCCGGAGGAGGCCCCGGCGCACAGGGTGCGGGTCGGCGGGTTCTGAATCAGCCCGGCAACGGTTACCAACCGCGAGTTCGCGAGCTTCGTGCGGGCCACTGGGTACCGCACGGTCGCGGAGCGGCCGCTGGACCCGGAGATGTTTCCGGGTGCGCCGGCCGAGAACCTCGTCCCGGGTTCGATGGTCTTCACGGGAACACCGGGCCCCGTCGACCTGAGGCACCTCAGCCAGTGGTGGGCGTGGACGCCGGGCGCGAACTGGAGACGGCCGTTCGGGCCCGGCACCACCATCGCCGACCGCGCGGACCATCCGGTGGTGCATGTCGCGTACGAGGACGCCGAAGCCTACGCCGTGTGGGCCGGATGCCGTCTGCCAACCGAGGCGGAATGGGAATACGCCGCCCGGGGCGGCCTCGATGGTGCGCGGTTCACGTGGGGCGAGGACCCGGAGGACGCGCACACGCCGCGCGCGAACTACTGGCACGGCGACTTCCCCTGGAGGGCACGCCGCGGCTACGGCTCGACCACGCCCGTGGGTTCCTTCCCGCCGAACGGGTACGGGCTCCATGACATGGCTGGAAACGTGTGGGAGTGGACCAGTGACTGGTACCAGCAGCACGACGCCGGCCCCGGATGCTGTGCCTCGCGCAATCCCCGGGGCGGAGAGCGCGACTCCAGCATCGACCCGCGTCAGGCTCCGGTTCCGCGCAAGGTCATCAAGGGAGGTTCATTCCTCTGCGCCGACAACTACTGCCGGCGGTACCGGCCCGCCGCGCGGCGGCCGCAGATGATCGACACCGGGATGAGCCACGTCGGGTTCCGCTGCGCTGCATCGAAACTTTAGCCGGGGAACCGCTTGTAGATGTTCCACAGGACGGCGTCGAACGCCCGGTCCGGCAGCAGGTGGCGCAGCAGCAGGATCCCCCGGGCGCTGGCTCCCACCGGGTACCGTGTCTTGGGCCGCCGCGCGGTGGCCGCGTGCAGGATGGCCTCGGCCGCGAGTTCCGGCCGCGCCGACGTCGCGGCGTTGTCCGTGGTGGCCAGCGCGGCCGCGACCACCTTGGCCTGGCCGGCGTAGGGGCCGCTCCCGGAGCTGGCCAGCAGCCCCTGGGCCGCAATGGTGCCCCACTCCGACTGCGTCCCGGCGGGCTCGATGATGGCCACGTCGATGCCGTGCGGCTTGAGTTCGAGCCGCAGCGAATCGCTCAGGCCCTCCACGGCAAACTTCGTCGCGTGGTACCAGGCGCCCAGCGGCTCGTACATCTTGCCGCCGATGGATGAGATGTTGATGATCCGGCCCGCCCGCGCGGCCCGCATGGCGGGGATCACGAGCTGGGTCATGCGGGCGAGGCCGAAGACGTTGACGTCGAACTGCCGCCGCCCCTCGGCGAGCTCCACTTCCTCGAGCGAGCCGTACGTCCCGTAGCCGGCGTTGTTGACCAGGACGTCGATGCGGCCGTGCGCGGCCAGCACTTCCCCGACGGCGGTGCTCATGGACTCCTCTTCCGTCACGTCCAGGGCCACCACGTTGACGCCGGAGGCCTTCAGAGGTTCCATTTTCTCCACCCGGCGGGCACCGGCGTAGACGGTGAAGCCGGCCGCGGCCAGCTTCCTCGCGGTTTCGAAGCCGATCCCGGTGGACGCACCGGTGACAAACGCTACGGGCTGGGGCATGGGCAGAACTCCTTGGGCGCTGAACTCGGTGCTGAACTGGGTGCTGAACGTCTGGGGCGGGTGCGGCGCGGAAACACGAACGGCCGGCGCCTCCCACAGTATCGGGAAGCGCCGGCCGTTCGCGGTGCGGACTAGTGCGTGTCCACTGCCTCGATCTCGGACTTGTCCTCGCCCCAGAGGGTGTGGAAAGTGCCCTCGGCGTCGACCCGGCCGTAGGTGTGCGCACCGAAGAGGTCGCGCTGGCCCTGGATCACGGCGGCCGGCAGGCGCTTGCGGCGCAGGCCGTCGTAGTAGGCCAGCGAGGAGGAGAAGACCGGTACCGGGATGCCGAGCTGCACCGCGGTGGCCACCACACGGCGCCAGGCCGGGAGGACGTCGGCGATCGCCTTGGTGAACGCCGGTGCGAAGAGCAGGTTGGCCGGCTTTTCCGCCGCGGCGTAGGCCTTGGTGATCTCCTTGAGCAGTTCGGCGCGGATGATGCAGCCGCCGCGCCACAGCGAAGCGATTTCATCCAGCTTCAGGTCCCAGCCGTATTCCTTGGCCGCGGAAGTGAGCATGTCCAGACCCTGGGCGTAGGAAACCAGCTTGGAAGCGTAGAGCGCCTGGCGGACGTCTTCGACGAAGCTCTCAGGGACCTCGACGGCGGCCTCGCCGCCGGCCAGCAGTTCCTGGGCCAGGACGCGCTGCTCGGCCTGCGAGGACAGGGCGCGGGCGAAGACGGACTCGGCGATGCCCGACGTCGGGGAGCCGAGCTCGAGCGCGGAGATGACCGTCCAGCGGCCGGTGCCCTTCTGGCCGGCGGCATCCACCACGACGTCGACGAACGGCTTGCCGGTCTTGGCATCGACGTGGCCGAGGACCTCTGCGGAGATTTCGATCAGGAAGGAGGCGAGGTCGCCCTTGTTCCACTCTTCGAAGATCTTGGCCTGCTCGGCCGGTTCGATCCCGGCGCCGGAGCGCAGGAGGTCGAAGGCCTCGCCGATGACCTGCATGTCGGCGTATTCGATGCCGTTGTGGACCATCTTGACGAAGTGGCCGGCGCCGTCGGTGCCGATCCATGCGCAGCAGGGCTGGCCGTCGACGTGGGCGGCGATCTTTTCCAGCAGCGGGCCGAGGGCGTCGTAGGACTCCTTGGAGCCGCCGGGCATGATCGAGGGGCCGTTGAGGGCGCCTTCTTCACCGCCGGAGACGCCGATGCCGACAAAGTGCAGGTCCTTCTTGGCGAGGGCAGCCTCGCGGCGGCGGGTGTCCTCGTAGTGCGAGTTGCCGGCGTCGATGATGATGTCGCCCGCTTCCAAGAGCGGCTCGAGCTGCTCGATCACGGAATCGACCGGCTTGCCGGCCTTGACCATGATCAGCACGCGGCGCGGCTTCTCCAGCGAATCAACGAGCTCCTGGAGGGTTTCCGTGCGGACGAAGTCGCCCTCGTCGCCGTGCTTAGCGAGTAGGGCGTCTGTCTTCTCCACGGACCGGTTGTGCAGGGCAACGGTGAAGCCATTCCGGGCCAGGTTGCGTGCGAGGTTGGCCCCCATCACCGCAAGGCCGGTGACACCGATGTGTGCTGACATCAAAACTCCAATTCATTTCTGTACGCCATCTGTGTACGGCGATTCATGTGCGACGTTCAACTAGGACTCGGGAAGGTGCACCGCAGAGGGCGGACCCGCCCTTGGGATTTTTGTGGCTGTACATAAACCATATGTATTTCCGCGGGCTGCGGGAAAGCAGCGCCCACGTAGCGGAATACTGCGCGTCACAAACAGTCTATGATCACCTGCGCCCGGGCCGCCGATCGGCCCGGGCGAGGCTTGCAGCATTATGCTTACGACTATGTCAACGAGCCTCCACCATCGTGCCATTGAGCACCTCGGGACCCGGATCGTGGCCGGCGAGCTTCCGGCCGGGCACGTCATGCTTGCCGAGCATCTTGAGGACGAACTCAAGGTCTCCCGCTCGGTGGTCCGGGAGGCGGTCCGCGTCCTGCAGTCCCTGGGCCTGGTTGAGACCATCAAGCGCGTCGGTATCCGGGTGCTGCCCTCCAACCGGTGGAATCCCTTCGATCCGCTCGTGATCCGCTGGCGCCTGGCCGGCGAGGGCCGTGGCGCCCAGCTGCGCTCCCTGGCCGAGCTCCGCACCGCCGTAGAGCCGGTGGCCGCCGAACTGGCAGCTGCCAACGCCCCCGAGGAGCTCCGCAGGGAACTTGTGGAGGTCTCGCACGCCATGCGGGACGCCGGGCAGGCCGGGGATGTGCCCCGGTTCCTGGAGCTGGACATCCTGTTCCATTCCCTGCTGCTGACCGGCTCCGGCAACGAGATGTTCGCCAACATGGTGGGGCAGGTCACCGAGACCCTGACCGGCCGCACCATCCACGGCCTCATGCCGGACCACCCGCGGGAGACGGCGCTGCAGTGGCACGTGGAGGTCGCCGAAGCCATCGCCGCCGGGGAGGCCACCGCCGCCCGCGAGGCCTCGAACCGGATCATGCGCGACACCATTTCCGAGATGGAGCCGAGCTGGAAGAACCAGCCGCGGGTGTTCGTTCCGCTCGAGCGCCGGTAGCGCACCGCCGGCGGACCGCCTCACTCCGGGGCCGGCCCGAAGTCGAGAAGGACCTTCCCGGACACCGCCGCATTCCTGGCAGTCTCGAACGCTTCCAGTCCGCGGTCCAGCGAAAAAGTGTGGGTGATGACGGGGTCGATTTGCAGCGATCCGTCGGTGAGGGCGGCGATGACGTGGTCGATTTCGTCGTTGAAGCGGAAGGAGCCCTTGAGGTCGAGTTCGCGGGTGATGGCCAGGGAGATCAGGACCGGCTGGGGACCGGTGGGCAGCAGGCCGACCATCACCACGGTGCCGCCGCGGGTGGCACCCCGGATGGCCGAGGCCAGGCCGTGGTGGTTGCCGGAGGATTCGATCACGACGTCGGCCTCGACGGCGGCGATCGCCTCGGCGTCGTCCGCCTGGAGGACGGCGTCGGCTCCCACGGCACGGGCGATGTCCAGCGGCTTGGCGTGCATGTCGACGGCGACGATCCGGGCGGCGCCGGCGCGTTTGAGGACCGCGACGGCCAGGGCGCCGATGGGGCCGCTGCCGATCACCAGGGCGGTCTTGCCGGCGATGTCCCCGGCGCGGGCGACGGCGTGCCAGGCGACGGCCGCCGGCTCGATCAGCGCCGCGGTCCGCAGCCCAAGGTCCGCGGGCAGCGCCCGGAGCATCCGCACCGGCAGGTTCACGTACCGGCTGAACGCGCCGTCGGTGTGCGGGAACCGGGCCGCGCTGCCCAGGTAGGTGCAGCCCGGGGACAGGTTGGGCCGGTCCGCCGGATACCGGGCCGGGCCCGGGCCGGGCGTGGCCGGGTGCACCGCCACGGCCGTGCCCGGACCGGGCCCGGTGCCGTCCGCCGCGGCCCGGACCACCGTGCCGGAGACCTCGTGCCCGAGCACCAGGGGTGCCCTCAGGATGGACTCGCCCGCCGCGCCGTGCAGCCAGTAATGCAGGTCCGAGCCGCAGATCCCGCCGTACGCCACCTCGACGACGGCCTCATCCGGGGCCGGCGCCGCCAGCGCCACGTCCTCGATCCGCAGGTCACCGGCCGCGTGGGCCACCACCGCCAGGCCCGAAACAGGCAGGCCCGTCCCGGACAGGACAGCCCCGGGCAGGGCCGACTCGGAGATGTCAGATTCGGAGATGACAGACCCGGCCGCTGCCTCGGGAAGTGCTGTGTTGCCGCCCATCAGACCACCACCGTCATTCCGCCGTCGATGAAGATGGTCTGGCCGTTGACGAAGTCCGAGCCGTCCGAGGCCAGCCACACCGCGGGCCCGGCCAGGTCCTGCACCGTCCCCCACCGGTGCGCCGGGGTCCGGCCCAGGATCCAGGCATTGAACGCCTCGTCATCGACCAGGTTCTGGGTCATCTCGGTGTGGATGTAGCCCGGCGCGATCCCGTTGATCTGCAGCCCGGACCCCGCCCACTCCGCGGTCATCGCCCGGGTCAGGTTCCGCAGCCCGCCCTTGGCCGCCACATACGGGGCGATCGTGGGCCGGGCCAGGTCGGTCTGGACCGAACAGATGTTGATGATCTTGCCCCGCCCCCGGCCAATCATGTGCCGGGCCGCCGCCCGCCCGACCAGGAACGCGCTGGTCAGGTCCGTGGAGATCACCCGCTCCCAGTCCGCCACATCCAGCTCCAGCATCGGGACCCGGTGCTGGATCCCGGCGTTGTTCACCAGGATCTCCAGCGCCCCCACGTGCTCCTCCACCCAGGCGATGCCCCGGGCGGCCTCGGTATCGCTGGTGACATCGAACGCGCAGCCGTGCACCCGCCCCGGCGGGTAGTCCGCGGCCATCGCCGCCTCCGCGGCCTTGAGCCGCTCGCCGTTGATGCCGTTAAGCACCACCGTGGCCCCGGCATCCGCCAGCGCCCGGGCCAGCGCATTGCCGATCCCCCGGCTCGAACCGGTCACCAGGGCCACCCGCCCCGTCAGGTCAAAAAGTCCACTCATGGTTTGCTGATCCTCAATTGGTCTTGACTGATGTGTTGTCTGTTGTGTTGTATCTGGCGTTGTCGCTGAGATTGGAGATGGTCTGCCGTACGACGGCAAGGTCCCGGTCCCCCAGCCCCTGGCGTTTGAGCTCCGCGTAGAGCTCGACGCCGGCGGAGGCCATCGGCACCGCGGCACCGACGGCGTCGGCGCTTTCGAGCACGAAGGACAGATCCTTGTGCATGAACTTGGCGGGGCCGGTGGGTTCGTAGTCCTTCGCGGCGAGCCTCGGGCCCACGACCTCGAGGACCCGGCTGCCGGCCAGGCCGCCGGCGAGCACCTCGTAGAGGGCCGCCACGTCCATGCCGGAGCGTTCGGCGAGCTCGGCGGCCTCGGCGAGCGCCGCCGTCGTGCTTCCCACGATCAGCTGGTTGCATGCCTTGGCGAGCGACCCCGAGCCCAGCGCCCCCAGCCGCCGCACGGTGCCGCCCATTGAGCCAAAGAGCGGCAGGAGCCGCCGGAAGTCGGTTTCGCTGGCGCCGGCCATGATGGCGAGGGTTCCCTCAACCGCACCTTTCGTCCCGCCGCTGACCGGCGCATCGACGACGACGGCGTTGCCTCCGCTCGCCGTCACGACCCGTTTCCCGAACTCCTTGACCGCAGAGGGCGAGACGCTGCTCATGACCACCACGGCGGTGCCGGGGGCGGGCGGCCTGGCGGCCCAGTCCGTCAGGAGGGCGATGCTCGCATCCTCAATGTCGGACAGATCCGGGAGCATGAAGACAATTACCGGCTGGTCCCGGAGCGCCTCGACGGCCGCCACACGGGAGCCACCGAGGGCCTCAAAGGCGTCCAAGGCTGGTGAAGAGCGGTTCCAGGCAGTGACGGCCCAGCCTGCCGCGAGGAGGTTGGCGGCCATCGGCGCGCCCATCAGTCCCAGGCCGACAAAGCCGGCTTCTTTACGGTCCATCTCCATGCTGCCTCACTTCGTCGTGGTCAATCTGTCGTAGTCAATCTTTGAAATCTGTTCAGCATTCTAGCCTCCATTCAGTATGATGAACACTATGACGACCAAAACCACCGTCGCGATCGCCGTCCCGCTCGAAGCAGAGCTTGTGGAACGCATCCGCGCCGTAGATCCGTCCGTGACCGTCCTCTACGAGCCCGACCTCCTGCCGCCGGAACGCTTTCCCGCAGACCACTCGGGAGATCCAGACTTCCGCAGGACGCCGGAGCAGGAGGAGCGCTACTGGGACATGCTCAACAAGGCCCAGGTGCTGTATGGGCTCCCCAACGAAAGCCCGGCGGGCCTTGCCCGGATCGCAGGCAGCAATCCCCGGCTTGAGTGGATCCACGCCATGGCGGCCGGCGCCGGCGGTGCCGTGAAGGCATCCGGGTTGGACGCCGAGACGCTGCAGAAGTTCAAGGTCACCACCTCGGCCGGCGTGCATGCCCTGCCGCTCGCCGAGTTCGCCGTCTTCGGCATCCTCAACGGCTTCAAGCGCAGCGCCGAACTGGCCCAGGACCAGGCTGCCAAGGTCTGGCCCGAGCTCCGCACCCCTACCCGCCTGGTCAACGGCTCCCGCCTGGTGGTCACCGGGCTGGGCGAGATCGGGCTCGAGACGGCACGGATTGCCCGTGCCCTGGGCATGAGCGTCAGCGGCACCAAGCGGACCGTGGAAGCCATCGCCGGGATCGAGGAGGTCACGGACAACGACGGCCTGGCGGGCCTGCTGGCCACGGCAGACGCCGTCGTCAATACCCTTCCCGGTACGCCATACACGGAGAAGCTCTTCGGCCGCGAGGCCTTCGCTGCCATGAAGCCCGGTACCGTCTTCGTGAACGTGGGCCGCGGCACCGTGGTGGACGAAGAGGCGCTCCTGGAAGCGCTCGACAACGGCCAGGTCTCCTACGCCTGCCTGGACGTGTTTGCCGTGGAGCCGCTGCCGCAGGACAGCCCGCTGTGGTCCCACCCCCGGGTCATGGTCTCCCCGCACACCTCGGCCCTCAGCGCGGCCGAAAACCGGCTGATCGCCGAGCGCTTCGCCAGCAACCTGCGGACCTACCTCGACGGCGGCGAACTGCCCCACCTCGTGGACACGGTGCACTTCTACTAGGCCGCTGCCCCGCAGCATCACCACCCAGGGCGGCCCTTCCGGAAACGGACGGGCCGCCCTTTGCGTCGGCGCGCTCCAGGGTCGGGCACTCCCGGTTGGCGACGCGAGTCCTGGCCGGCGACGCAACCCCCGCCTGGCGACGCGCATTCCCAACTGCGCCGCGCATCCTGCCTGTCGACGCCGGTATTCCGGTAGCGCCCGGTATTCTGCGCGTCGCCGGACGCTTCCCGTGTCGCACAAAAAGCCGCGGCCCCTTCCTGGCAGGAAGGGGCCGCGGCTTGCGGATCTGTTGCTCGGGTACGCCTAGCTTGCGTCCTCAATGAGGACGAGGTCGCGTCCCACCGTCTCCGGCGTGAAGAACGTGGTGACGAACGAGATCAGCGCGAGCACCAGCGAGTAGATGGCGAGCACCAGCCAGGAATGGTCCGTGGCGGCCAGCAGCGCGGCGCCTACCAGCGGGACCAGTCCGCCGGCCAGGACCGCCGAGAACTCCCGGCTCATGGCCACTCCGGTGAAGCGGTACTGCGAGCCGAAGAGTTCGGGCAGCAGCGGGCACTGGGGGCCGAGCATGGACTGAACACCGAGGGYGATGCCCACCACCATGACAACCCAGACGAGCGTGACGTTGCCCAGTGTCACCAGGTAGAACGCCGGCAGCGCGATGAGCGCCTGGAAGAGCGCACCATAGCGGTAGACCGGCACGCGGCCGATCCTGTCGGAGAGCGCGCCGAACGCGATCACCATGACGGCTGCGAACCCTGCGGCAATGAGCAGGCCGACCGGGCCGATGAACTTGTCGCCGGGGAAGACTCCATCCTTTGCCGCCAGGAAGGCGACCAGCAGGGCGGAATAGATCGATGAATTGCCGTTCTCGCCCATCCGGAGGCCGATGCCGATCAGCACGTTCTTCTTTGAGTGCTTCCACAGCTGGCCAATGGGGTTCTTGGCCACATTCTTGTGCTTCTCCAACTCCTGGAACACCGGCGTTTCCTTCAGGCGGAGCCGTATGAAGAGGGCCACCAGAATCAGGAACACGCTGGCCAGGAAGGGCACCCGCCACAACCAGCCCTGCAGAACGGCCTTGTCGGCCATGGCAATCAGGGCAAACGTTCCGGCGCCGAGCAGGGTGCCCAGCTGGATGCCGACGAACGGGAGAGCTGCGAAGAATCCACGACGGCGGCGCGGTGCGACCTCCGAGATCAGCGTGGTGGCGCCTGCCTGTTCCGCGCCGGCACCCAGGCCCTGGAAGATACGCAGGATCACCAGGAGTACGGCGCCCAGCATGCCCGCCTGTTCGTACGTCGGCAGCAGGCCGATGGCAAAGCTGGCGGTGCCCATCAGGCCGATGGTGAGGATGAGGACCATTTTGCGGCCGAATCGGTCGCCGATGTAGCCGAAGACCATGCCGCCGAAGGGCCGGGCCGCGAATCCGACGCCATATGTGGCGAAGGAGGCGATCAGGGCTCCGTCCTCACCGAGCGGCGCGAAGAACAGCGGGCCGAAGATGAGGGCCGAGGCCAGGCCATAGATATAAAAGTCGTAGTACTCCAGAGCGGAGCCTACAGAGCTGGCAAGCGTTGCCCGTCGCAGCTGTTCCGGATCGACGACGGCGCCGTCCGTGTCAGCCAGCGGTGTATTAGTACGAGTTGTCACAAGCACTCCCTCAAGAACACTCCAGAACCCCGTTGGCCTGGTGGGATGTGAGCAACCCCTCAAGGAGTCGATCACTATGTTGAACAGAGTACAGCATAGTGATCGGCTAGCCAATGAATAATCAGACTTATTCGTGATGACCCAGGACGACCCGGCGTTATGGGCCCTAGCCCATGGGGTTGCCAAGGGACCGGGCGAGGTCCCTGAGTTCCTTGACCATCATGGCGCCCTGTTCATCCGAGTAGGTCGCCTTGAGCGCCGTGACCGAGAGGCCAAGGCTTGGACCATGTGCGCCGCGCGTGGGGACGGCCACGGCCAGGCACACGACGCCAGTGGTGGATTCCTCGTCCTCGAAGGCGTAGCCCTGTGACCGGATGACTTCGAGCTGGGCCTTGAGTTCGGCTCCGGTGCGCAGCGACTTCGGCGTCAGGACCGGCAGTTCGGCGTCGTCCGGAAACATGTCCTCGACGTCATGGTCATGCAGTCGCGCAATTAGGGCCTTGCCCACGGCGCAGAGGGACACCGGCATTTTGTCGCCGATGTTGGACGTCAGGCGTACCGCCGGGTGCCCTTCGTAGCGGGCCAGATAGATGACATTTGTTCCGTCCAGCATGGCGATGCGGACAGTCTCGCCCGACAGTGTCGGAGCCTGCTCACAAAAGCGGTAGAACTCCTGGACCTCGTCGAGGCGGCTCAGGTAGGCCGCACCCAGCTCAACCAACTTGCGCCCGAGGGTGAAGTCCGCGCCCTGGCGGTTGATCAGGCGGGCCTCCTCGAGGGCGAGGAGCAGGTTGGACGTTGAGGACTTCGGGATTCCCAGCTCCCTGGCCAGATCACTGAGCGTCAGGCGTCCGGTCGCCGATGCGGCCAGGGCCTCAAGCACAGCGGCGGCTCGGGTGACGGCCGGTGCAGGTGACGCGCTCCCCAATCCTTCGGAGGTTCGGGGAACTCGGGAATCGGCCATGATTCTCCTTCAGGTATCGCGCGCAAGTCGCCGCGCCACTCATTCAAATGCCGTCCAGTCAGCTGAACACTAACCATCATAATGCACCGCATGTGTCGGCGGCCGGGCCCGCTCGGGCCCGCTGGCCGCTGCCCGCACTTCGGCGCTCTTCGCTGGAGACCGCCGGCCCGTCAGCCAGCGGCCACCACGGGATTGGTCAGTTCGCCAATGCCTGCAATCTGGCAGGTGACGGTGTCGCCGGCAGCGAGGGGCGCGCACTCGGCCGGGAACCCTGTCAGCACCAGGTCGCCGGCGTGCAGCGTCATGAACGAGGTCAGGTAGGTGAGGATCTCCTCCACCTTCCAGCCAAGGTCGGCAGAACTGGCCGCCTTCAACTGGGCTCCGTTGTGCTCGATGCCGATTGCCAGGTCTTCACCCGCCAGGTCCGTGACGATCCATGGGCCCACGGGTGTGAACGTATCCTGGCTCTTGGCGCTGATCCACAGTTCATCGGATGCCTGCAGGTCCCTGGCGGATACGTCGTTTCCAATGGTGTAACCCAGAATGGCGCTCATGGCATTGCCGGGCGTCAGGCCGCGGGCCTTGCTCCCGACGACGATTGTCAGTTCGGCCTCCGGCTCGACGAGGCCCACGCCCGGCCGCAGTTCGATTGCGTCCCCCGGGCCCACCACGCTGGTGGTCGCCTTGTGGAAGGCCTGCGGCGGCAGGTCGCGGCCCGGGCGGCCGGTGTTGTGGGCCATGCCCAAGACGTTGGCCGGGACACTGGGTGAGAGGAACGTGAATGATGCCTCATCCACGGTTGCGCCGAGTTCCCAGCCGCTGCGGTGCGGGCTGCCGGCGTTGGCCGGAGACCCGGGGAACGGGGTGGCGGTCACCGTCCACGCCTTGCCGGCCGCGCTCTCAAAGTCCGGTGCGTCGTTGGAAACGAAGAAGTGTTCGTCCTCGGTGGCGCGGGAAACGGGGCGGACTCTGGCGATTCGGCGGGCATGCGTGGCGGTCATGCAAACATCCTAGGCGGGAGGGATCCATTGGCACTGATTAGGCCAGCGACTGGCGTAATTATGCCGCGCTGAAACCCTGGCGGTGTTTCACATTTCCAAACGTTCACGGTATATTCATTACAAGCCTTCCACCGCGGCATCCCCCAATAGTCGCGGTGGAAGGCTTTTCCAATGCCCGGTTTTCTGGCCCGGCCAGTGTCCGGCTCGTTCCCGCCCGCTGCAGCCTATGCGGCGTCCGCGACAGCCCCCCGAAGCCGCCATCCGCCGCCGAGGCCGTCCCGGATCAATTCCATGGTGGTCAGGGCCGACCCGTGGTTGCGGCCGAGCCTTGCCTGGACCTGCCAAACCTCGACGTCAACTCGGCTAAGGCCCTTGGGCATCCGGCGCTCGGCCTCCCACCAGCTGACGCGCTCGAACCAGCGCACCGGCTCGGCCCCGATCATCCACTCCCTGCCCCCGCGTACTACCGCCAGGGGCCGCCCGTCCGGGCCGGTCTTCACCATCACGTGCTCCATGCCTGTCACGCTAGGGTGGGGCACCGACATTTTCGGGGACCGGATGCGGGCGGCAGTCCCCAGCCGAATCCGGGACCGGCGTCCCGGGACCGGTATCGGGCCTCAATTCTTAGCCGGCGGCGTGTACCGCCACGACCCGGGGCTGGCGCAAGCGGATGAAGACGTCGGCCGGCTGACGGTTCTTGCCCGTCAACGTGATACCGGAAATGCTGACGCCCTCGGGCATGAGTATGCTGTGGCGCACCAGTCCGTTTGATTTCCGCGACCAAGCCTGGCGGCTCAGGCCAAGCTTGGAGTTCCGCTTCAAACCCAGGGTGGACACATCCAGTTCATCTGCGCCCTGGAGATCATACGAGACTTCGGCAAAGCCACCCTGAAGATTTGCTGCGGATTCGAACTCGAATTCAAACTCAACCAGCCCCGCGTCTGCCCTCAGCGGAAACGTGAGCACAGTATCCGCCGTAAGCTGCAGGGGTTCGGCACCCGGCGCCGACAATTCATGTATTCCGGACTCACCGGCGACGATATCCTCGATCAGACTCGGCCATTTTTCTGCGGAAACATCCGCGGCCCGCACCACCGGCAGCTTCTCAAGGCGCGCCAGTGAATCCGCAACGCGCTCATGCGGCGTCGAATTCAGCGTCGAGTCCTGGTCACCGTGACGAATCTGGAAGAACATGTGATCGCTCGAGTCCAGAATGGTCGGCATCACAGTGTCAACCTTGTGGTGATGGCCGGGCGTACTCACGGAGAAGCGGCCTTCGCGCGGGTCGAATGCCGACACGAATGCCATTCCCTGTGCCGACTTCGGATGGTAGAACTCCCGAAGATTCACGAGTTCGTGATCCCCCCGATACGCCGTCAGGCCCAGGCCAAAGGAGATCGCCATCCCGATGTGATTCGCGGACCGGTACCTTTCCAGGCACGTCAGATAGTCAGCGGCGAGTACGTCGTCGTCATCGAGGCGGAACCACATCACGGGCTGGACGTCCTCGTCCGCTCCGAATTTGCCGGCGAGGTCTTCTTCAATAAGGGTGGTGACTTCCTCGATGCCGGTTCCGCGGACCGTCTTGTTCCACTCCACGGGGATCAGGAAGGGGTGTTCGCTGGCTGCAGAGAACAGCAGTTGCTTATGGCGCTCCGGCAGCAACTCTGAATAGAGTACGAAATGCTTGTAGTCATGGTTCTCGGCCATGGCTGCCAGCGCGGGCACGGACTTCCCGAAGAAAACGTCCGCGCGCATCTGTAGGCGCTGCTCCGAGAAGAGATAGTTCTGGTACGCCTCCGGGGTCTTGAAGACCCCGCTGCGAGACGTCTTCCACGACGGCGATCCGGGTGAAAATAGGCTGTAGCGCGTGACGCCGTAGAACATGGTGGTCCCCCAGGGGTTTCTCGGGTGCTGAACAAATCACCTAACTATACCCGACCACCGCTGTGGTATATACGCACAAAACCCGTCGTTGCAGACCTTTTGGTTCGAACGACGGGGTTTCTTGTGGTGGGTCCTACCGGGATCGAACCGATGACATCCACGGTGTAAACGTGGCGCTCTACCAGCTGAGCTAAAGACCCAAAACCGCGGTATCCACGCCCAAGCGCTTCAACCAACGAACAGCAACTGTACCGGATGCCACGGTCCCAGCGCCAATCGGCCCGCTCCCTCCTGCAGCGGCGGACTACAGTGGCGGCAGCTCGGCGGCGAGCCAGCTCAGGGCGCCGCTGACGCCGGAGTCGAGCTTGATGGTGGCGAGGTCGTCGCCGCGGGTCGGTCCCCTGTTGATGATGACCACGGCCTTGCCCTGCTTCGCCGCGTGGCGGACAAAACGCAGGCCACTCATTACTGTGAGCGACGAGCCGGCCACCAGGAGCGCCCGGGCCGCGTCGACCATGGCATACGCGCGCTCGACACGGTCCTTGGGCACGTTTTCGCCGAAGTACACGAAGTCTGGTTTCAGGGTGCCCCCGCAGGCGGGACAGCGGGCGACGACGAAGGATTCGATCAGTTCGGAGTCCTCGACCGTGGCATCGGCATCCGGGGCCATTTCAATGGCGCCGGCCGCCTCCGCCCGTTCCAGGAACCCGGGGTTCAGTTCCTCCAGGATCCCGGCCAGCATCCGGCGGCTGAATCTCCGGTGGCAGTCAAGGCAGACAACCTGGTCGAACCGGCCGTGCAGGTCCACGACGTTGATGCTGCCGGCGTCCTCGTGGAGGCGGTCCACGTTCTGCGTGATGAGTCCGGTAAGCAGTCCCCGGTGTTCCAGCCGGGCTACAGCCGCATGGCCGTGATTGGGATCGGCCCGGCGCAGGTGCGACCAGCCGATGTGGTTGCGGGCCCAGTAGCGCTGCCGGTTCCCCGGTTCGCCGATGAACTCCTGGTAGGTCATGGGCATCCGCGGCGCGGCGCCGGGCCCGCGGTAATCCGGAATGCCCGAATCCGTGCTCAGGCCGGCGCCGGTCAGCACGGTGAACTGTCCCCCGGACAGGACGCCACGGATGTCCTGCAGGACCTCGAGCTCGCCCTGCAGGAGTTGCGCTGGTGTATCGCCGCCGGCTTCGGCGGCCGTGACGGGCGGGAGGCTGGCAAATCCTGTCATGCCGATTCCTGGCCGCCGCTGCCTCACCGGATCAATTCCCGCCGAGCCCCGCGAGGGCGGCCCGGTATTCGCCGAGGTCCCGGGCCTGGCCGCGGGGATTCACCACGACGTAGCGGACGATTCCCGCCGCGTCGATGATGAAGGTGCCGCGCAGTGCCATGCCGCTGTCGGCGTCGAACACCCCGTAGGCCGATGCCACCGCGCCGTGCGGCCAAAAGTCGGCGAGCAGGTCGAAATCGTAGCCTTCCTTTTCGGCGTAGGCCCGCTGGGCGAACTTGCTGTCCACCGAGACTGCCAGCACCGCGGCGTTGGCGTCCTCGAACAGAGCCAGGTTGTCCCGGATTTCGCACAGCTCCCCGGTGCAGATGCCGGAGAAAGCGAAGGGATAAAAGACAACCACGACATTGCGTCCGCGGAAATCCGAGAGGCGCACCGGTTCGCCATATTGATTAACAAGCTCGAATTCAGGTGCGGAATCCCCGACGCCGGGAACTGGCGTCACGGCGGGCAGCGCCGCGGCCTCATGCTGGACCGCTTGGGTCACTTGTTCTTCCGCGTGACCAGACGGGTGGCGCTCCAGTCCTTCGAGACGCCGGCGGAGGTGGTGTAGTGAAGTCCCGCGGTGGGGGCGGCATCCTGGATGTCTGCCGGCGACACGTAGCCGTCGCGGCCCGACTTGGGAGTCAGGACCCATACGACGCCGCCCTCGGTGAGGGTGGTCAGCGAATCGACCAAGGTGTCGACAAGGTCTCCGTCACCTGCCCGCCACCACAGAATGGCGGCGTCGACCACTTCGTGATCGTCCTCGTCGAGCAGTTCAGAGCCCGTGAGATCTTCGATATCGTCACGCAAGTCGAAGTCGACGTCGTCGTCATAACCGAATTCCTGAATCAGGTCCCCGTCTTTGAAACCCAGTTTCTCCGCCACATTTACCGAAGTGGCGGCGTCGGCCTCGCTCACGTGTTGCTCCTATGTTTTGTGAATTGCTTCATGTTTTCAATGGCACTAGTGATTTCCATTACTCCAAGCCAACACCCTTTGAGCTCTCGCTTCAAGCTGTTGACCCCGCGATCCGCCATATTCTGCGTCACACAGGCCGATCCGAAGGCTGCAGGGCAGCCCTTCGTCACACAACCAGTATGCCCGTGAAATACGACGACGGGTCCATGCGGCGGCTACGCATCGGTCTGCCCGCACGGCTAGAGTGGCTGATGACGACTACGCCTGCGCGGGCAACCGCCCGACTGATTACAGGCAGGCGTACCGTGATTGGACCTTGCCCGGCGCATACGACCGGGCTGTTGTAACCGATATGTCGCACACGTCGCGTTCAACCCAGGCAGTCACCCTGCCCGGAGCTGAGGGTGCCGATGGATGCGCTCAAAGAGAGGTTGGACGTGGCTGCAGGAGAAGATACCTCCCATATCCTCAGCGGGTTGACAAACCAGCTGCCTGATCGTGATCCGGAAGAGACCGCCGAATGGCTGGAGTCCCTGGATACCCTGATTCAGGAACAGGGCACCGAACGTGCCCAGTACATTAGTACATT